>CAZTRG010000085.1:0-6504 GCA_964615885.1 uncultured Planctomycetia bacterium | reverse complement strand
CTGGTCAAGAAGCATGTAAGTCCACGCGCCACTCTGGATCCAGCCGTTCGGGGCGTTCTGTCCAAAAGTAGGTGTGGTAAACAACGTTGCCAGAAGTCCTAAAACTCCAAGCGTCACAACAAACCGTCTACACATGATGTGCGACCTCCCTTAAATATTGAATTCCGGGATACCGGGCCTTGGCCCGGTTGTCCGGAAATAAACCACCGAATACTGTCCTCAGACCCATCTGAGGCAATTAGACGGCCTAACATTGTAGCAGCCTATCTAATTCCCGGTAAAGAAGTAGTTTCCTTCCGGAGGGTAAGAAAGCCGGTGGGCCTTACAGGCCAGCTTGCTGTGGGGAGGAGGCCGAAAAAAAAGGTCAGCCCGGCAGAAGCGGGGCTGACCTTTTTTCCAGGAGAGAGCTCCCGGCTAAAGCTGAAAAGACAGGCGGCGCAGCCCCGGCATTTGCCGAAGTTGCGCCGCCTGTGAAAGCACTCGGTCCTTATTCGCAGCCCGCGGTGGCGGTCTGGCAACCAAGCTCGTCTGCCGTGTCGTCCGTTCCACAAGCGGGGAACGGAGCCGCAGGTGCGGCGTCTCCACGGAAGAGGTAGTTGAGGGAGAAGATCGCATCGGTGAGCGACACTCCTCCGTCATCGTTGGCATCCGCGGAGTCCGAACAGGGTGCTCCGGGGCCACCAGCGAAGAGATTACGCAGGGTATGGGTGGGGTCGGAAATATCGACTCCGCCGTCACCATTGGCATCGCCACGTACGAACTGGGCACCGCAGGCCGAGGCCTCGGCGCAGTCGTCGTCGTCGCAGTCAGCGTCGCCGTCACGGTCGTTGTCGATACCGTCATCGCAGATCTCGTCGGGGCCGGGCTGGAACTCAGGCAGCTCGACCTCGTAATTGTTCGCGATCTGGTCAGCAGTCAGGACGCCATCGTGGACCCTTACCTTGGAGACAAGGATTTTTCCCTGCAGGCCAAGCGTCAGGTTCACACCGTCACCCTCGGTCTGCTGGGCGATCCGGATCTTCGTACCCCCGTGGGTGTTGATCCGGCCGGCACCGAGGAACTCCTCGTTGGAGAGTTGGCAATCGGCGGCGACGAGACAGTTGTCGGCGTAGACCCTGGTGGTTTCACCATCGTAGGTATAGACCAGGTGGTGCCATTCTCCCTGTGCGGGGATTCCTCCACCGTCGTTCCAGCCGAGGTCGGGGCTTCCCCAGTGTCCAACAGCGCCATAGGCTCCGTGGTTACCGTAGTTGAAGGACATGTTCGCGCCGTCGGGCCCACCGCGCTTACCCCAGGAAATCAGAGTTTCCTCGACGGGGTTGTTGGTCAGGGGCCAGACCCACATCTCGATACTCCGGGTCGGGTTTGCGCCGATAATACCCTCGGGGGCATTATCGGTGCTCTGGTAGGTGTCGCCGCTTCGGCCGCGTTCGTTGAAGCTGACGCCGACACCGAAGTCGCGGTTTTCAACCCTGGGGGCTCCGACCTTTTCAAAGTCGCCCAAGGTTCCGCGGTTCCTCCAGAGGTCGGAGCCGGCGGTTTCGTCCTTGGCATCGAGAGCGACGAGGAGACTTTCAGCAATCTCCAGGGGGCCGCAATCGAGGTCGTCAGCGTCGACATCGCCGTCGTTGTCGTCGTCTTCGCCATTGTCGCAGATCTCTACGCAGGCGGGACACTCGGAGTCGGCGCAGTCGGTATTGCCGTCGCCATCGTCGTCCTCACCGTTGTCACAGATCTCAGGTACCCGCTCGGTTACCTCGAGCGCTGTAATCAGCGCGTTGACATCGCCACCGGCAACACCGCGAAGGGTGATCGACAGGGCTCCGTCAGCGACCACTGCGTCAAAGTTAAAGTAGCCAACATTGGACCACTGGAAGGTGGCCTGGTTGATGACGCCGGAGACCGTTTCACCCTCGATATGGACGGTGTAGGCGCGGTTGGCGCAACAGCACTCAAGGAAGTACAGGCCTACGGAGTAGGCGCCATCGGCGATCGGGATCTCAAGCTGGAACGGCGAGTTGAGGCTGTCGGAATCCCAGCGAATGCTGGAGAGAGCCAGTTTCATATCAGCGTTGGCGGGGTCAAAGCCGAGCGCCACGAGGGCGGCATCGTCAGCCGCGCACCAGTTGCTGATGTGGTTGCCTCCGTTACCGTCGTTGGGCCGGATGCCCAGGCGGTCGCCGGGGGAATTACCATCGCCCATCCAGACGTTGCCATCGCCATCGACGGCATCCTCGCCGGCGAAGTTGATTCGCACGGGGGCCTCGAAGGGGAGGGTGTCGTTATTCAGCGTGACGGTGCTGCTTTCGCAGACTGAGCCATCGGCCTGAACCGTGTCGAGACGGTAAACGGCGGTGCGGGCATCGGGCATGTGCTCGAAGCCTGTTGCATCGCCGGCCAGCTCCAGGAGGAGCTCATCGTTCCTGTAGACGTTGTAGCCCGCCGGATCTACGCAGGCCGGGGCGCTCCAGGAGAAGCCACCGGTGGTCTCGAAGGTGGGTTCGTAGACCTGTACCTCGGCGAGGCTCAGGAAGCTTCCCGGCATCGAGATGCGAACGAATTGGCCCTCGACGGCGCCGGTAAAGCAGGCGAGGGTCTGTGCGCTGAGCGCATCGAGGCCTCCTTGTGAGAAGGCTACCGAGCGGTCAGCTCCAAGCACTTCAACGGTGATACCGCTGAGGCGCTCACGGCAGCAATCCATACGGTTCCACATGCGTACAGCGCCGATATCGTAGACGTCTCCGAGGTCGACCTCCCACCAGGAGTTGGCTCCATTGGTGTGGGTAGTCGATCCGGTTGCCCAGTTACCATCGGTGTTGCCGTCGATGGCTCGTGCGGGCGCGCCGCCCCAGCCTTCTGTGGACTGGGTTGCAGTGCCTCCGAGGGCGACATTGTCGCCGGCAGCGGCCCACCAGTCATCATCGGGCGTGGTCATGGCGCCGATGAATTGGCTGGCGCAGATGCCGAACTCGGGGTCATCGCAGGGATCGAAATTCGGGTCATTTATAAGAATCTCAAGACCCTGGAGGATGGGGTTGGGGTCGCCGGCTCCGGGGAGGCCGAAACCGGGGAGTATGCCGATGTTAAGGACGCCGTCTGTAACCTCTACATCGAAGGAGTATTTTCCGGCGATGTTGGGGCCGGGGACCTGGCCCTCACCAACAGGGAATGCCAGCTGGTGAACATCTTCAGCGACAACTGCGCCTTCGATGGCGAACTGGTAGTGGCGGCCATCGCCGGCGTCAACCAGGTAGAAGTTGACCGTGTAGGTACTATTGGGAACGGCAAACTCCATGTGCCAGTCGGGCGCTTCGCCGGCATTGTCCCAGCGAATGTCCTTGAAGATCTGCAGGTCCTCAGCGTTGTTCCCATCAAAACCCAGGGCGGTGACGCTGGCCGGTACTACGGCAGCGGACCAGTTGACGATCGCCTGTCCACCACCTACATCGTTGGGACGGATGCCGAGAGGATCGACGTTGACTCCCTCGTCGGCGAGCCAGACGTTACCATTGGAGTCGGTAATCTCGCGTCCGCCGCAATTGATTCGGATCGGGAGATCAAGTGCAGCTTGTGCCATGACCTCGCTGGTTGCAGAAAAACAGAACAAGAGCGCCAATAAAGAGGCGTACAAAGAACGCATGAGAACCTCCCTCAAACCATTGTTTCGAGACCGACTGGTCCCGTGTTCAAATATCCAGATAACCGAGATGCAGACTCGGCATCGTCTCTCGACCCATGAAAGACAATTTTAATGGCCGTGCATTGTAACAGTCTCTTTAAGTTCTGGTAAAGAACAAAGAAATGGTTTCAGATGTGTCGAGCGGCTGGCTTATCCATTAAACTTGTTAAGCAAAGGTTTTGGGTCGAGTATCGGCTAAGGGAGACAGGCCCGGTTAGCCGGATTGGGTCTTCAACTAAAGGGTCTTCAACAAGGAAGTAAAGGCATCTGCCAGCCGGCCAGCCGGAGTTTTCAGCATGAACAGACATCTTCTTATTCTGCAATGGTTTGCATTTGCTCTCCTGGCCGGTAGCCAGGTGCAGGCCGTGGTGATTTCTGAGATTCACTACAACCCTGGTGAAGGACTTGAATCGCTCGAGTTTGTCGAGCTCGCCTCAGACACCACAACTCCTGAAGACATATCGGGTTACAGATTCTCTGGTGGGATTACCTACCAGTTCCCTCCTGGCACGATTCTGACTAGAAACCAGAAGATCATCGTCTGTGCCGACCGCGAAGCCGTAATAAAACATTACGGTATCGATGGCGGACTGGTTTTCGGTAATTTTATCGGTCGCCTCGATGGCAGCGGGGAGCGCCTTGAGCTTGCCAATGATGTCGGGATTCCCCTGCAGAGTATTCGCTATCGAGACGAGGGGAAGTGGCCGACGGCGCCCGATGGCACCGGGCACAGCCTGGTTATCCGGGGGATCCATCTTGACAGCAAGGAGCCGGAAAGCTGGACCATCAGCCCGGAGCTCGGCGGAAGCCCGGGCCGGGCAAACTTTCCCCAGGAGCGCGGCCCGCAATTTGAGGATACGGTCGTGGTGGCTGCCGAAGAGCCCTGGCGTTACCGCCGTGGAACCTCGGCTTTCTCCAATCCACCCAATGCCTGGAAGCTCGCGGGCTTTGATGATTCCGGCTGGGATTCGGGCGAGCCCGGTTTCGGTTACGGCGACAACGATGACACGACCATCCTTGACGACATGCGTGATGGCTATCCCAGCTTCTCGATCCGCAAGGTGATCCGCCTCGATGCCGCTGACCTGGCGGCCGCCGGCGACTTCTTCCTCGGCTTGACCTTCGATGATGGTTTCTGCGCCTTCGTGAACGGCACCCTCGTTGCATCGACCAACTGCGACGAGGACTCCACCTTTGAAAGTACCGCCTCCGGATCTCACGAGGCCAGCGAGGAGGAGATGTTCCTCATCCCGGAGGGGGCCTTTGTAGAGGGAGACAACGTGCTGGCGATCACCGGCCATAATTTTTCCCTGCGCAGCTCAGATTTCAGTCTCGCCCCGCGCCTCATACGCCGCCGCCTGATTATTGAGGATGAGGGCGGCACCGGGGGAATTGTGTTGAACGAGCTCTACCGCGCACCCGCCGCGGGTGGCGGCTGGGTGGAGATCTTCAACCGCGGCGCGGCGGCTGTCGATCTTGGCGGCTACCGGCTCAGCGATGACCCGGCCCGTGAGAACCCCTTCACCTTTCCCGCTGGCGGGTCCCTTGTCGCCGCCGGTGGTTTCCTGGTGGTGGGGGAGCAGGAGGGAGGCTTCGATTTCTCCGGCACCGAGGCCCGGTTCTTCCTGCTGGCACCCGGGGGCAACTGTATCGCGGCGGAGACCTTTGACCGCTCCGCTCCCGCTGAAATGGCCGCAGCCGGTTGGTCACACCAGCGCTACCCGGACGGAGGTGGCCTCGACTGGATCTCCGCGGCGCCCACGCGCGGCGAGCCCAACCAGGTGGAGAGAACCACCAACCTGGTGATCAACGAGATCTTTTACAATCCGCCCGAAGACCGCGCTGGGGAGTTCATCGAGCTTTTCAACCGCGGGAATACGGCGATTGACCTGTCGGGATTCCGTTTCAGCAAGGGTATCGAGTATACCTTCGAGCCCGGCACCTCGATCCCCTCCAGCGGCTACCTCGTAATCACCGAGGATCCTGAGATGATGCGGATGCGCTACGGAATCGAAGATTCGCTGGGTCCCTACGAGGGCCAGCTCGCCGATGGCGGCGAGAATGTCGAGCTGGTCGATGCCCTGGGCAACCCGGTTGACCGGGTGCGCTACTTTGACGGCGGCCGCTGGTCGATCTGGGCCGATGGCCGGGGTTCGAGCCTCGAACTCATTGACCCGAACCAGGATAATTCCGTCGCCTCGGCCTGGGAGGCCAGTGACGAGACCGAGAAGGCCCCGTGGCAGCAGCTGAGCTATTCGGTCAGCAACTACCAGCGTTCCGGCGAGGCAGAGCTGCATCTCTTCCTGGTCGAGAAGGGAGCCTGCCTTCTCGATGACATCTCGGTGACTCGCATCGCCACCGGGAGCCAGCACATCGGCAACGGTGGATTCGAGACCAACACCTCGCCCTGGCGCATCCAGGGAACCCACATCTACAGCCGCCGGGTGACCTACGATTCCCACTCCGGCAATGCCTGCCTGGAGCTGGTCGCCACCGGCAAGGGGGACACCACGGTCAACCGCATCGAGACAGACACCTCGCCGCGCATGAGCAACGGGGGCCACCGCGTGTCGGTCTGGGCACGCTGGTTACGTGGCTCGAGCTTGCTGATCGGGCACTCGGATTATACGGCGGGCTCTTTCGGTGGCCGGCCGGGGCCCTCGACAAATCTTTCCGGCAACACCCTCGGCGGCAAGTTGCGCATGAGCGTGCCCTTGAACCTCGGAACCCCGGGCGCGGAGCACAGCGCGCGCGTTTTGTAGATTCTGCTCAATTCCCTCTGTGGTCGGGTGCGCGGCACCAAGCACGCGCCGCGCGTCTCGTGC
>CAZTRG010000084.1:0-11333 GCA_964615885.1 uncultured Planctomycetia bacterium | reverse complement strand
ACCCCGACACCCTGTGGAAAAACCGGAACCTGAAAGCCAAGTTTTCAAATACTGTAATTTACAAGGGAGATGCCTTCGGTCTTGATGACGGGATCCTGGTTTGCCTTAACCTGGAGACCGGCAAGAGGAGATGGAAAGGAGGCCGGTATGGTCACGGCCAGCTCATTCTTGCCGATGACCGCCTCCTGGTGCTCTCGGAGCGCGGCGAGCTGGTCATTGTCAAGCCGGACAAGCGCGAGCTTATAGAGACAGCCAGAATTAAGCTGATTGAGGGGAAAAGCTGGAACCACCCCACCCTGGCCTCGCCCTTCCTTCTTGTACGCAACGCCAGGGAGGCTGCCTGTTACCGGCTCCCCCTGAAGGAGGGCTAATATGCTCTCCTATGTTTGCCGGCAATTTATCATCCGGAAGGGCCGGAGCTTTCTCTGCCTGCTCGGGGTTGCCGTCAGCGTGGCTATGATCATCTCAATACTCTCCATCTCAAGGGGAATGAGAAACAGCCTGAACACCTACATGAAAGACAGTGGGGCCAGCCTGGTTGTTTTCGACAGGTCGGCAGCAGACCTCGCCTTCAGCAGGGTCTCTGTGGAGACCATTGAAAAGGTCGAAAAAATCCAGGGCGTCCAGGAAATATCCCGGGCCAATTTCACCATCATCATGGGCCCCAAGCTGGGGAAGAAATCCACCCTCGCCTCCGGGCTTGGAGTCATTCCTGTCTTCGGGAGGGTTTTCAACGAAAGGATGATCCAGAAATACGAAGACAAGCTGATTGCCGGCAGGCTTCCCCTGGAAAAATCCGAGCTCCTTCTTGGGACCCTGATCGCCGGCAAGCTCAAGCTGAAGGTAGGGGATAAATTCCCCCTCTTCAGAGAGGAGCTGCTGGGGATTCCTGAATACGAGGTGACGGGAATTTTCGAAACATCCCTGGGTTGGGAAAACCTGGGAGCCGTTGCCCACGCCGAGGTGGTCCAGCAAAAGACGGGGCCGGATTACGCTCTCCTTTTTGTTTACACCGATCCCGAGGAGGCCGCGAATACCCGGGAATTGATTGAGAAGGACTTTCCCCAGCTGATTGCCCTGCCCGCCAGCGAATTCACCGATCGCTTCAATCAACAGCTTGATTACATCGATGAGTTCATTTTCATCCTCTCGGTAATTGCCGGAATCGTCGGTGTCCTTGGGGTCCTGAACACCATGATGATGAGTGTTTCAGAAAGGACCCGGGAAATTGGAACCCTGCGCGCACTGGGCTGGTCCAGGGTGAGGGTCATGACTGTCATTGTACTGGAGGGCTTCGTGGTCTCGATTGCGGGCGGCCTTCTGGGGATGGTCCTTGGCTGGGCAGGGACAGAGGTGCTTATCAGTTTATTTTCCGGGGGGCTTCTCGTGGCCAGCTACCTTCCGGGGATATTCTTTGCCGGGTTGCTGCTGGCATTCATAGTCGGCGCCGTCGGCTCTATCTACCCGGCCTTAAGGGCCTCCTCCCTGAAGCCGGCTGAGGCTTTGCGATATGAATGAACTCCTGGTAAATGTCATCAATGCCCGAAAGGAATACGAGGGTGGGCAGGTCATCGCATTAGATGGGGTGAACCTGCAGGTCAGCCCAGGTGAATTTGTGGCCATAACCGGCCCCTCAGGCTCCGGGAAAACAACCCTTCTCAACCTGGTCGGCGCCATGGACATTCCCGATTCCGGGGAGATTATCATCAACGGCTTTCCGGTTTCCACCCGCAGGGAGCTGGACCGGATCAGGGCTGAGAAGATTGGTTTCGTTTTTCAGATGCACAATCTTATCCCGGTCTTAACGGCAAGGCAGAACGTTGAGTTGCCAATGTTGCCAAGGGCCATCAAGGCCGGGGAGCGCCGAGAGCGGGCCCTGGACCTCCTTGACGAGGTCGGCCTTAAGCCCCGGGCTGATTCAAGCATACAGGGGCTTTCCGGCGGCGAGAGGCAGAGGGTGGCGATCGCCAGGGCGCTGGCTAACTCCCCTTCTCTGCTGCTTGCAGATGAGCCAACCGGGAACCTTGACACGACTACCGGGGCGGAGGTAATGGCGCTTCTCCATGAGCAAAGAACCCGGACAGGGGCCGCGCTGGTGCTGGTGACCCACAACGATGAGCTCTGCCTCGGAGCCGACCAGCGCATCCATATGCAGGATGGAAAAATACTTTAGGGGGAAGAGGTGACTCAGCCAGCCTCGAGAGGGATCTCTTCGGGGAGGTCACAGAAATCTTTCATGTCATCGAAGATATCGGTCACCCCATCCTTGAAGACATTTCCGGTTAAAAGGTCTACAAGCCTTTCGCCATGCTCCGGATGCTCCCTGACAAAATCAGCAAAGCTGAAGCCTGGTGTATAAAAAGCATAAACCAGCTTGCGCATAGCCTCGATGCCTTCGACCAACCCGGGCCCGAAGGCCCCCAGCTTTTCAGCTCCAAGGTCCCCTTCGGCAAGGGCGTCGCCAATGCAATCGGCAGCCAGCTCACCTGACTTAAGGGCAAGAAAGACACCTGTTGAGTAAACAGGATCAACGAAGCCGAAGGCATCCCCCACCAGGACCCACCCGTCTCCTGCGCAGCGCCTGGACCTGTAGGAAAAATCAGAAATGGCCATGACCTCGGAGCAGAGAGAGGCGTTTGACAGCCGCTCTCGCATTGCAGGGGATTCGGCAATTTCTTCCGCGAGAATCTCCCCTGGAGAACCTCGTCCTTTCAGTAAATCACCGGGGTTTCCAACAACCCCAACGCTGACGCGATCATCTGACAGGGGGATATACCAGAACCACCCGGAATTGTTGGAAGCATGGATGATCAGGGTGGCTCCCTCATCGATTCCCTCATCGCGATGGGCGCCCTTGTAGTGAGCGAATATTGCGGCCTTCATCAGCCGGGGATCCTGCTGGATCAGTTTCAGCTGGCGTCCAGCCAGGGCTCCCAGGCCTGTCGCATCCACGGTCACGCTGGCGGGGATGTCGACCACCTGCCCCTCCTGCTCCACGCGAACCCCCCTCGCCTGGCCTTCGGCATCGATGAGGAGCTTTTTGCCGCGGACGCCATGGCGGATCTCTGCGCCATTAGCAGCCGCAACCTCGAGCAGCTTTGCATCGAATACGGAACGCTCAACCTGCCAGGTGGTAGCGCTCTCATGGTCGTTGGTCTGAAAGAAGTAAAAGGGCTTGGAGGGCTTGCCGTCTTCGGAGATGAACTGAACACTGTGCTTCTTTGGGAAGGCAGAGGCCTTGAGCCACTCAACCAGCCCAAGCTTCTCCAACACCCACCAGGTTTCGGTCATGAGGGACTCCCCAATATGGAAGCGGGGGAACTCCTCTTTTTCGACCAGGAGCACGTCCAGGCCCTTTTTAGCAAGCAGGGCGGCTGTAGTGCCACCTGCAGGCCCCCCGCCTATGACCACAACATCGCGTTGTCTTTCGGTTGATTCAGGTAGTTCAGAATTCATAGCTTCAGGAAAACCCAGGTGGGATCAATTCAAGTAATTCGACAGCGGGCTCTCCATCACAAAAAATAAGAGCCAGCCTTCCGTAAGTAAAAGGCTCCCCTTCGGCAGAATCAAGCAGCTCCCCAAAAGAGTTCCCTAATGGAAACCGGAGGAATGCTATGGTCTCGATCTTCCGAAGAACCTGGTTTTCAATAAGGATTCTCCCAAGGGGAATTTCAGCGGAGATGATCTCCTCCCTGACCTTTTGAGCCACGCACTCGAGCCTGAATCGCATAATGCCGGCAAGCACCACGGGTCCATCGTTGCCTGCGCGAAGGATCAGCTTCCGGGCATAGCTGTCTCCTTCGTGCCGAATGTTCAAAACCTCAAGGAATACCGGCTGACCACACCTCTCTTCAAGGGTGACCGTCATATGATGAGTATGAACAAGGAGCTCCTTGTAGGCGCCATCGAGCTCATCTCCTGCGAGGACCTCGACCTGCCCGGGTTCAATTCTCTCGTCTGGAAACTGGTCCAGGACATTTGCCAGCCAGGGCCCGGCTGTCTCAATGGTAAGGGGTATCTCGTTCATTCAAACATCCGGGGCTCAGGTGTAACGCGCCCCCCTGTGCCTCTCTTCGAAGAAAGGCTCCAGGAGCGAGTCAACACGAAGCAGGCCCGAAGGGGTGATCCGGACGTCCCCGGCTTCACTGGTTTCCAGGAAACCATTTTGCTGGTGCTCTTCAAGTTGGTCACGGAATTCATCGCCGGGGTTCACCCCGAATTTGTCCAGGAAGTAGGAGGCCTCAACCCCACCTTTTTTAAGCTGCAGGACAAACTCCCGGATCATCATTTCCCTGGGTTCAAGCTCGTAGGACCGCCCGAGGGGAAGCCCGCCGGCCTCAACAAGCTCATTATAGTTCTCGATCCCATCGACATTCTGGATATGAAAGCCCTTGAAGTGGCCAAATGAGGAAACCCCGGTTCCCAGCATGTCAGAACCTTCCCAGAGGGCATCCCGGTAGACAAACCTGGTATCCGGGTCGCGAACAACGGTGTAGGCGCTTGATTGGTGATAGCCGGCCTTGACGAATTCGGAAAAAGCAAACTCAGCCCACCGCCTCTTGGTTTCCCAGTTGGCTACAGCCCCGGTCCCACCAAGGCCCTCTTTGCTGTAGATCGTATTAAAGGGAAGCTCCATCTGGTAAACAGTCAGGCAGTCCGGCTGGAGGGCCAGGGCCTGCTGAACACACTCCGTCCAGTTAGCCTCGGTTTCGCCAACCATCCCCGCAATCAGGTCGATGTTGATCTGGTCAAAATTAAGATCGGATGCCCACTTGTAGGCCTCGAAGCATTCGGGTGTGCGATGGGCCCTCCCATTCTCCTCCAGGATGGAGTCATTGAAATTCTCGACGCCAAGGCTGAGCCGGGTCACCCCGATCTCCCTTATGGTCTCAAGCTTCCCCTGGTTAAGGGTTCCCGGCTCGCACTCGAAGGTCACCTCTTCTGCAGAGTCCCATCCGATCGACTCGCGAAGGCTGGCAACAAGATTGCGAAGCTGCTTTGAGCTCAGGTAGGAAGGAGTTCCCCCGCCGAAATAAACAAACTTGAACGGCCGCCCGGCCACCCCAGGGAACTCCTGGTACATCTCAATCTCCCGGGCAAGGGCATTTACATAGCGCTCGATCTGCTTGCTGTTCTTGTCGGTGTAGACCCTGAAATAGCAGAACTTGCACCTTTTTCTGCAAAAAGGAATGTGGAGGTACAGCCCGATGGGCGCATCCCCCCCAGTTTCCTTTTCGAGAGCCTGGTAGGCCCCGGGGAGCTTGTCAGGTGCCCAGAAAGAAAAAGGCGGGTAGTTGGAGATGAAGTAACTACCAACTTCTGTGGAATCGTCAGGTTGGGTGGTGGTCATGGCAGGCTGTTGTTGCCCCGCTATTCTGAATCAAGCCCCAGCATTTACATCTCTGCCGCAGGTGGCGTTCATCATACGGAATCGGCAAGAGGAATGGTAAATGGAATTATTGACGGCTGTTATTCCGAACGCAAGGCCCCGATGACAGGCCTCCTGAGGGCCGAATGAAGGGCGAAAAAGCAGGAAACGAAACCTGCAAGCATGACAAGCCCCAGGATGGTAAGGAGCCCGCCCCATTGCATCTCCGATTGGGTAGATAAAAGCGTCGGGGCTGTTGCAATGATGGCTGCCAGGGCTCCCTGGAATTCGCCAAGCATTAGCAGGAACAAGGTTTCAGAGATCACAATGCCGGCAACGGCCTTTCGGGAAAACCCAATAGCCCTCATTAATGCCAGCTCTCCCCTTCGATCATTTACATTCCGAAGAAGAACGGCAGCGAGCCCGATGGTGCCGATTAAAAGCCCAAGACCGCCAAGAACCATGAATGTTGAAAGATAGGTATTTTGAACCTTGTTGAAGTGCCGGAGAACCTCGCCGGAGCTCCGGAGGTCGAATCCGAAATCCTGTAGCCCATCTTCAAGACCGTCCCTGATGGGCCCCCTTTTTTCCCCAGGGGCCTCGATAAAGAAGGAGGACCAGCCTCTTCTTGAAGGGAAGAGCTCTTCAAAGGCCTTGGTGTCGACAACCAGGGCCCCCTGGAGAAGACTGTTGCTGAGCAGGCCAACGATTCTTAATCTGGTTTCCAGGCCCGCCCCGTTTTTAACAGGAAGATCTTTGCCAAGGCCGCTCTGAAGGATCCAGCGAACGGTGTTCTGATCCCCGATTGCGGGGACAACTCCTTCGGGCCAGTCTCCACGTTTAAGGATGGCCCAGGGGTTCTCCCTTTCTTCACTGGAGGAGGCCAGGGAGCCAGACCATGAGAAGCCGCCTCTTTCAATAAATTCCCTGGGTGCCCCGAGAATACGGGGTTCGCTTGGGCGATACAGGTTAAGGCAGCTGGTTTCATCTCCAGGTCTCTCCCGGAAGGCGTAAATTCCGGTTGTGGGCCCTGAAAGCAATTCCCCAATATCTTCGTCCAACCCGAGCTCTTCCCTGCCCGCAGGGGTTTGAAGACTCGAATAAAGTGGAGCGGAAGACCTTCCGACAAAAGCGAAACCTCCATCCCCGGATGAGAGAGCCGGCTCGCCCCCGGCGGGGTCGCGCTGGAAAGCCGCAACGGTAACTACAACGAAGGTTGCGCATGAAATTAAGCCGGCGGTCAGCAGGCTGCGTGTACCGGCACGCTTGCCGTTGCGAATTCCAAGTCTCGCAAGAGCCGCCACCCCCCTTGCATTAGCCGAAAGAGCAGAGCCGCTTTTAAGGTAGGCTGAAAAAAGGGCGAGTCCCCCGGCCAGCAACAAAGACCCTGCACACAGGAAGCCGGTAACCGCGGGCAGAATCCCGGCGTAGGTCGTAAACAAGGAAGCTCCTGCCCCCGCCAGCAACAGCAGGCCCAGGAAAAGGCCTCTTCGGGCCCTTCCGGCAGACCCGGCAGGTGATGGAGCCTGCGGTGTTGACTCCCCGGTGAGAAGTCTTCTTGGGGGGAGAGCCGTAAGCCGCCGAATCACCAGGAATCCGGTCAGGCCGGCAAGCACCAGGGTGGCCAGGGAGCTGATAAGAACAGTGTCGAAAGCTACATGAAGGGTAAGAAAAGGCGCGTTGACTGCATCTTTCCACCAGGTTCGAAGGCCGTAAATCAGGCCATCTGCATAGCTGATTCCACCGAAGGCCCCAAGGGCGATCCCCAGCCCGGTAACCAGGGTAATTTCACGCCCGAGGACTCCCCTGGCATCCCGGGAGGTGAACCCGATGGCAGCCATCATACCAAGGCTGCGAACCCGTTTTTCAAGAGAGAGCCGGAGGGTCATGTAGGTCAACATGAGCGCCGCGACGATGATAAAGAAGCTCATGCTGACAAACAGCATGCCGAAATCGGTCCCCAGCCTGGATGCCTCCGTCGCCTCTGAGCGAAGAGGGCGGAAGGTCAAGCCAAACTCACCTGGTTCAATAGCCGCAAGTAGATGACCGGTGTATTTTGAGACGGTATCTTTTCCTGTTTTTCCATCGGCATCGCGGATACGAATCGACGTCAGCTGCCCGTACTTCCCGGCCCACAGGTCTTTCCCCTCCTGGATGGAGACAAAACCTTTTGGGGTAGTGCTGTATTCTTTCCAGTAATCCCCATCGGGCCCGGGCTCCCGGATCTTGCTGTGGTCGATGGGAAAGGGAGGGTCCCAATCGGCGAAGGTTTTAGCGTCTGAGACCCCCGGGTACTCCGGGGTCCAGCCTGGGTCAAGGGCTCCACCGGAAAGGTCAAGCACCCCGGCCAGCTTCATCTCAACGGATCGCTCAACAATCTCATGACCCGGCCCCATGGCGAAATACTTCAACTTAACTACATCGCCTTCGCGGGCCCCGAGGTCAGCTGCAGCCCAGCTGTTTAAAAAGATGAAGCCGGGGCGCCAAAGCTCAAGCCCCTTATCTTTTACCCCCAGGGGGTACTGCGAGACCTCTCCCCCGGGCAGGAGCCATGGGCTGGCCGCTGTGACAAGGGAATATGGAATTTCAGCATCTTTACCTTCAAGCCCAATAGAGTTGGCAAGGTAGCTCAGTACCTCCTGGTGGAGGTAGCCATTCTGGCTGATTGATTTCCTGGCAGCCTTTACAAGGCGGCTGTCCAGGAGGAAGTCCCGGCTTTCCAGGGCCAGGTAGCCGTGGGAGGAAGATTGCCGCAACTTAACCCCGAGGTCTCCAAGTTTCAGGGACTTCTTAAGGGCGCTTTGAAGTTCCCCGGGTAAAGGGGCACCACCACCTCCGCTACAGGCCACCAGGGTGTTCACCTCTCCTTTCCTGCCGAGCTCCTTCTGGAGCTTCTCAAGAGAAATGAAGAGGTTGCGCGGGGTCTCCTGTTGGAGCTTGAGATCAAAAATCCCGGCCCCGGAATCCTTTTCCACTGAAGCAACGGCAAGCCTGATCCTGTCAGCGGTAGCTTGCCGGCTCCCGAGCGCATGCTCCCGGGGAATGTCGCTCTGGAGCTCAAAGCTGACAAGCAGGTCATCCCCTGCCTGGGCCCCCAGCTCTACGGCAAGGGCCTGGTTGATCCGGGTTTCTCTTTGCTCTATTTTTCCCAGGTGCCCCTGGGGGTGAACCGCCTTAAAACGGGAATCTATTCCAATGATATTAACCCGGGTGGCCAGCTTGGAGTTGTCCTGGTGCCGGACACTGCCCTGGAGGAGGATCATCGGGACAACGGGGAAGGCCGTTTGAAGCTCCGCTGAAAGCTCTTCCCTGAAAAATTTCCCGGAGACAAGGGCAGCCTCTGTCCGGCCGAGTCTCTCCATCGCCTTCACACGGAGGCTCTCCCTCACGGATCCGCCGACCAGCAGGGCGCCGCAAATGACAGCGCAGGTGGTGGCAATACATGCCGCAACTGCAAAGTAGGAGAGTCTATGCCAAAGCAGGCCCTTGAGTGCCAGTTGCCAGCGGGTCATAGGAAGTTATCCGGCCTCGGCCAGGGTTTTACCTGAGAACAAAAGCTGTCTGTTGAAACGCCCGGCCAGCTCCTGGGAATGAGTAACGACGATAATCGTTGAAGAAACCGATTCCTGGATTTCAACAAGGAGGTCACCAACCTTGCCGGCCGTTTCCCCGTCGAGGTTCCCGGTTGGTTCATCGCAGAGCAGCAATCCCGGAGAGTTCACCAGGGCCCTGGCAATGGCTGCACGTTGACGTTCTCCACCGGAAAGTTCCGAGGGCCTGTGCCCTGACCGCTCGAGGAGCCCGACCCGGCCAAGGAGATCTTTTGCGCGGGCCTCACCCTCCCCGGGGTCTTCCCTGGTAACCAGCAGGGGCAAAAGTGTGTTTTCAAGAACTGTGCACTGAGGAAGCAGATAATGTTCCTGAAAGATAAAGCCGACCTGGGTGTTTCGGAAATGGGCCAGCTCGCCTTCCCCGAGGGCGAAGGGATCGGTCTCACCAAGGGAGACGGACCCGGAGTCTGGGCTCTCAAGGGTCCCCAGGATATGGAGCAAGGTGCTTTTTCCACAACCCGATGGGCCCATGATAGCCACCGAGTCTCCTCCGGAAACATCAAGCTGCAGGTTGTCGAGTATGCTCAATGGCTCCCCGGGGGCCGGGTAACTTTTGGACAGGTTTTCTACCTTGATTCGCATGGATTCCCGCCCGGGTAAGCCTCAGGCACCTCCGCTGTGACCAGGGGGGCCGAATTGAAGCGCATCTCCGGGATAGACAGAGAGCCTGGAGGAGAGACTCCCTGGCAACTCTACGGATTTCATTTTCCCCTCAGCGTCCCTGGTTACACAGGCCACAGTAACCTCGCCGCGGGCAACCTCAGCTTCATCAAGAGTGAAAAGGTACTGGTAAGTAATCGATCCACGCCCGATCCGCACAACCCGCAAATGGACAGACACCACATCCTCGAATCGAAGGGGGCGGGAATACTCGCACCTGGTAGCCAGTCGCGGGAAGCCGTAGGCGGTCCCGCCATCCTCGAGAACTACGCTAAGCCCAAGAGACCGGAGGAACTCGTGTTCGGCTTCCTCCATGTACTGGAAATAAGAGGAGTAGTGCATGATCCCGGCCATGTCGGTTTCAGAAAACTCTACCCGCCGTTGATTTTTAAATTCACCAGTCATGGAGTCAAATTACAGCATCAGAAGGGTCTTTGCGAGAGGGTGACTGCAGGTTCGGCAGGTGACCTCAAGCCCGGCCACCGACCCCGGCCCGGAGACGGTAGAATTCCGCAGTTTCCCGGGCCATTCGCTCTGAGTTAAAAAAGTCTTCTACTGCTGCTCTTCCCTGCTGCCCACACCTCAGGCGAACCTCTTCGTCCTTGATCATCATCTCAAGAGCGCCCCGAAGAGCCCCGTCCTCATCAGGATCGTAGAGAATCCCTCCATTGCTTTTTTCAATGTACTCAGGGAAGACCCCATGGGCCGGAAGGACGACCGGCACACCGCTGGCCATGGATTCGAGAGCATAAAGCCCCTTGGCCTCGGGTGCCGGGGCAGGGACCGAGAACAAATCAAGACTTGAGAGAAACTCAATTTTCTGGCCTCGGTCGAGGGTCCCCAGGAAGTCGACCCTGTTCCTCCCGGCAACTTTCTTGGTCCGCTCGGAGACCTCTTTCAGCCAGGAGGCCGAGGACGAAGGGAAATAACCGGCGGCGCCCAGCATAAGATCCTCTACCTCCCCCTGGGTGACAATTTCACAAAAAGCTTCGCACAGACGCTCCAGGCCTTTTTCGGGAGCCAGGCGTGCCAGGTAGCCTATTTTCAGGGCCTGGGAGCCTTGGGCCTTGTTGGTGCCCATGGGGTGGTCGCTGATTGGGACTCCGGGAAGAACAACTTCTACCCTGTCCCTGTCCAGCGAGTATTTCCCGCAGGCGAAGGATGCGTACCAGGAGCTGACCGCCAGTAGCCCATCAACCTCATTTCCCCTGGCCTGGATCTCTCGAATACAGTCGGATTGCCAGGGCTCCGGGAGGGTGTCAATAAAGTGAGCCTCCGATTGCATGGAGCAAACCAGGGGAACCCCCAGTTCCTCCTGAAGTCTCCTGGCCATGCCCAGAAGAAGCAGGTTTGAAAGATGGATTACATCCGGGCGCATTTCATCTTTGAGCCACCCAATGAGTCGGTCAATTTCTTTTGCCTGGTTGCCATCCTCCCCCTTCAGCATGGAAAGGGTAAGTGGGCCAAGCCTGGAGGCATCGGTGCCCGGGGAGAGCCGGCCGAGGATGCCCTCGACGGGCCGGGAGTTCAGCAATTTATCTAAAAGAGGCCGAGGCTCCCGGAGATAGGGAACATGTTGCTGAAGATAGGCGTTGGCTCCATTAAAAAAGACGCCCCCCTTGCTGACCTCCTCTCCCTGGTCAAGATCTGTCAGGAGGGGTGTGTAGACAGGAACCAGGGTGAAATCTTCACCA
>CAZTRG010000083.1:0-2608 GCA_964615885.1 uncultured Planctomycetia bacterium | reverse complement strand
AGGGCAAGTCCGGTATGCTTTCCTGTGTGGATGCAGCCACCGGCAAGCCTCACTACACTGTCCAGAGAATCTCCGGCATCAACAGCACCTACGCATCTCCAATTGCTGCCGGTGGCCATGTCTACCTGACCGGCCGCAGCGGAACTACCGTGGTGATCAAGGATGCAGGAAAGCTGGAAATTGTCTCGACCAACTCAGTCGGGGAGGGGGTGGACGCAACTCCCGCTCCGGCCGGTAAGGAGCTGTTTATCCGTGGTGAGAAACACCTCTTCTGTATTTCGGAATAAATGATTCCTGTGTAACCCGGGTCTCCCGGGCAGGCAAAGCAGGCTTTCCACTGTTGACAGGAAGGACAGGCTGTGTATGGTATGCCAAACTATAGTTTGGGCTGCCGTTAACGGCTGGCTGTTTTGATCTGAAATATTCCCGGAGTTTGAAATGAATCGAATCACCCTGGCTCTCTCCTGTTTTGTCCTGCTTCTCTCCACGTCACTTTCCGCCCAGGTTGTGAATGTCTATTCAGCCAGGCATTACGACACCGATGACCGGATCTACCAGGAGTTTGAGAAGAAAACCGGGATCAAGGTCAAGCTCATCGAGGGCAGCTCCGGCGCTATTCTCGAGAGGCTCAAGCGGGAGGGTAAGCGGAGTCCTGCCGATGTGTTCATCACCGTCGATGCGGGCCGTCTCTACCAGGCCGAATCAGCCGGGATCTTCCAGGGGGTGAAGTCCGATGTCCTCTCAAAGCTGGTTCCCGCTAACCTCCGGCATCCGGAGGGCAAGTGGTTCGGCCTCACCAAGCGGGCGAGGATTATCCTGAGATCCCGTGAGCGGGTCAAGGAGGGCGAGATCACCTCCTATGAAGACCTGGTGAAGCCGAGGTGGAAGGGCAAGGTGCTGATCCGAAGCAGCAGCAATATCTATAACCAGTCCCTGGTCGGTTCGCTGATGGCTGCTCATGGTGAGGCTGGCGCTGAGAAATGGTGCAAGGGCCTGGTGGCCAACCTGGCCAGGGTACCCCAGGGTGGTGATCGTGACCAGATCAAGGCAGTAGCCGCGGGCGAGGGAGATGTCGCGGTAGCCAACTCCTATTATTTTGCGCGCATGCTCAATGGCACGGATGCAGAGAAGGCAGCTGCGGCGAAGGTTGCGGTTGTCTTTCCCAACCAGGGTGACCGCGGGACCCATGTCAACCTCTCCGGGATCGGGGTCTGCGCCAACGCTCCCAACAAGGCCAATGCCATAGCCTTCATCGAGTACCTGATGGGCACCGAGGCCCAGGAGGTGTTTGCTGCCGGAAACAACGAGTACCCGGTTGTGAAGGGGGCAGGAACCGTCCCCGCCCTGAAATCCTTCGGTACCTTCAAGGAAGACAAGGTGAACGCGGCTGTCTTCGGCAGAAACAATCCCGCAGCGATCCGTATAATGGACCGGGCCGGGTGGCGCTGAGCCGGTAATTTTCCGGGATCTGCGGGCAGCGAGACCGGCATGGAGATTCCATGAAAGGCAATCCTGGACGTTACTGGTCACTGGCCTGTATTGGGCTTGCCGCCATCCTCCTGGTGCCGATTCTGTCGGTGCTCTGGAGCCTGGCCCAGGATAGCGAGGGGTCGTGGGGCCATCTTGTCGATACCGTTCTTGGTAAATACGTCAGCAACACCATCCTGCTGACAGTCGGCGTGAGCTCTGGAACCCTGCTGATCGGTGTGTCGACCGCCTGGCTGGTCACCTCTTTCAGCTTTCCCGGTGTGGGTCTGCTGCGCTGGGCCCTGCTCCTGCCGCTGGCGGTTCCCGGCTACCTGCTGGCCTATGCCATGACCGACCTGTTCCAGTTCAGCGGGCCGGTGCAGACCTGGCTGCGGGATTCAACCGGTTGGGAGAGGGATGATTACTGGTTTCCACAGGTCCGCTCGCTGGGCGGAGCGATTTGTATCCTTACCTTCTGTCTCTATCCCTATGTCTATCTCGCTGCATCCAACGGGTTCCTCGGGCTCTCTTCGAGTGTTATCGAGGCAAGCAGGACCCTGGGGGCCGGTGCCTGGGCGCGGTTTTCAAGGGTGGTCCTGCCGCTGGGGAGGCCGGCGATCTTTGCCGGGGTTGCCCTGGTGGCGATGGAGACCATGGCTGAGTTTGGCGCTGTTGAATATTGCGCTGTCGATACCTTCGCCACGGGCATCTACCGCACCTGGATGGGCAGGCAGGATCTTGTCGCTGCTATGCAGCTCTCAACCTGCCTGCTGGGGGCTGTCGGGCTGGTCTACCTGCTGGAGAGCTGGTCGCGGAGATCGGCGAAATTTCACCATGCAACGCAACGAACCCAGCGCGCGGCACCGGAAAGCCTCAAGGGGGCCTGGGCCTGGCTGGCCCTGGCCACCTGTGCTGTCCCTGTTGTCTTCGGCTTCCTGCTGCCGGTTGCCAGGTTTCTGCAGCTGACGCTGGCCGGGGGAGATTCAAGGGCCGGTGAGCTCTTCCTGGAGCTTGCAGGAAACAGTGCCCTGCTGGCCGGTACGGCTGCGCTTCTTGCTGTGCTCATCGGCCTCTTCCTTGCCCAGCTGCAAAGGAGCTCGGCTACGCTTTCAAGCAGGGTGGCTGTCCGGGTGGCCGGGAT
>CAZTRG010000082.1:0-5592 GCA_964615885.1 uncultured Planctomycetia bacterium | reverse complement strand
CAGGTTTCCGGGCTCAGGGATCCTGTCCTTCAGGGCACTCAGCTTCTGGTCAATCCCGGAGAAGTGGTCCTTGACGGAGTTCTCGATGAGCACGAGCTTTCTGCCGTGGAGGAATTGATGGGAGGAGAGCCCCGGGCTCTTGATCATGTTGCCGATCTGCTGGGCGACGGTATCCTCGGTGCCGAGCGCAAGATCGATTCCGAGGTCCTTGGCGGCTCCTTCCTTTTCTTCTTCTTTCTCTTCCTCCAGCTCCTCTTCCGTTGCGGCCTCGGGTTTCTTTTTCTTGCGCTTCTTGTCCTTCTTCTTGTTGTCTTTCTTTTTCTTCTTCTTTTTGTTTTTGTCTTCCTCGGTGAGCTTGAAGTTTTCGTCGGAGTAGGTGCTGTCGCGCATCCCGGCGATGGTGATCGGGTTGCCGAGCTTCTTGGCCGTCATGCAGCTGAGCATGTTCACCTCGTCGAGATTGGTGACGGAGATGAAAAAATCAGCCTTGGCGATGCCGGCCTCTTCAAGAGCGCTGGTGCTCGAGCCGTTGCCGTTGACAACGAAGACCTCGAGCTTGTTCGCCTCTTCGCAGGCAGACTCGCTGCTGTCAATGACGGTGATCTGGTGGCCTTCTTCGGCCAGGATCCGTGCGAGGTAGGTTCCCACCTCGCCGGCTCCGACGATGATTACGTTCACTTCCTGGTTCGTCCTTGGGTTGATTCCCTGCCGGCCGGCCAACTCCAGACGGGCAAGGATACAGAGACCTTTTGCTCCTGCTACATCAAAATACAGGTCCGCAGGCGATGTGCAAGAGTGACTCTCAAGAACCAAAAAAATTCATAAAACCGGCTTGGTTGGTTTAGAATAGTTGACTCAAGTCCTTACAGTTTAAATGGTTTGGAGATCTGAAGGTCGATGGCAAAACTACTCATAATCCTGCTTTTATCGACGTTATTTATCAATACCGCGACTTTCCTGGTGGTTCTTTCTGAAGACCCGGGGGCCCAGGAGGCGGCTGAAACCGAAAAGAAGCCCGATCCTGCTGCTGTCCTGAAGCCCGAAATCCAGAGGATCGGAAAGCAGGTGCAATTACTCGGCAGTGAACTGAAGATGATCTCGGCTTCCCAGAAAAGCACTCTGAGCGGAATCAGCAAGAAAGTGCAGACCCTCGAGACCGCGGTCAAGGCGCTCTCTGAGCCGGTTGGGGAAGAGCAGCCGGCTGAAAATACCGGTGCCAGGGAGTTCAAGGAGTCGCGGCTTCCGGCCGCTGAAAAGTAGTACCCAGGGAGGCCTGGCCGGAGATTTTCCGGTAGCTTGCCGAGGGAGTACTCGAAACGCGGCCGCTCTTGCTTTACTGTAGTGAGCCGGCTGAAGGAAAAAATAACCAGCGGAGGGTTCCAGAGATGAAGTCCAGTCTGAAGCTTGCCTTGATGCTGTTGGGTCTGCTGGCAGGGTTCCTGCCGGTCTGTGGGCCGCTGCACTCACAGGATGCCGCGAAACCAGAGGGCGAAGCGGCCGAACCCTCCTTCAAGGATGAAAAATACAAGGTGTCTTTCAACCAGGGGAAGGAAGAGTTCAAGGCCGGGGATTACAGGGGCGCCGGCAAGTCCTTCAAGTCAGCCTTACGGGGAGCCGCAGAGAAGGCCGACAAGGCGCTGGTGAACAGGTGGATCCTGGCCTGCAAGGGATCTCCAACCCTGAAGAAAATCGAGCTGATGCGCCAGCGCAATCTCTGGAACGAGGCCTATGACCAGCTCCTGCTGGCCATGCAGCGCTACGGGGAAACTCCCCTGCGGGCCCCGATGGAAAAGCTCTATACCGAACTCGACGGAGCGCTGTTTTACAGGCTGGAGAACTTCGATTTCGCCAACACCAGCCTCTTTACCCAGAAGTACGGGAAGACCTTCGTTAAAGACCCTCGCTATCTCGTCAATGGTACCCAGTGCCTGCGCTGGGTGAACACCAGGGATGGCAAGGTCGGCCAGCTGAAGCTGGCCAGTGTGCCGCGGAACTGGAGCCAGTACAACTCCGTTGAATTCTGGATGGCCCTGCAGGTTTCTGCGACTCCTGAGGTCTACCTGATGTCCTCTGGGGGGAAGAAGCCGGGGGCTGCCCGCACCGCGGCACCCGCCGGACGCTCAGTCAGCATCTGCCTGATGCGAAAGGTCCCCCTCAAGAAGACAAGAGCCTGGCAGTACGTGAGGATCCCGCTCTCCACCTTTAAATCCCAGGGTGGGGCCACCCTCGAAACGATTACAGATTTCCGTCTACAGGTCCAGGGCGGCAAGACCTTTAATTTTCTCATCGACGATATTCGCCTGCGGAAAAAGAATCCCAAGGCGCCCGCCGGGGGGGCCAGGAAGCGCTAACTGCCAGTGCCTGGACGAGATACCGATCTACAGCATCTCGGAGAGGACAGGGGCAAGTCGCCGGGGGCGATCGCACCCCCTGTCTATCGCAGCTCCCTTTTTTCGTTTCCCGATTCAGAGAGTCTCGGGAAGGTGCTGCGCGGTGAAGAAGACGGCTATGTCTACACCCGGGTAGCCAATCCCACCATCGATGTTCTTGAGAAGAAGGTGGCGGCCCTCGAGGAGACCGAAGATTCCATCGCCTTTTCTTCGGGGATGGCAGCGGTCAGCGCCGTGCTCTTCAGTCTTCTGCGTGCCGGTGACCACCTGGTTCTCTCTGCAAGCGCTTACGGCCCGACCCTGTCCATGGCACGGGATCTCATCGAGCCGCTGGGGGTGGAGGTCAGCATGGTCGAGCCCTCGGAGCTGTCGAGCCTTGAGGATCATCTCAGGGAGAACACCCGCCTGGTCTACCTTGAGTCGCCGGCAAGTCTCACCTTCGAGTTGACAGACCTGGCAGCGGTGGGGGAGGTTGCCCGTTCACGCTCGATTCCCACCGTGGTGGATAATTCCTGGGCGACCCCCGTCTACCAGAAGCCTGCCCGTTTCGGCATCGACCTGAGCCTGCATTCGGGCACAAAATACCTCTCGGGGCATTCCGATCTTCTGCTCGGGATGGTCGCCGGCAGCGGAGAGCTGCTGGAGCGGGTTCGAAAGACAGCTGTCCTGCTGGGCGGATGCGTATCGCCGGATGATGCCTTCCTCGCCACACGTGGCCTGCGGACCCTCTCCCTGAGGATGGAGCGCCACCAGCAGAACGGCCTCTTTCTGAGCCACAGGCTCATGGACCATCCCCGGGTGCTGGAGGTTCTGCACCCCGCCAATCCCTTCTTCCCCGGCCACGCCATCTGGCGCAGCCATTTTGAGGGGGCCAGCGGGCTCTTCTCCTTCCTGCTCGATGGAGACCCCGAGCGCTTTTGCGATGCCCTCGAGCTCTTCCTCCTGGGAGTGTCCTGGGGCGGATTTGAAAGCCTGGCCCTGCCCTCCTCGATCCTTCCCGAGGTGGCAAAGGGAAAGGGGGTCCGGCTTGACCTGCCCCGCAACCTTGTCAGGCTTTCGGCCGGCCTGGAAGATCCCGATGATCTCTGGGAGGATCTCCAGCGCGGCTTTGCCGCTCTCGATTGAATCAGGTATTCCGGGCAGGGCGGAAGATTCCGACGATGACCCTCTTAACCCAGCGCGGCAGATCCTCGATGATCGTCACGGTCGTGGGCAGCAGGACCGAGGTCAGGAAGGTGGAGATGGTGATTCCGCCTATGATGACCAGCGCCATCGAGTAATAGTAGGTGCCCCCGAGAGCCGGGCGCTGGATGATGATCGGAATGAGGCCGAGAATCGTGGTCAGGGCGGTCATCAGGATCGGCCGCAGGCGCTCCCTGCCACCCCGCAGCATGGCTGCCTGGCGGGAGCTGCCCTTTCGCTGGTAACCGTTGATGTGCTCGATGAGGACGATACCGTTGTTGACGACAATGCCGATCAGCAGGAGCAGCCCCACCGAGGCCGGCCTGTCGAAGTCGGTGCCGGTCAGGTAGAGGGTCCACCAGGCTCCCGCCAGCGCGAAGGGCAGGGCGATCATCAGCGCGATGGCTCTCTGGATGGACTCGAAGAGACCGGCCATGACTGCGAAGATCAGGATCAGGGCGAGGATGAGGCTCTCGGCGAACTCCCAGTAGCGCTCATGCTTTTTCCTGGTCTCCTTGTGGAAGTCCCAGGTGTAGCCCGGCGGCAGCTCGATGTCGGCGAGGGCCACCTTGATGGCCTCGGTGTAGTCCTCCGCCGTTTTTCCCTTCTTGTAGTGCGCCCCGACCCAGATACTCGTCAGCCGGTCTTCACGCTCGATGCGGTAGCGCCCCCGGCGCCGGTTGACATCGGCGATCGCGGCGATGGGCACCTTCCTGTTCCCGGAGGAAACGATCGGCAGCTGCTGGAGCTGGGAGAGGCTCTCTGTTTCCTTCTCGTCGAGGGTCAGGCGCATCTCCCTCTCACCGGAGGGAGTGCGGAATCTTGAGAGGTGCCGGCCGCGGAAGGTCAGCCCGACAGTCTCGGCAACGGCCGAGGAGGAGACACCATAGTTGGCCGCAGCCTCCCGGTTGAACTCGAGGTGGAGCTCGGTTTTCTCCCGTTCATGAGTTGACCAGGTATGCTCCAGGCCCTCGATCCCCCTGAAACGTTCCTTCATCTTCTCGGCCCAGACCTTGATGACCTCTACATCTTCGCCCGTGACCTGCACGCCCACCAGCCGGCGGCTGCCGCCTCTTCGGTAGGACACCTTCGGCTCGGCGAGCTTGAACTCGAGTCCGGGGATCGGGGGGAGCAGGGTTTCGAGCCGGTTGCGGACCTTCTCGAGGTTGGCCTCGTTGACCATCCCGTCCTTGAGGTAGATCCGGGTCATGGTGTGGTGATGGCTCCAGTAGCTGTAGATGTTCTTGGCGAGGAGCTCTTCACGGTGGGGCTCGAGGATCGCCTCGACCTTGTTGATCATCTGCTCCCGTACCTGCATGCTGGCGCTCTCAGAATAGTCGTAGCGGACCTCGGCGTAGGAGGCGATGCGGGAGTGTCCGAAGTCCATGTCAACAGTCGACCAGGGGTAGTAGGTCGAGAGCCCCATGCCCAGGAGGATCAGCGGGGTCAGCCACCGGTTGCGGAGGTTGAACTTCAGGAGGCGCACATAGCGTTTTTCCAGCCAGAGAATCCAGGCCTGCTTTTTCCGGGCGCGGGCCTTGATGACCCAGGAGGTCGCCAGGGGAATGAGGGTCTGGGAGATAAAGAGCGAAGCCAGCAGCGTGATGCAGATCGTGATACCGATCTCGGAGAGAAAGATATTGAGCTCGCTGGACTTGTTGAAGATCAGCGGCAGGAAGGTGATCACCGAGGTCAGGGTTGCGGCGATGACCGCGGTGGAGACATCGCTGGCCCCGATCCGGGATGACTCCTTGCTGTCATAGCCCATCTCCTGGTAGCGGAAGATGCTCTCGATGACGACAACGGCGTTGTCCACCAGCATGCCGATGCCGACGATGAGCCCCAGCAGGCTCAGGGTGTTGAGCGATGTGTCCTGGCTCCACATGAAGGCGCAGGTGACGATGAGCGAGCAGGGGATGCAGAGCACGGAGATCAGGGTCGTGGAGAACCTGCGCAGGAAGATGTAGAGCACGATGCTGGCCAGCAGGGCGCCGTAGACTCCGCTCATCAGGAGGTCCTT
>CAZTRG010000081.1:0-43401 GCA_964615885.1 uncultured Planctomycetia bacterium | reverse complement strand
TCAAGATTGAGAAGCCCCTGGTTTTCGCTCATTCATTTGACTCCATTTTTCCGTCGAGCTCACCGAGTTGTTTCGCGAGGAGGGCGACCTCCTCTTCGGGCGCTTGCGCCACGAGCCGGTGGCGGCTGTAAAGAAGATAGTAACCGATACCAAGGGCCAGGAAGCCCGCAACCCAGATAATTGCCAGCCGGTAGTCCTTATTGAAAATCGTGGCGGCGAGGGCCAGGATCGAAAGTGCGCCACCGATCGCGGCTCCCGGTATTCCCAGGGGACTGCGATAGGGCCGCTCGAGCTCCGGGCGGGTGAGCCGCAGCCGGATGTAGCTGAACATGACCATGGCGTAAGAGAGGACTGCCCCGAAGACAGCCATGTTGATCAGGGTTCCTCCGATGTCTTCGGATTTACCAAGCCTGTCGAGCAGGAAGAGGGTGGCCAGCCCAATCAGCGCTCCGAGAACCAGGGCCCGGTGGGGGGTCTGGTATTGAGAGGTCTTGGAGATCCAGCGGGGAAAATAGCCAGCCCTTGAGAGGGCGAAGAGGACCCTTCCGTAAGCGTAGATGATCATATAAAAGCTGGCGACAAGGCCGGTGACGGCGATCAGGTTGAGGGAGTCGGAGGTGAGGCCATCTTTAAACACGGCCTTGAACCCGTCGGCAAGCGGGGCCTCGGAGATAGCGATCATGGCGGCTCCACCTTCAACCCCTGTGTTGAGAACCAGGGTAAAGACGGAGAGGCCGAGCAGGGTGATGATTCCCCAGACCAGGGCCTTGGGCATGTCCCGGACCACGTCGTGAGATTCTTCGGCGGCCAGCGGCAGCTGCTCAATCGCCAGGTAAAACCAGATAGCAAATGGCAGGGCGACAAAAACACCGTTCCAGCCTTTAGGAAGAAAGAGCCCGGTTTCCCCTTTCGCATCGGGAATGTTGAAGAGGCGGTCGTATTCGAAGCTGCCGGTGGCGATGACGCTGATGTAGAAAACAACCAGGACCAGGAAGGCGATGAGGGTAACGATCAGCCCGGCCCGCAGGGTCAGTTTCACGCCGAGAATATTGATTCCCACAAAAACCACGTAGAAGCCGACCCACCAGGCTTCTTTCGCGATGTCCGGGAAAATCTTACCGAGGTATCCCCCGATGAAAAATACGATGACCGCCGGGGTGATGACGTACTCGATTGTGTCAGTAAGGCCACAGATAAAACCGCCCGTGGGACCGAGCGCGTTACGGGTAAAGGAATAGAAGCCGCCGGCGTGTGGGAGGGCGGCTGAAAGCTCGGCGATACTGAAAACCATGCAGACGTACATGATAGCCATCAGCACGGTAGCTATTGCCAGGCCGCCGAAACCACCGCTGGCGAGGCCAAAGTTCCAGCCGCCGTAATCCCCCGAGATCACAGCCCCTACCCCGAGCGCCCACAGCAGCACCCAGCCGGCGCTCTTTTTCAGTGAGCGCTTCTCCAGGTAGTCGCCGTCGACGTTTTCGTAGCTTGCGAGACCTGATTTCTTCTCTGACATTCACCCTCCGGCGGTGTTTCAGTAGAGTTGCGTGACCCTGGCGCAGACAACGATCATACGGAACTGCCCGGGTATCGCAAGAGCCGCTCTCTAGAGGTTTAGGGGACCTGCGATTATTCCCAATCAGGTCCTGAAGCTGGTAAGATACCCGCTGGCAAAAAGATTGTTTTCAACACGGTAAATGAAACGGCTTTATTGAAAGGAGCCACCCATGAGGTTCAGTGCATTGCTCCTGGCTGCTCTCCTGGCGACGCCCGCAATTGCGGACGATTCCGGGAAGGTCGAGTCGGGCTGTAAGGCTGGCGAGGGAACCGCGAAGTTCAGCGTTCTTCCCGTCACCGGCAAGTTCGTCAAACGTAAAAACGGTCTCTGCTATATATGAGTAGGCGGTAGAAAGGCCTCCGTCGCGATTTTCTCTCGCGAGGTAGGTAAAGACCTGGCCAGTCTGGTCAGGGAAATCGATAAGGTTGCCGCCAGCTCCAAGGGCTCGATCGCTTATCTCATCTCTCTGGATGATGACAAGGCGGCTGCGCGTAAACAGCTTGCAGCTTTTGCCGCTGCCAACAAGATCAAGGCCATCGACATGACCATCAACCGCGGAGGGGCCAAGGCTCCCAAGGGTTGGAAGATCAATGCCAAGGCCAAGCACACCGTCGTGATCTACAAGAACAAGACGGTGGTGAAGACCTTCGGTCTGAACAAGATTGATAAAAAGAGCGTCGCGGAAGTTGCCGCGGCCACCGCCAAGGTTCTCGGCAGCTGAGACCTTTCGGGTTTTATCACGGGAGGCCGTCTCTTTTCCTGGAGACGGCCTCCCGTTTTTTATTTTGTGTTCGAGACGGCGTGAAAAGCCCCCGCGGCCGCGGGTTTTTGCCTCCCGGCTGTGAAAAAACGCTGTTATCAGAAGTAGGGCTCCTTCAAGCCTGCTCTTACTGGAGAATAAGTGTTCTGCGGCCGATGAAGAGAACTGGGAGTCTCCATTTTCTTTGACGCGGGTTTCTACCTTCGGATCTAATCATCGCGCTATGTCGAAGCTGCTTGACGGAAAAACCGCAATTGTAACCGGGGCGAGCCAGGGGCTTGGCCTGGCGATCTCGACGGCCCTCTGTGCCGATGGCGCCAATGTTCTCATGGTGGCGCGTGAGGAGGAGAAGCTTGCTGAGGCCGCTGCCGGTCTGCGTGATTCCGGTGGATCCGCTGTCGCCATGGTCGCGGATGTGACGGTTGAGGGGGCACCCGATGACATTGTCAATGGAGCCCTCAGTGAGTTCAATCGAATCGATATCCTGGTGAACAATGCCGGGGTCTTCGTCTGGAAAAACCTCTTTGAGCTCGATTATTCCGACTGGAGCCGCACCATCGACACCAACCTCGGAGCACCCTTCCATCTCACCCGGATTGCAGGGAAGACGATGGCCAACCAGGGTACCGGTGGGGCGGTCGTCAACATTGCCTCCATTCACGGGCAGGTAGGTGATCCGAATGTCGTCGCACATTGTGCCTCCAAGTTCGGGCTGGTCGGCCTGACCAAGGCGAGCGCAGATGCACTGCGGGAACACCAGGTCAGGGTGAATGCCATTGCCCCGGGGGCGATCGATTCGAACTCGCTTGACCGCTGGGGCGCCGGCCCTCACCAGAAGGTTACCCAGGCAGATATCGCCTCCCTCGTTGTCTACCTGTCCTCGGACCTGTCAAGGTCGGTCACCGGCTCCGTGATCGAGATGTACGGCAGCACCCACAGTGTTATCAAGATCTGACCAGGAACGGACCGAGACATGCCGATCACCCTTGAAGACGTTCTGGACAGGATCGAAAAAGGCGAGAGCCTCGTCGGCGAGGGGCTCAGGGGACTGTGCTTCGACAAGCTCCAGGTAGAGAAATCCGGTTTTGTGGGGTGTGATTTTTCCACCAGCCATTTTATGAAGGCGGCCCTGCGCGCCTGCCGCTTTGACCGTTGCATCCTGGACAGGTGTGATCTGAGCTATGCTGACCTGGAGGACAGCTCTTTCAAGGCGACCCGTTTCCATGGTGCGAAATTGTCCTTTGCAGGGTTGGCTGGGTGTCATTTTGAGCAATCAGACCTCGCCGGCATCGAAATGGAAAAATCAGATCTCAAGGGGGCGGCTTTTCGTGAAAGCTGTATTCGGGAGTCGGTTCTGCGCGATCTCGATTTCAGCAGGACCTCGGATCTTCAGCAGGTCGATTTTTCAGAGGGAGACCTCGACTCGGTGCTGTTTACAGATCTTCATGCCGAAGGGCTCAGCTTCCGTGATGGAAGCCTTCGCCTGGTGTCCTTCCTGGGTTCCCGGCTGGGGGATTGTAATTTTGAGGGCTGCCGCCTGGTGAGGGTCAACCTCGATGGGGTCAAGGGCAGGGAGCTGGTCTTCCGGGGAGCACGAATCAGTGAAACAACCTTCAGGTTCAGTGAGCTGGAGGGGGCGGATTTTAACGCAGCGCGCTTCGAGGATGCAGATCTGCGGGATGCCCGGCTCCTCTCTGCTGACCTGAGGGCCTGCCGCTTTGATGCCGGCTGCCGGCTTGCTGCTGCGGTCTTCGATGGGAGTGATCTCGGCGGAGCAGTGCTCGATGGGGTGGATCTGAGCAGGGCATCTCTCAGGCAGGTGAATCTTCGGGGGGCAAGCCTTGTCGGTGCCCGCATCGATGGCTGTGATCTCGAGGGAGTCGATCTCGAAGGAGCCCGGCTGCAGGCCTGAGAACCTGCCAGCCCGGGGTCTTTGTTACTGCTGCTCTTCGACCCCGGCCTCGATAAAGCTCAGGATCTTCTCCGTGGCATCGAGATGGACGCGTATGCCGAAGGGAAGGGTGGCCTGGTCAGGCTGGTGCCCCGCGGCATAGCCCGAAAGTACAGGAACTCCCAGGTCTGCAAAATAATGGTCGAAGACATCGAGCAGGCCGATTCTCCCGGCCTGCCTTAAGGGCAGGCAGCCCGTAAAGCTTCCCAGGAGTACGCCCTTGTACTGTCCAAGCTTTCCACTGAGGCGGAGCTGGTTCAGCATACGGTCGATGCGGAAGGGCTTCTCGCTGACATCCTCCAGGAACAGGATGCAGTCCTCAGCCCTGGCTTCGTAGGGCGTCCCGATGGTTGAGACCAGGACACTCAGGTTGCCGCCGACGAGGACCCCTTCTGCCTGGCCGCCCCGGATAGTCCTCAGGTGGGCTCTTCCCCGTGGCCCTGGGCCTCCCCAGTCGGCGAAGAGCCTGCTGCTGGGGGTGAAGGCCGGCCAGAAATATTTCTCGGTGTAGGGGGTGAGCCCCTTGCCGAGAGAGAACTCCTTCGCCATGGGGCCATGGAAAACAACCAGTCCTGTTTTCGAATGGATGCCGTTGAGCAGAGCGGTGATGTCGCTGTAGCCAATGAGGATCTTCGGGTTCTTTCGGATCAGCTCATAATCGAGGCGGTCCAGGATTCTCGGGCTTCCATAGCCGCCTCGCAGGCAGAGGATTGCCTTGATCGCCGGGTCAGCGAAGAAGGCGTTGAATTCGGCAGCGCGGGCCTTGTCAGTTCCTGCAAGGTAGCCGCGGGCTTCCAGGTAGCCTTTTGAGAGCCTGACCTTGTATCCCCGCCGGGTCAGGTTTGCCATTGCCCTGCTTGCGCCGGCCTGGTCCATGGAGCTTGCCGGCGCAACGATGCCGATGGTGTCGCCCTTGCCGAGGGCAGGAGGCTTCAGCGTGGGTACGGCCCGCGCAGGTTTTTCCGGGGCAGGAGCGGGTGGGTTGCCGGCCTCGAGGGCGGGCAGCAGTGCAAGGTCGGGCGCTGCTGAGGCTCTGTGCTGCTCCTTCCCGGTTGAGCTGAGAAAGAACAGCCCCGCCGGCAGGCCCAGCGCAAGGCTGATTGCGCAGATGATCCACCTGGAATATTTCATGGTTCTCTTCACGGTTACCGGCATCGGGGTGCCGACTTCTCTTCCAGCGAGACAGGATACGCCATCGACGCCGGGCGGGCAACTCCCCGCAGTTTTACAGCGCTTGCGACCGGCTGGTTTATTCCAGCGCCTGCTGTTTCTTCAGGAGATCCTCGTTGTCCGGAAATTTCTGCAGCGCGTGGAGAAGAAGATCTTTTGCCTGTGGGGCGCGCGGATTTGACTCCAGAAAGTGTGATACGGCCATGAGGCAGCGGGAGGGAGAGGGGTCCTTGTAATAGGCATCCCGGTAATAGACGGCCGCCTTGATAAACTCACCGAGGTGGCGGTAGGTTTCTCCAAGATTTTCGAAGAGGCGGGCATTATCAAGGCCTAGCTTCTTGGCCTCCATGAAGCGGTTGGCCGCTTTGCGCAGATCCCCATCGTCACTGGTCAATATTCCCATCCTCAGGTAGCAGGAGCCCAGCTTGTAGTAGGCGCCGGCTTTTTTGCTCTCCGGGAGTTTCGCCACCTTCAGCAGGTTGAGCAGGCGCCCCCTGGCAAGGCCGTAGGCCTTCTTCCTGTTGTCACTTTGCTTGAGGTAATGGCCCATGGCGAGGTAGGTGATGGCATGCTGCTCCATCAACCCGGGGTTCCTGGAGTCGCGGGCCTCGTCAAACTCCTTGACGACCCCATCGAAATCGCCGCGGGAGGCGCATACGAGTCCACGCCAGGTCCGGGCTTCATAATACATTTCTGTTGGCTTCTTGCCGCGCAGCCGGTTGAGCAGGTTGGCAAACTTGAGGCCTGCACCCTCGAGGTAGTCTTCGCTCTTGCGGTCATTTCTTGTTTCAAGGTAGGTAATCTTCGCATCGTAGAAGATCACCTTGGCGGTCATGGCATCATCTTCACCGGCCTCCAGGGAATCTTTGACGAAGCCGTAGAGCCGGCTCAGTGCCTTGCGGGCATCACGGGTAAACCTTGAGAGGTGTCCCGGGCTTCGTCCCGGAGCATGGGGAAAGTCAGCAGCGCGCCGGATGAAGGAATCGACCGCGATCTCCGCCACCTCGATATTCGGCTCTCCCGGCAATTGAATAGCGAAGGTTCGGGAGGCGGCCTTTGAGGCTGTGGCGTAATCTTCTTGAGAGTAGGCCTTGAGGGCCAGGGCCGTCTGCTCTTCGAACTCCTTTTGTCGTCGTTGCGGCTCAAGAACCCAGATCTGTTTGTACAGCTCGGAAATAACACGGTCCTTGTTTTCCGCCTCGTAGGCTCTCTTCACAAAGGCCGCAAGTGCCTTGTCTTTTTCCAGCTTCTTATAAGCATCAACCAGCATTCGCGCTGCGAGACCATTTTTCAGATCAAGGGCGGTAGCCTCTTCGAGCTTTTTTGCCGCAAGTTTCCAGTCCGGCTTCTGCAGGCTGGTATGGGCAATGGCAAGATAGCGGAGGATGTCGATCTGCAGCGCCTTCTCATTCACGGTCTTGAGGGCGGACTCAAGGGTGACGATGGCCGAGATGTTTTTATTGGTGTTGAGCATGACCCGGGCCTTGAGCAGCAGCGCCCCGGCATGGAAGGCCTCGATCTCCAGGATGCTGTCTGCTGCGTGGTTTGCGGTGTCCCATTCCTTCCGAAAGAGGGCGGCTTCTGCCTCCTTGAGATGCAACTCGACCCGTTCAGCGAGCTGTTCCCTGATGGCCTCCATACGCTCGGATGTGCTGGGCTCCGGCTTTTCCTGCGGCGGGGGTTGGCCTTGTGGAGGTTTTTTCTCTTCTGGTTTCTTCTTCTCGGCAAGGCCGGTGTTTTTGGCGCCGGCGTCCGGCCCTGGCTTTTCGGTTTCCGGCGTTTTCCGGGATGTTCCGGCGGGGGCTTCAGGGCTCTCCTGCTGCTGTTTATTGATTTCCTCCAGGATCTCATCCTTGAAAAGGAAAGCCAGGAGCCCGATGGTTCCCAGGCCCAGGATGAGCATGGCGATGGTGCCCAGGCTGGAGCCCCGGCGCTGCGGCAGCCGGTCCCTTATGGCGGCTCCCATCCCGGTCTTGCGCATGCCGGCTGCTCGTTGCCTGGCGGCGAGACGCGGTTTCATTGGAGGGCTTTTCGGCGGCTTCACTGCTGCGGGGGCTGCTGCCGGGGCGGCCTCCTCATTCTTGCCGGACATGACGCCATTGAGGGCCTCATAAAATTCCTTGGCCGACTGGAAGCGTTTTTCAGGATTTCGCTCAAGGGATTTCATGACCAGCTCGGCCAGTCCCGGTACCTTGCCTACCGCCGGTTGCAGCTCATCGACAGGAACCGGTGCCCCCTGCTTGATCTTCTTGTAGACCTCCTTGGGTGTTTTTCCTGTGTAGGGTTTCTGCCCGGTAAGGCATTCGTAGATGATGACCCCAAGGGAATAAAGGTCCGTATAGAACCCCATCTCCACCCCCTGGAACTGCTCCGGAGGCATATAGTAGGGGCTGCCGACAAAGCCCTTCTTGTCCTTGAGGCCACCCTCGAGGCTGTTTTCAAGCTCGGTGTCAGCAATCACCGCCGTGGCGATACCGAAGTCGAGGATCCTGGGAAGTTCCTTTTCACCGACAACCTCGATCATGATATTCGCAGGCTTGAGGTCGCGATGGATGATTCCCGCTCCATGGGCGACCTTCAGGGCCGGCAGGAGCCTGCGGGCTATCCGAAGCGCCCGCCAGATACTCAGGGTCCCCTCCTGCTTGATCAGCTGCCCCAGGGTTTTGCCATTGACGTAGTCCATCGTGTAGTAGAGGAGGCCGCCGCCTTTATCGGGATCTCCTTCGGTGATCCCGACGTCCCGGATCTGCACGATGTGGGCGTCGACCATTTTCATGGCAACGCGAATTTCATTCATAAACTGCTCACGCAGCATATTGTTCTGGCTGAACTCGCCCGGCAGGATCTTCATGGCAAGCCGGTCACCAATGATGCCGGAGGTCATTTCAACCAGGAAAACGCTGCCGAAGCCTCCCTGGCCAAGGATCTTGAGGATCTTGTACTTGCCGGCCAGGATGTTACCGACAAGCTCCCGGTCCCTGCCTTTATCCCGTTTCAGATTGGAGTCTTTCGGGCTTTCAGAGGCTGCCAAGGGTTTCCTCACGGCTGGATTACATTGACGAAATCATGTGAAGGGGTCCTTGCCACCACGCCTGGCCGGTTCCGGCCTCAGACCCTGAAAATGATATCCGTTTTGAAAACAGGAGATTTGCCGAAACAGGGTTGCCTGGCGATCTTTGTGCCTGCCGGCCCCTGTCGAGGCCCTACGTTCTTCCTCTCCGGCTCAACAGTCTTGCTAAAGAAGCGCGCCCGGAGCCGGGCTGAAAGCTGCAAGTCTTTCTGCTGTAGTGGATAAGGATTTCGCGAGGCGATTGTATCTACTCCATCCAAGGGGCTCCAAGGAAAATCTCTACAGCCTTTCAAAAGCGATCCTTGGAGGTTAACTTGTAGCGCGGTTTGAAGAGGATGAGTTACAAGGAAAAAGGGGATTCAAGGTGGAGAATATAGCGGTCAGGCGGGCCCTGCTCAGTGTCTGGGATAAGACGGGTATCATCGATTTTGCGCGTGGGCTGCAGGAGCTCGGTGTTGAGATCCTCTCAACCGGGGGAACTGCCCGCGCCCTCGCGGAGGCCGGCATCGAGATCAAGGAGGTTGACCATTTTACCGGGTTTCCCGAGATGCTCGATGGCAGGGTGAAGACCCTGCATCCCAGGGTTCATGCCGGCATCCTTCATCGTCGTGACGATGAGGCTCACCTCGCAACGATGCAGGAACATGATCTCGAGCCGATCGACCTGGTGGTCGTTAACCTCTACCCCTTTGTAGAGACCGTTGCCCGTCCCGATGTTACACGGGAGGAGGCCATTGAGCAGATCGACATCGGCGGCCCGACCATGCTCAGGAGCGCAGCCAAGAACCACCTTCACGTGACGGTGGTGGCGAATCCCAGCCGCTACGAGGATGTACTTGCTGAGATGCAGGCCAGGGATGGAGCGACCAGCCTTGAGCTCAGAGAGGCCCTGGCACTGGAGGTTTTTCAGTGTACAGGTGTATATGACCAGGCGATCTCGGCCTACCTGGGTGAACAGGGCTCTTCCGATGATGAGGAGTGTGGTGACCTGCCGAAGCACCTGTCGTTTGATCTTGAGCGTGTCAGGGTGCTGCGCTACGGAGAGAATCCCCATCAGCATGCTGCCCTCTATGGGCGAGGTCCGACCTTCCTGGATTCCTTTGAACAGCTCAACGGCAAGGAGATCTCCTACAACAACATCCTGGACCTTTGCGGCGCCCTCGAGGTGATCTCGGCTATCGAGGACCACGGGCAGGCCGTGGCGATCATCAAGCATTCAAATCCCTGTGGGGCAGCTTATGCCGCAAGCATCGAGGAGGCCTGGCACAAGGCCCTGGCCTGCGATCCGCAGTCAGCCTCCGGCGGAATCATCGCCTCCAGTGGCGTCGTCGATGAGGCGGCGGCGAATGTAATGAAAGATCACTTCATCGAGGTCCTGGTTGCCCCCGGCTTTTCCGATGGGGCCCTTGAGATCCTGAGAGAAAAGAAAAACCGTATCCTGCTTCGTTGCCGGGATGACTCCTGGGGCCTCTCCCCCGGAGCGCCTGTTTTACGCGGCGTTCCGGCCGGTCTCCTGGCCCAATCCCCCGACGATGAGGCTGACGATCCGGCCACCTTCAAGGTGGTTAGCGAGCGCCCACCAACTGAAAAGGAAATGGCCGCCATGCTCTTTGGCTGGAGCGTGGTTCGTTACGTTAAATCAAACGCTATTGTCTACAGCGCCTCCGATTGTCTCCTGGGGGTAGGGGCCGGGCAGATGTCCCGGGTCGACTCTGTTAAGATTGCCGCGATCAAGGCGGCAGAGGCCGGGCTTGACCTGGCGGGCTCCGCTGTCGCCTCCGATGCATTTTTCCCTTTTGCTGATGGGCTGCTTGCTGCTGCTGAGGCCGGCGCCACCGCCGTAATCCAGCCCGGTGGAAGTGTTCGTGATGAGGAAGTCATCTCCGCCGCGAACGAGAAAGGCCTGGCAATGCTCTTCACCGGCCACAGGCATTTCCGTCACTGAAAAATAAGGACCTGGAGTCGTAAAGAAACATGGCCGATCCAACCGTTGACCTTGAAGGCTACGAACTCGCCGGCCGTAAAATCGTCATGTATCCGGATCTTAACTTTGCCGGCTGTCTTTTTGGTGGCCAGTTGATGAGCTGGATTGATGAGGCTATGGCGACAATGGCGATGAGGCGTATGGGGACCAAGAACATCGTCACCAAGAAGTTCGGGGAGATCGTTTTCGATGCCCCGGGGCTTCTTGGAGATGTCGTTGAGATCTGGTGCAGGCCTGTCAAAGAGGGCTCCAGCTCCCTGGCCTTTGACTGCCGGGTGGTCGTCAGCCGGGGAAAATCCTCCCACCTCGAGCAAATCGGCAGCTCCAACGTCGTTTACGTGGCCCTTGACGACGAGGGGGTTCCAAGCCCCTGGCGCAAGGGCGACTGATTTTCTGCCGCCGCGTCTGCCCTCCGGTTTGGAAGCCGGGAAAGAAAACTGGTGGAGAGTTTACCGGGTAACGCTACAATGCCCGTTTAGCGGGTCTTTAATATGAACGTCAATCGAGGTTATTCAGCTTGTCTGGTTCAAGGTACCTGAGAGATCCTGGCACAACCGGCGTCGCGCTCCTGGTGGCGCTGGCAGCCCTTGGCCTGTCGTGCGGGTTGTTCATACCTGGAGCGAGTGCCTGGGCTGTCGAGGACAAAAAGGAAAAGGCCAAGAAGCCGGCTGCGAAGGCCAAGCCGCTTACTGTCGAGCAGCTTGCCGGGCTCAATGGAGTCGCTCTCTTCGGTGTTCCCGTTAAGATCAACAAGGGCCGCTTTACGCTGATCTATCCCGGTGCGGGAGAGTTTGATAAAGGGTTTACCTCCAAGGGCCGTGGCCGTGGTGGGGTGCTCGGCAACGTCAGCGATGTGAAGAGCGCTGCCTTCCGCAAGAACCTGCTTACTGGCCATACCAAGGGGAAGGCGACCCTGGTCGGCCTCCTGGCCGGCTCCACGCTGTCCAATTTTGAGCTGGTTGATGATTATAAGATCAGCTTCCGAATGCGGGTTCCCCATCTGACCGGGCGCAGTCGCTTCGCCTTCCTGTTGAACCACCAGGGGAGCTCTTTTGTTCAGACCAATTTTTTCCAGGACATCGTGATTGCCTCGAAAAAGGTCCAGGTGAAAACAAAAAACAGAAAGTTTGCCGCTTCCGCCTACCGCTGGTTCGATAAGGGGCCGCAGGGTATGCCGGTGGTCATCACCTTCAAGGGGGGCAAGCTCGCCGTCAGCGTCGGCGTGCTGAACGGCAAGAAAGAGGAGATGGTAGAGGTGGTGTCAACAGAGGTGAAAGAACCCGCTCCCGGAAGGATCGGGTTTCTCTTCTCCGGGGTCTCCTTCATGATTTCCAGTCTTCGGATTGATGGGAAATTCCCCAAGGCCTGGGTTGAAAAGGAGATGGCGGTCTTGAAGAAAGCCGGGAAGCTGGTCAGCAAGTTGCCCGAGAAGAAAGCTCCAGCCCCGCTCAAGGGCAGCTCTAAGAAGGGCCCGGATCTCTCAAAGCCTGATCCCGAAGCAGAAGACGAGCTATGAGATCCTCCTTCGGTTGGTTAAGCCTGGTGGCGCCTGATTTTCTTTTCCCTGCCTGCGGGGCCGGGAGGCTTCCGGATCACGCCCTGCAAGTGGATGCGGGATTCTGATGAAGGAGCAGGAAAAAAAACCCGCAGGACAGGAACCTGCAGATGATGGCCCGGAGGCTTCGAGCGGTGGCGGAGAAAAGTTTAGCGGCAAGCTCTTCAGCGCTTTTGACCTGCCCGCCGATGTGCTCTCCAGTCTCGATGCGATGGGGATCACCAATTGTACGCCCATCCAGGAAAAGGTTATGGAGCCGATCCTCGGCGGCGGTGACATCATTGGCAAGGCAGAGACGGGTACCGGCAAGACGATCGGCTTCGGGGCGCCGCTGGTAGCCAAGATTGAGACCCAGCGGGTCGCTGTCCAGGGGATTGTCCTGACTCCCACGCGGGAGCTGGCCCAGCAGGTTGCCGAGGTGGTTGAGGCCCTGGGCAAAGACCGTGACCTGCAGGTGGTGCTGCTGGTTGGCGGCGTTCATGCCAGCGGGCAGATAGCAAAGCTGCGCAAGGGTTCCCAGGTGGTGGTTGGTACCCCAGGCCGGGTTCTTGACCTCCTGAAGGGAGGAACTCTCTCCCTTGGCTGGTGCGAGACGGTGGTGCTCGATGAAGCCGACCGGATGCTGGATATGGGATTTATCGACGAGGTCGGGGCCATCCTCGATAAGATTCCAAAGGAGCGCCAGACCCTCCTGTTTTCTGCCACGATCCCGCAGGGAATGCAGAAGCTCCTCGGCCGGTACATGAGAAACCCGAAGACCTACTCGACATCAAAAGGGCTGGCAACCGTACCGGATATCCACCAGGGATGTATCTCTCTGCCTGTACACAAGAAGCTCTATGCACTTCGCCGGATCCTGGACGACAATCCGGATGATACAGCGATCATTTTCTGCAACACCAAGCGCCAGGTCATCGACCTTGATCGCACCTTGTGGGGCAACAACTACAGCGCAGGCTCTCTGCATGGGGACCAGACGCAGGATATCCGTTTTGCCATTATGGATAAATTCCGGGACGGTGACATCAAGGTGCTGGTGGCGACCGATGTTGCCTCGCGGGGGCTTGATATCCCCGCGGTGGCACGTGTTATAAACTATGATGTCCCGGAAGAGAGCGAATCCTATGTCCACCGCATTGGCAGAACAGGCCGGGCAAACAGGACGGGGATCGCGATCACCCTGGTTGCTCCCAAGGAACGCAGGTACTGGGAGCAGGTTCTCAAAGATACAAAATTCAAGGTCACCAGTCTCGACAGACAGGAAGGACGTCGTATGGGGAACACATCGAATCAGGAGGATGGCTCCAGCAGGCAAGGTGACAGCTCGGGGGGCAAGGGTGATGGCTCCGGGAAGAAGCCGCGCAGGCAACGAAGGAGGAGGGGGCGCAAATCCAGCGACGGCGAGCAGGGCAGAGAGGGCGGTGGCGGTTCTGGTGAAGGCCGCAAGCAGAGATCTTCAGGATCTTCTTCCCGCCGGGAAGAAGGCGAGGGAAAGCGCTCACGCCGCGGAAAGTCATCGCGAGGACGACGTGGTGGGCGCCAGGGTCGCCGCAGGAAGTTGCCCAAGATGGATCCTGAATTCGAGAACAAGGAAGAGATGGAGCAGACCATTGCCGAGTTCAAGGAGCAGGATGAAGAAAAAAGGCATCGCCAGCAGAACCGGCCTCCCAAGCAGGCTTTTGAGATTGTCGATGATGCCTACCTGAAAGAGGATTACTTCAATCTCGACAGCGACGTGCTTGAGCGTGCGGATGCCGAGACGGATAAGCAGAAGAAAGAAGAGAAAGCCGAGCGCGACAAGAGAAGAGGTGGTGAGGGTGGTCGGCGGCGCCGACGCCGGCGCCGGTCGCGTTACGGTGGCGGTGGCGGTGGTGGCGGCGGGGGAGGCCGGCGCAAGGGGGGAGGTGGGTGCGGTGGGGGGGGCGGTGGAGGCGGACAGGGCGGAGGAGAGAAGCAGTCTGGAGGAGGTTCTCGCCGCAGGCGCAGGCCGCGCAGGCGGAAAAGGCGTGGCGGCGGCGGTGGCTCAGAAGGCGGCGGTTCAGGCGGAGGTGGTGGAAGAGGAGGCGGTTCAGGCGGTGGCAGTGACTCCTGAGTGCGCTCCTTCAGCGTGATTCCGCAGCGAATTTCTGGTATTCTCCGGTTCAGGTAATTCCGCTCTAAGCGCTCCTGTTTGCTAACGCATTTCAAGAGGACGACCCCACATGAAAGTGCCCTTCGCTTCCTATAGGAGCCTGTCCTGGCTCAGCCTGGTGCTTCTGTTTCTCGTTACCCCTGTTTTCTCCCAGGAGCCGGCAGCCGCCGCGAAGACTGATTCAGTGTCCACGCAGCTCTCGGGCACCTGGCAGGTCAAGATGGCTCTTCCTGCAGGAGAGAAGTCAACTCCCGGCGTTGAGAAGGTCTATGCCCTGCAGGTCGAGGGAACTGAAAAGGTCACGATTCGGAGTCCCGACCAGGGCGCGCTCGAGGTTACCGATGTCCTGGTAAGTGGTGGAGATCTCCAGATCTACTTCAATTATTCCCCTGTTAAGGGGGAGCCGGGGAATTCTGTAGAGCTGAAGGGAACCCTTGATGAAAAAGGTCATCTCGCCGGCACCTGGCAGTTCCTGGTAACCGGGCAATCTGGTGAATGGACCGCTGAGGGAGAGGGGAATGCGCCCGCGGAGGTGAAAAAAGACGCTGCTCCAGCCGGCTTCGAGGAAAAGCTGGACTACTTCTTCGGGCGCTATGGCGTACAACCGCTCAGCAGTGTCCTGTTTTGGAAACCCATCGCCGGGGTCCCGCTGATTGTGGCCTGGCTTTTATTTGGCGCATTATTTTTCACCCTGAAAATGAAGTTCGTCAACTTCCGCCTCTTTCGCCATGCGATCGACCTTGTACGAGGCAAATACGATGAGCCTGGCAGCGTGGGCGAGGTTACCCACTTCCAGGCCTTGAGCACGGCGCTTTCGGCTACGGTGGGCCTCGGAAATATTGCCGGTGTCGCTATTGCGATCAGCATTGGCGGGCCCGGAGCGACCTTCTGGATGATCGTCATCGGGCTACTCGGTATGACGGCCAAGTTTACCGAGTGTACGCTCGGCCAGAAATACCGCCAGGTTCGCAGCGACGGAAAGATCATGGGTGGAGCGATGTATTATCTCTCCAATGGCCTCAAGGAGATCGGACTCAAACCTCTCGGCGGCGTGCTGGCAGTCCTGTTTTGCCTCCTCTGTATCGGGGCGTCCTTTGGGGGCGGTAACGCTTTCCAGGTCGTGCAGTCACTGGGAGTGATCAAGACAGTGGTACCAAAGTTTGTCGATTATCCCTGGGTCTACGGGCTGATCATGACACTGCTCGGGGGCGTCGTAATTATTGGCGGCATCAGGAGTATTGCCAGGGTTGCAGAGAAGATCGTCCCCTTGATGTGTGGAATCTATATCCTGGCCAGCCTGATCATTCTGTTTATGAATTTCGGGGCCATACCGGATGCGATAGCCCAGATTTTCTCCGGGGCCTTTAATCCGGATCCGACGGATACTTTTAAACCAGTCGAGGGTGGAATCATTGGTGTGCTGGTGATTGGTATCCAGCGGGCGGTCTTCTCCAACGAAGCCGGTGTGGGGTCGGCAGCTATCGCGCACTCAGCGGCCAAGGTGAAACATCCGGTAGAGGAGGGAGTGGTCGCCCTGCTTGAGCCGTTCATAGATACCGTGGTGGTCTGCACGATGACGGCCCTGGTTATCATTATTACCGGCGCCCATATTGCTCCGGAAAATGCAGAGATCGTCGCCACCAAGAATGGCGGCATGCTGACCTCCAAGGCTTTTGGAAGCCAGATCGCATGGTTCCCCGAGATTCTTGCCGTGGCGGTATTTCTCTTCGCCTTCTCGACCATGATTTCCTGGTCTTATTACGGTGAGCGTTGCTGGGCCTGGCTCTTCGGTGATGGCTCTTCGATGATCTACCGTGTCCTCTTCCTGGTCTTTACCTTCCTGGGCTCGGTTATCACGGCTACCAATATTCTCGATTTCAGCGACCTGATGATCCTGGGGATGGCCTTGCCGAATGTTCTTGGAGTACTTTTGCTGAGCGGCCTGGTGGGTCGCGACCTCAAAGAATATACCGGCATGCTCCAACGCGGAGAGCTCGAGCCGGGAAATTCCTCCGGCGGACAGGACGAAGACGCAGGAGCGGAGGATGAAGCCCCGGAGGCCTGATTGCATCCTCCGGCTGGATCACCTAAAATCCATCAGTGCTCCGCAGGGGCAGTGATTATTCAACTGTAGTGGATTCATCGATATGCCAAAGGTCACCTTTACCCGGGAAAAAAAGACCGTCGAATGTGAAGAGGGCGAGAAGCTGCGCAACGTGGCCATCGCCAACGAGGTCGAGCTTTACCCGGGCATGAAGCGCTATTTCAACTGCCGTGGTTTCGGCCAGTGCGGCGAGTGCCGGGTCCATGTCACCAAGGGCATGGAGAATCTCGCTCCCAAGACATTCCTGGAGAAGGTGCGCATCGCCGTGAGCTGGTTCAAGATCGGCAACGAGGACAAGGTGCGGCTTTCCTGCCAGTCCAAGGTCATGGGGGACTGCGATATCGAGACCCAGCCGGAGTTCAACTGGTTCGGTAAGCGGTAGCCGGGTCCTTTGAGTTCCGCCTACAACGAGCTCCTGAAGGGGATCGAGACGCGCCTCAGGGCGGGTATTCCCCTGCGTGATGCCGTTGGCAGTATGGCGGCCGAGGGCAAGGGCAGGCTCCAGGACCTGGCCGGCGCTCTCCATTCAAAGATCGAGGATGGAGGCACCCTCTCGGAAGCTCTCAGCTCCCTGGAGACCCGGGTTCCAGCCGGTCATGCTGCCCTTATCGATGCAGGGGAAAGCTCCGGTTGCCTCGATGAGACCCTTGCCACGATTGTTGCAGAAGAGAAGGTTCTCACCGAGGCCCGCCGCCGGCTCCTGCAAGGGCTGGCCTACCCGCTGCTGATCTGCTGTCTTGCCTTTCTCCTTCCGTTTCTCTACCTGGTTTTCCAGGGGCGTACCGGTGAGTACCTCCTGGTCCAGTCGTATTTTTTTGTTCCACTGGCTCTTCTTTTCCTGGCCTTGTACTACCGCCGCAAGATCTTCCCACCGGGGTCAAGCCGCCGCCGCCTGGTTGAGCAGGTCCTCCTGGCCTTGCCCCTGGTTGGTGGGCTGGTGCGCCAGTACGCGCTGGCCGGGGTTCTGCAGTTGCTTGGCCGCCTCCTGCAGGCAGGCCTCGGCTTTTCCGATGGGCTGCCGCTTGTGATGAAAGCGGCCGGACTGCGTGGACTCTCGCGGCAGGTCGAGGAGATGGCGGCTCGCATCGCCGGAGGATCCAGCGCATCGGAGGGGCTCCAGTGTATCGAGGGCATTCCGGCTGACCTGCGCTCGCGGCTTGCCTCCGGAGATGTTTCGGGTACCCTCGATGCGGCTCTCATCGAATCTGGAAAGGAGCTCCGGGACGCGGCACTTGCCCGCCTGGAAACCGTGGTCAAGATTCTGCCGATCCTGGCCTACCTGCTCGCCGGGGGGCTTGTGCTGTGGAGGGCGCTGTCGGTCTTTTCAGGTTCCCTCGGGGCGCTCTGATGGCCTTTGCGAAAAAGAAGCATCTTCGCCTCGGCGCCTTGGCTGCCGCTGTCCTGCTGGTGGTCTTCTGCATGGGGAGCTGCCGTGAGATCCAGCCGCAAATTCCTGAAGGCTACAAGGCCCTTGAGAGACCGGGGTGGCCTGCGCCGAGGATCTACGATGAGGATCCGCTTCATCCGGCCAACCGCTGGTACCAGCGTTCCTTTGCTCCCCGTGACGAGCTCGGGAGAATTCTCGATCTGCCCCGGCAGGAAGGGCCCTCGCCTCCAGGGCAGCTGAGCCAGCTTGACCGTGCGGAGCTCCGGGCGCTGCTGGGTGCTATCGCGGCAGAGCCGCCGGGGTCTGCGGAGGGGAAGCTTCGCTGCAGCAGGGATCTTCTGCGCCAGGCTGAGTACTGGAACAAAGAGGCCCCAGGGCTGGCCGACCTCCACCGCAGGACTGCAAGGGGGCTCAGGCCACAGCAGGAAAATCCCTGAAGGGGTTCAGAGCTCGATGCGTACCAACTCCTCCTGGTGGGGAGGCCCGGTTACCTCCGCGCCCTGTCCCGTATGATAGACATCGACCTCGCTGCGAATGCCGATTCCCACGTGCGGCATGTAGATTCCCGGCTCGACGGTGAAGAGGGTTCCGGGGATCAGCTTGCGGTCATCGTAGGTTTCGAAGTCATCGAGGTGGGCTCCATTGCCGTGGATGCATTCGTGAAGGCTGTGGCCGGTGCGGTGGACGAAATATTCTCCATAGCCGGCCTCTGTGATCACGCCGCGGGTAACTCGGTCGAGGTCACAGCCGCGAATTTCTTCGCCACTGGAGAAGGCCTCGTGGGCGCGTTCGCAGGCTGCCTTGCGTGAGTCGCGCACGACCTCGAAGACCTTGAGCATTTCCTCCGGCGGTTCGCTCCCGACAAATGCGCACCAGGTGATGTCAGCATAGATTGATCCTGGGGGCGTTTCTTTTGCCCAGATATCAAAGAGCAGCAGGTCCCCGGGACGAACCTCAGCTGAATTCTCAGCCGGCACCTCGAAGTGGGGATCAGCAGCGTGTTCGTTGACCCCGACGATGGGGTCATGGTCATTTTCGAAGCCGCCTTCGCGAATTCTCTTGTTGGCGTAGTCGCAGATGTCACGCTCGGTGATGGTCCCGCCGCCTCGCAGTGTGTCGCCGACGAGCCCGAAGACCTCATCAACAATGCCGCGAACATGGGCGCCCGCCCGGCGATGGCTCTCCAACTGCTCGGGACTGAGGACGGATTCAAAGACCTGGATGAGCTCCCCGCTGGTGACCACCTCGACACCCTTGCCGCGTACTTTTTCAACCGTTCCGGCATCGACCCGGGAGACGTAGGGGTTGTCAGTCGCGTAGTTCATCGCCACCTTTGAGCTCCCCGAGAGAATCTCCTCGAGCGCGGCATCGAGGGACTGCCTGGTGCCGTAGATTGTTTTTGTACCCGGCAGGTGGTCGAGGGCTGCGGTCTCGATAGCATGGACGAGCTTGGAGGGCTCTCCTTCAGCCGGAACGAAAAAGAACCATCTGCGTGTACCCATCTTGCCGGGGGCGAAACGGAGGATGCTGTGGGCTATAGGATCCAGGCCGCGGAAGTCATAGAAGAGCCAGCCATCGAGGCCGGCCGCTTTGAGTTCTGCCTGCATTTTTTCGAGTTCGAAGGGTTTTGAATTGTCCACTTGCGGGATCTCCCTGTCTGGTTTTGCTGTTTAGAAATCCGGGGGATCCTGATCATAACAGAATCCCGCCTGCCTGTATTCGCCTTCTCAGCCTATTCCGGCCGGTCTTCCTGTCAGCGGGGCGCTGCGCCGGCTTGCGGGAAGGGGGCCGGAGGCTGGGGCCCGCCACGGTAGAGGAAATTCAGCAGGTAGACGGCGTCGGCGAGGTCGAGCGCGCCATCGGCGTTGATGTCGGCGGCCTGCTCAGGTTGCAGCGCTGTTCCGCCGCGAAAAAGGTAGGAGATGACCGCGACCGCATCGCTGATGTCGACCCGCTTGTCATGATTGCTGTCGCCGCGGAGAAAATGGAGCTCAGGAGTGAACAGGCTCAGCCCTGAAACATCGACGTAGTTGCCGTAGCTGGCCAGCAGGGCTCCGCCGGCCAGGCCCGAGCCGGGTTCAAAACTTGCGGGGCCGGGTCTTGCCGCCAGGAAGATCATGCTGCCTCCTGCCCGCTGGGAGAGCTCGAGCCGGGCAAAGACTGACTGGGCGAAGCCTCTTTGCGGGTCGATCAGGTCGATCGATCCACCACCGCTTTGAAAACCCAGGTTGGTTCCGTAGAGCCGTCCGTCCAGCCAGACCAGGTTATAAAGGCCTGCCATTTCGGCGCGGAGGACATCTCCATCGGAGGCCTGGAGAGTGTTGCCGCTGAGGGCCTCGGCAACCCGGAGGGCACTGAAACCCAGGAGCTTTTCCGCCGGCAGGCCGGTGCGGCTGTCAGTCAATCCTGAGCTTACCAGGTAGAGGTTCCCCTCTCGGTCAAACGTGACCGGGCCGGAAAAGGGGGAGATCCCGGCAACGATTTCAGCATTGGGTGTTCCGGGGTCATCGTCGAGCAGCCAGAGGGAATTTTCAGGAGAGTCGCCCAGGCCGGTGATGAAGCCCTTGCCGGCGAACTCCGCTGGGGCGCCTGGAGGGGCGAAGGCCATGTCGAAGTTGAAGTCAATGCGGTCGACCAGCTCGGCTCCGCCGGTCTCCAGGGAGATGCGGTAGATGTTGTGTTCGGAGCTCTCTCCATACCAGACGCTGCGCCCCCCGGGGTCCAGCACCAGGAAGGAGCCAAAGACTCCGGGGCTGAAGGAAGCCAGGACACGGGGGCCATCCTCCTGGTGGATGCGGACCTCGCCGCCCTCGTTGACGATGATTTCGCCCTGCATCGAGAGGGCAATCCCGCCGACCTGTAACTCGAATGGCGCCCCCGCATCGTAGCTGTAGGGAGACTCCACGTTGAAGCCGCCACCAAGCTGGTAGGAGACCTGTGCATCAAGCAGGGATAAGGGTAGTGACAGCAATAACAGGACCAGGACACAGATCATTTTCATCCTTCGGTATTTTCCAGGGGCGGGTGCCATTGGAAATCACACCTCGTTCTCACAGCATCAAGTCACGAAAAGACTTCAAGGACTTCGCCCAGTCGTCTCCATCCCCGAAGACAAGGGCAGTTTTCCGGGCAGGTCTCCTGGCTCGCGAATCTTCTGCCTTACCGAACCTTCCCGGCCCCTGGGCGTGCTGAGCTGTTTCAGCTCGCGCCGGGCCAGTGGTTACCGCCTCCTGCCGGAGGGGGTACAGCCTACCGGGGCTGCAGGTCGAGCAGTCTCCGCTTACAGTGGCGGGGGCCGCGCCGGTTTTTCACCGGCTTCCCTCTTTCCGCTGCCGCTCTCCAGCGAGGGCGCCAGCACCTGGAAAGGCCACATGGTATTCGATCGGTGGGTGTGGTGTTAGTCGAATCGTGCGGGCGAGGCAGCTTTCTTTCTTCGCTAGCTTCTGGTACAAAGGTTGTTCGCCTCAATTTCCTCCCTGGCGAGTATTCGGCTCCAGGGGCGGATAAGAGTTTGTGTTTTTAATCAGTCAATGAGGGCACAAAACCTTGGACAGATCCGCCGATCCGGGTAATTCCCTGAATGAGCTTTCGGCTTCCGGGCTCGATTCCTCTATCGAGCAGGCCAGGGACTGCCTTTTCAGCCAGTTCCAGTGGCAGGGCGACAGCCGCTCCCCGGTGGAGGGGTTCTGGTGTGGAGAGCTGGAGGCGGACTCAACCCTGGAATCGGATTACATTCTTTTTCTCTACCTCTTCGACAAGCAAAAGTACCGCGACAAGATCGCCCGGCTTGCAGCCTTTGTTGTTCGTCATCAACTCGAGGATGGCGGCTGGAACATTTACGAAGCGGGTCCCGGAGAGATCAGCGCTACGGTCAAAGCCTACGTAGCCTTGAAGATTGCCGGGTATGAAGAAGATGACCCTGTCCTCATCAGGGCGCGCCAGGCGATCCGGGCCCTCGGCGGCGCCGACAGGGTCAACAGCTATACCAAGGTATACCTTGCCATGCTGAATCTTCGCCCCTGGGACCAGGTTCCGGCCATTCCTCCTGAGGTGGTCCTCCTGCCGCGGTTTTTTTACATCAATATTTACGAGATCTCCTATTGGTCCCGGGCGATTCTCATTCCCCTGTCGATTCTCTACGCCAAGTGGGCGGATTTCTCCAGCTCTAATGGGCTGTCGATCCAGGAGCTCTTCGTTGACGGCGAAAAGCCCGCCGGCGGCTCCCTGCCCGGTTCAGAAAACGGTGCGGCTGCCGGGAAGGTTTCCGCAGACGTCAAGGCAGGGAAGGGCTCTGAGGTGAACACGAATGGCCAGGGCCAGAAAGGTATTCGCCGGTATACCGAGGCAATTTTCAGCTGGCGCAGAGTCTTCACGACCATCGATCTCGTTCTCAAGAAGCTTGAAAAGACCAGGGTGAAGCCCCTGCGCAATCGCGCAGTCAAAAAGGCGGAAGACTGGATCATAACCCGGCTGGAAGATTCCGATGGGCTCGGCGCGATCTTTCCCTCCATGATCAACAGTGTGCTTGCCTTGCGCTGTCTCGGATATGACAGTGACCACCCGCTCGTGATCGAGGGCATCGAAAAACTGGAGGAGCTGGAGATCGAGGGGGAAGGAGAAATTCACCTGCAACCCTGTCTTTCTCCGGTCTGGGATACAGCCCTGGCGTTGAATGCCATCGGGGAATCCGAGGTCGCTGAGGGCTCGTATTCTTCCGGTGAAGGCGAGAAAATGTCAGCTGCCGGCACCTGGCTGCTGTCAAAAGAGGTTCGGCGCGCAGGCGACTGGCAGAAGCGCGTTCGCAATGCCGAGGTCAGCGGCTGGCCTTTCCAGTTCAGGAATGAATTCTATCCGGACATCGATGATACCGCAGCCGTGGTGATGGCCCTGAACCGCCTGGATCCCGGGATCACCGGGCTTGAGGATGCGGTTGGCCGTGGGATCAGCTGGGTGCTCAGTCTTCAATGTTCCAACGGAGGCTGGGCAGCGTTCGACGCAAACGTTGAGCGCAAGATCCTCAACGAGATCCCCTACGCTGATCACAACGCCATGCTGGACCCCGCCTGTGCAGACATCACCGGCCGGGTGCTGGAGATGCTGGGGACCACGGAGGGCGGTCTCGACTCCGCAAAGGTGAAGGAGGCCGTTCGTTCTGCCGTAGCGTACCTGGAGGATTCCCAGGAGGAGAACGGCTCCTGGTACGGCCGCTGGGGAGTGAACTACATCTATGGAACCTGGCAGGCACTCAAGGGCCTCAGCTCAGTTGGGGTCAGCCTTGATGAAGAGATCATTCGCCGCGCAGCCGCCTTCCTCAAGGCCCGGCAGAATGCCGATGGCGGCTGGGGGGAGAGCTGTGAATCCTATGAAGACCCGGCCCTGGCAGGAGTGGGGGAGACAACGCCCTCGCAGACCGCCTGGGCTGTGATGGGACTGATCGCAGCTGGTGAACAGGACTCAGAAGAGGTTGAGCGGGGAGTCCGCTTCCTGGTCGACACCCAGGCTGAAGATGGCGACTGGCATGAGAAATTCTGGACCGGGACGGGTTTCCCGAGGGTCTTTTACCTGAAGTACCACATGTACAGTCTCTACTTTCCCCTCTTCGCTCTCAGCATGTACCGCAACTCCCGTCGCCGGGAGGAGGTGGCGGTGGGGAACGCTGCACAGGAAACGCTTGAGCCTCTCCCGGCACAGCAAGACTGAGCTCCTGGAATGAAGAAAGTTCTCGTGACCGCTGCTGTGCGCCAGGAGTTGTCCGGTCTTGAAAAAACCCTCGAAGACAGTGAGCCCCTGCCGGGCGAGAGCGGCTGTTACCTGCGTGGCACGCTCGCCGGGACCGAGGTCCTCCTCGGCCTGACAGGGATCGGCGCCGGCCGGGCCGGAGAGAAGATCGGTCTTTTTCTCGACGCTGAAAGTCCGGAACTTCTTCTCGCCACGGGTTTCGGGGGAGGCCTGAGAGGAACACTCAGGAGCGGAGATATTATCCTCGCGGAAAGGGTGGTGCAGGCTTCCGGTGACCGGGAGGAACCGCGGGAGCTTGGGGTGGATGAAACATTGCTGGATACGCTGGGCACGATATCGCTGCCTTCTGCGGCGGTGAGCCGGGGCTCCCTGCTTACGGTGGAAGATGTGGTATGCTCCGCGAAGCAGAAGCTTGCCCTGGGCTCGCGCTACGGAGCCGATGGAGTCGATATGGAATCTTATGTTATTCTCAGCGAGGCGCTCAAGAGGGAGGTTCCCTGCATTGCTGCCCGGGTGGTCTTTGACGAAGCGGCATTCGAGCTGCCTCCAGGCCTGGATGGAATTACCGCTGCCAACGGCAGGCTGAGTGCGGGCAGGCTGGCAGCCCTGCTTCTACGTCGTCCCTGGTCGATTCCCGGGCTGCTGGCTCTTCGCTCCAGGAGCGTGTTGGCCTCCGGCGCTCTTGCGGTCTTTGTGAAAGAGGCAGTGCTTGCCTGGAAGGACTCCGGCCAGGATGACTGAATTCAAGCTCGACCCCCTTGAGCTCCATATGCTTCACCATCGCAGGGTTCGCGAAGTATTCAATGCGCCTGAGCTTGGCAGGTTGCTTGGTGAGGAGGGGCTCGATCTCTCGATGACTGATCAGCCGGAGGCCCTCAAGATCAGGATCGAGGCCGGTATCGCGGTTCTCGAGCGCCGGGTCCTCGCCTCACTCTCCGAGGCCCTGCGCCTCCAGACCCGCACCTGCGTGTTTCTCGGAATCCTGCTTGGGATGCTGGTGGGGATGGCCATCTACCTGCCCGGCCAGCCGCCAACAACACGTTACCTTGTGCTGGGAGGACTGGTGCTGCTGGGTGGTCTCCTGGCCTGCCTGGTGAAAAGGTTTGTTGGAGTACGTGGAGATCTCAAGCTGCTGGCCCGCCTGCGCGGGCGTTATCACGGCCTGCTTGAGGGCTGCTGCGACATCCCCGAATTCCAGGCAGCCGCCGGCCTGATCTACGGAGAGATCCGCCAGGTAGGAGGCGAGCTGCCCGAAGAGCCGGACGGCAGAGACTAGTCCCTGTCTTCTGCCGGGTATTACCGGTTTGATATTACCAGCTTGAAATTACCTGGGTTCCAGCGCTGTTGCCGGGACGCTGTCGTCGACCTTGATGGCAATTTCCGACTTCAGCTCCTGGGCCTGGATAAGCCAGTCCTTGTGCTCGACGCTGTAGTCCGCCGGGATCTCCGCGGCGAAGACCTTCTCGATGGCAGCAAGGGCCCGCTGATATTCTTCTGCATCGGCCAGGGCCTTTGCAAGCAGGAGCCAGTTTTCGCCGAACTTGGGAGCCTTGCCGCAGGCAGCCTCCAGGGTAGCGATACCTTCCTCGATACTTCCGACCGAGAAGCCGACGAAATCATAATCTGAGGCTCCGACAATCAGTGAGCCGAGGACCCTGGCCGGACCGCCATGGTCGTGGGCACCGTCGAGCTCGTGCGCAACCTCGAGACAGTATTTCATCTCCCGCAGGAGCTTGGAGCGGGGTTCCTGGATCGTCTCCAGGAGGGCTCCGATGCAGATGGCGGAATAGTAGTAGGCCTCGACCTGCACCGAGGTCTTCTGCCGCGCTTCGCGGCCCAGGTAGACACCCTCAAGTGCATATTTCTTTTTCTCGGCGGTATTTTCGTGGTTCAAGGCCAGCCAGGAACAGGCCCGGACTCCACGCCAGAGAGATTGGTAATTGTTGCCGGGTGAAACCGAATCTTTCGAGGTGCCCAGGGAGTGGGACACCCGGTAGATCGTGCGGGGCTCCGCGTAGCTCTGGTCGATCTCGTCAATTCTATCTTTGAGAACCGTGACCGGCAGCGGCGCCACATTCAGGTTGGGTTTTGGTTCCGTTCCGGAAACAGCCGTTGCCTCATTGTATGCGCAGCCGCTTCCCATCAAGGCCAGGGCCGTTGCTGCCACGGCAAGAGTCAGCAATGGAGTTCTGTTATTTTTCATTCTTCTCTCCTCTTTCAAAAAGGTACTTCTTTTCAATATCACCCATCCAACCGGGCCGGATTTTACGGAATCCCTGACAGCCCATCTGCTGCAGGATCTCGCCGGCCTCTTTGACCTTTGAGATCTTTTCCATAGCGTTTATCAACAGGCGCTGCTCTTCACTAACAGCTTCTGTCGATTTAAGTGCTCCTCTGAAAGCGACTATGACAGCAGGGGGATAATATTCCGATTCGATAACTTTCTCCACTTTTTTAAGTCGTCCCAGCTTTTTCATCGATTCGTACTGCTTGCCACGCAGGAGCACGGCCTGGACCCTGTTTTTACCGAGCTGGTAGAGCGCAGAGGATACTTTTGTAGTTGGCTTGGAAAGCCAGGAGCCGGATCCTTGCCATCCCGCAAGTGCTGTTGCCGCTTCTGCTTTGGGAGGGAAGAGGATCCTGCTGACGAATTTCGGTTCATAGAGGGCTCCACCCATGACCACCTTTCCATCGAGGTCCGCAGCTTTTTTCACTTTGCCTTTCGATGCCACAAGCACATATTTTTCAAGAGGATACGCCTCCAGGACGGGAGTCATTCCAAAGCGATCAGCGTATTCCAGGTAGAATCCCAGGCTGACAATTCCGACTGCGGGCAAGTGCTTATCCAGCTCTTTGAGGGCCTCTGCCGGATCATTCTGGTAGCTGAGGGCTGGTTTCGGGCGATTGGTGGCGGTGGCGAGGTAGCCGGACAGGCGCAGCAGAAAACCTTCAGCCGCCCTGGGGGATCCCGGTCTTCCCGGCTGGATTAGCGCAAGGCTCGAAGTCCCCTCATCGCCGTGACATTTTTCTGTAAGCGGCAGAAAAAAAAGGCAGCCCAGAGCAAAAATTCTCGTTTTCAGCATCGATTTACATTTCCTGTGCCTGGAACCGTCTTATTCAAACACGCCTCCGGCAGTGGCGCAAATGTCCAGGGCCTGCGTGCCAGCTACTTTCTCTCGATCAGCTTCAGGAGGGCCGGCAGCAGAAGAACGGTGGCCGCAAGGACACAGCCCAGGCCGACAATCATCATCAGGCCAAGGCTGGCCACTCCCCGATGGCTGGCAGTGGCCATGGCGCCGAAGCCGATCATGGTTGTCAGGAAGGAGAGGGTTACAGCTGCCGCGGTTGTCCTGCCGACGGCGGAGGCGGAGCGGGCTTCCCGGAAGCGATGAACGATGTGAACTCCGCCATCGACACCGCAGCCGATAAGGATCGGCAGGGCAAAGAAGTTGGCGAGGTTGAAGTCAAGCCCGATGAGGGGGAGGAGCTCAAGAAGCCAGAGCATGCCGAAGGTGAGCGGAACCATCGCCAGCAGGGTCATCTGCAGGCTGCGTAATTCAAGGAGGAGAAAGAGCAGCACGATCCCATAGGAATAGAGCGCCGCTTTTTCAAAGCCCTCCCGCATACGCCCCGCCGACTCATGAACCTGTACGGGGGCGCCGGTCACCTCTGGATCAATTTTTCTCATGCTTTTTATGAAGCGGCTCATGGGTTCTTCCTGCCAGAGATCTTCGTTGGCATAGGCATAGACGATGAACCGATTGCCATCGCGGGAGACGAAGCGCTTCCTGAGGATGCCGGGAAGGTTGCCGGGGGTGATGGGCTCCTCCTGGAGCAGGGCTGAGCGCAGGGATCTCAGCAGCGTGTTGAGCTCCCCGATCCAGGCCTGCTGAAAAGAGCTGAGCTTCACGGCATCCGGGGGGGGAGCTCCGCTGAGGAGCTCGCTGATCTCTCCCGCCTGGTCGGCTGCCGCCAGCAGCCGACCGGCGAATTTTCCGGCGGCCTCATCAGCTGCCTGGGAGATGGTGTCAGCCAGTCCGAAGAGGTTTTCCTGCAGGCCTTCAATGGCCTCCCCCAGGGCCGGGACGTCAACAGCTCCATCCGCTCCGGGGAGCTCGATCCCCCTGAGCACCTTGCGGGCCTCCTCCAGCCGGGCAATTTTATCCTGCTGCCCGGTGGGGATGTAGTCCAGCACGCTCTCGGTCTTTGCGACAATCTCATCGGGGAGCGCATCGAGAGCCTGTTTTTTCGCCAGGGCCTCATCCAGGTCCCGGGCAATGAAGGCGGCGTACCAGGTGGAAAATTCTGAATTCTCAATCAGCAGTTTTTCGTACACAACGGACTCCAGGTTTTCGGCCTGCAGCTCGAGGAGGTTCGGATTGTAGGGCAATCCTTCCAGGAGGAAGAGCCCGCCGATCGTGAGGGCAGTAGAGATGGCGATAAGCGGTACGGGGCGGCGTGCCGGGAGTTCAAGCAGGGGCATCCTGATCGTATTGGCCACCGGGGTCTTTCCGGCTGCACCTTCAAAGAGCACGATCAGGGCGGGGAGGAGGGTTATCATGCTGAAGAGGCAGATGATGACTCCGCTGCCGGCGATGAAGCCGAGCTCCCGGAGTCCCTGGAAGTCGACGAAGAGGGTCATGTAGAAGGCCGCCGCGGTGGTGATGCCGCCGACGACAATGGCATGCCCGGTTGTCTCGATGGTTTTGCTGACCGCTTCATGAACCGGGTTTTCTCCGGCGAGCTCTTCCTGGTAGCGGGCGGTGAAGTGGATGCCGAAGTCAATTCCCAGGCCGACAAGCATGGCGGCAAATACGATTGAGAGGAGGGTCAGGTAGCCGATCGCCAGGGAGGCGAGGGCGAAGGTGAGGAGGATGGCAATGGCAAGCGTCACGATGCAGAGAAGCGGCCTTCGCAGCCGCCTGAAAAAGATGACGAAGAGGACGAACACGCCCGCGAATGCTGCGATGGTCGCACGCTTCATGTCCTTATCGGTGGTCATCATCTCATCGGCCTGCAGCACTGGCCGGCCGGTCAGCCCGATCTTATTGCGGACCTTCGGGTGATCTCTCTCGACCTCCTTGAGGACCTTGCGGATCTCCTTAAGAGGCTCGCGGATGAGCTCGAGGGTGCTCGTGTCCTTCCTGGGAAGGATCTCGATAAGCAGGTATTTTTCATTCGCCGTGGCGAGGTAGCCGCGCTCCTGGAGAGTGCCCGGCTGGCGCTCCTGGAGTCTTAGCTCCAGGCCGGCGGTCTCCCGGCCCTTGATCGTATCGAGGGTGGCCTCCAGGGACTCCTCCAGCAGCGCGAGGGCCGTCTCTGCTGAGGCTGCCCCGTTGCTTTCTTCGTCCTTGCCGCTGAAGCGTTTTTCGATGGTTTCGGGGTCGAGGAGTTTTGAAAAGAACTCGAAAAGCTTTTCCAGGCGGTTGGTTTTCCCGAGGTCCGCGAGGAGATCCGCGTTGCCGGCCAGGGTTTTTGAGAGGCTCTCCAGCTCCTCAGCCTCCTGGTGCAGGAGGCCGTAGCGCAGGGCTTCTGGCGGTATGCGGTGAACAGCCCGGTCGACATGTTCCTCGAGGCGCTCGAGGCGGTCCCTCGCATCGCGGGCTGCGCGCAGGGCAGCCTGCTGATCGGCTCCCGTCTCAATGACGACGTAGAGAAACTCGAGATCTCCAAACTCATCCAGGAAATCGAGGTATCTCTGGTTGTACTCGAGATCCGCCGCGACCAGGTCGTTCTGGTCGGTCTTGAAATCAAGCTCCAGGATCTGCGGCACAGAGAAGGCGGCGGCTACCAGGTAGAGCCCCGTGGTCAACCAGGGTTGACGGGTGACGAATGCAGCCAGGGATTTCAGCAGGCGTTTTAACATGGATTCCATACCGCGGGGGCTGGGCACAGGGATCTGCAGGGAGTGGTCGTGCGCAGGCTGGATTTTACCCTGTTGTGAATGGTTTTTCTTTGTTCAGCAGGGGGCCAGGAGGCCGCGGCTGCAGGGTTTCAGCCGGGATTGGGGTGCCGTCCCTGTTTTTTTCTCCAGAAGTTGTCCAGTTACTGAAAAAACCGGATTTCTTTTTTACTGGTGGCTACAATAGGCCGCTTCGCACTGTTTGAAGGATGGGTGCGGGAGGTTATGCTGAAAGTTCATGGAACGGCAATTGTGACCGGAGAGACGGATTGACTGAGAGAAAGTTTACTTCCATAGAATCAGCCATCGAGAAGATCGCCGCCGGCGGAATGGTTATCGTCGTTGATGATGAGACGCGTGAAAACGAAGGTGATTTTATCTGTGCCGCTGAGAAGATCACCCCGGAGATGGTCAATTTCATGCTGCGCTCCGGGCGCGGTGTGCTCTGTGTTCCGATGCCGCGGGACCGCGCCGACACCTTGAAGCTGGAGCCCGCTTCGCAGGAGAACTCGGCTCTTCATCACACGAATTTTACCGTCAGCGTCGACCTGGGAAATCTCAAGTCCGGGGTTTCTGCCGCGGAGCGCTGTGCGACGATCCAGGCCCTGGCGGCTGAAGAGACCACGCCTGCAGACCTGGCCCGCCCCGGGCACATCTACCCGCTGGTTGCGCACGAGGGCGGTGTGCTGCATCGCGCCGGCCATACCGAGGCGGCGGTTGACCTGGTCCGGCTCGCCGGGCTGAGCCCGGTAGGAGCGCTGATCGAGATTCTAGACGAGGATGGGCAGATGGCCCGTGGCGAACGCCTCTTCGAGATTGCCGAGCAGAACGAGATCCCGATTGTCACCATCGAAGACCTGATTCGCTATCGCCGCCGCAACGAGGCGCTGGTGGAGAGGGTGGTGGAGACCGCGCTGCCAACGGAAGCTTTCGGCGACCTGACGGTTTACGGCTACCGGGTCTGTTTCGATTCAAACGAGCCGATTGCCATCGTCAAGGGGGACCTTCAGAGCGTTGAGGCGCCCCTGGTGCGGGTACATTCCTCCTGTTTTACCGGGGAGGTGCTTGAGTCGCTGCGCTGTGATTGCGGCGGGCAGCTTCGCGGAGCTCTTCAGCGGATTGCGGGGGAGGGCGTCGGTGCCGTGGTCTATCTTCCGCAGGAGGGCCGGGGAATCGGCCTGTTGGAAAAACTCAGGGCCTATGCCCTGCAGGATGAAGGTCTCGACACCGTAGAGGCCAACCTGGCCCTGGGCTACAGGGCGGATATGCGCGATTACGGTGTCGGCATCCAGATTATCAAGGACCTCGGGCTCAGGAAGGTGCGCCTCTTGACCAACAACCCCAAGAAGCAGGACGCCTTTATCTACTACGGTTACGATCTCGAGGTCGTCGGCCAGGAACCGATTCTTTCACCGGCCAACGAACACAACGAGGCCTACATGCAGGCCAAGCGGGACAAGATGGGGCATCTTCTTCCCGATTCAGCTACGGTCGCCCCCCGGGCTGTTGAGCCGGCGGCTGGCGCTGAGCCGCAGCCAGAGTAAGCAAGGGGACCCGGTAGAGAGTTTTTCTGATGGGACTCAAGAAGACAACAACCCTGGTTCTTGTGCTCGGCATCTGGCTCGGAGCAAGTATCCTGCTGCTGTGGGTGGTGGGCTCCTCCTTTCCGGGGGTTGAGAGGGCCGTCCAGAATAATGAAAAGCTGGCGGAGAGGGCCGGTTTCAAGCCGGGGGATGCGGCGGCGAAGAAGATCAGTGTTCCCTGGGTCGTCACCGGGGAGCTCAATCGCCAGTACTTTGCGGGCTGGAACCTCGGCCAGCTGGTCCTGGCGGGTCTTGCCCTGGTCTGTGCTGCGCGGTGCAGGCAGCGGGCAGCTTTCCTGGTTCTCTGCTTCGCGGGTCTTATCGTGCTGGCTCTCACCTTCTGGCTGGCGCCGGAGATCACCGCGACAGGGCGCTCCCTGGACTTTGTTCCACGCGAGCCTCCGCCTCCACAGGAGTCCAGGTTCATGGGTCTGCACAGGGTGTATACAGGCCTGGAGATTGCCAAGGTCGTCCTGCTGGTGCTGGCGGTGAAGCTCTCCGGCCGGGAGGAAGGAAAGGCGGCCGGGGCGTCTTCTCAGCAGGCCTCGTAGAGATCCTCTTCCAGCCGGCGGGCTCGGCTGTTTTCCACCAGGTGCTCGAGAGCCGCTCGTGTTGTTCGTTCATACAGGGGGCGGAGCCGGGAGTCCTTTTCATGGTCATAGACCCGCCTGGAGATCTCCAGGACATGCCCGGGTTCCTGCAAGAGCACCTCCCGGACCTGCTCAATCCGCATCCTGCGATGCTCGATGGTTTTATCGATCAGGGCTTCGACCTCCAGCGTTGGCATGCCGTGTGACGGATAGAGCAGCCGCGTATCGAGAGCCCGGATTTTCTCCAGTGACTGGAAGTAGGTTTCGAGATGGCCGCCAGGGCTTCCAACGTACATGCTGAGGAGGGTCGAGAGGAGGTCGCCGGCCAGGAGAGCCTGGTGTCGAGAATCGTAGAAGGCCAGGTGCCCTTCAGCATGTCCCGGCGTGAAGAGACAGCGCAGCTGCCACCCGGCTCTTCCATCCGGACTGTCGCCGAGCTCGATGGTGTCGTTATCGGCGAGCTCCCGCTCAAAGTTTCTCTTCAGCAGCTCGCCTGTTCTCCTGTGCCCCCAGCAGGGCAGGTCCCAGCGTTCGAGAACCGCCTCAAGAGCGCCGACATGGTCGATATGGTGGTGGCTGAGAACGATGGCCTCCGGCCGGTCACCCGCAGCGATGCGGTTCTCGATGGCTTTCAGCAGGTGCCGCTGTTCGTCTTCTCCGCTGGGCGAAGGGTCCAGGACCAGGAAGCGCCGGGCACCAACCAGGAAGGTGCTCGAGGGAAGGACTGGCGGCAGCGGCGGGCAGTGGAAGGGGAGGAGCTCGATTCCCGGTCCCCAGGGAATGGCCAGGCCCGAGCCTTCGAATCTCTGCGGCGATGATTGCAGGGATTCGAGCGCAGCGGGGGTGAGGCCTTCGGTAAGCTGGCGCAGGATGACGATGACCGGGGGGGCCAGCAGCAGCTCTCCCCGCTCCCATTCCGCAAGAGTCCGGGCGGGAGAGCACCATCTCCCGCCGGCGAGCTCTCCGGCAAGGATCTCGGGTTCCTCCCCGGTTTCCATCAGGAAGAAGGTGCTGGTGTACCGCTCCCGGGAGAACCTTGGCGTTACCAGCTGAAGGGCCTGGTGGAGCGTATCAGGCTCAAGCGCCCCGCCGGCTCCGGCCAGGGCCGAGAAGAATCCGCTAGCGCTGCCTCCCTGCAGAAGCTCCCGGCGCAATGCGTCGGTGTCTTCTTTCGAGAGCGAGCTGTTTTGAACAGCCAGTACTCCGGTTTCTTCAAAAAGTTCACGTACCGCGCAGCCCAGCAGGGTCCGCTGCGGGCCTTCAGCTGCCTCAACAAGAGGGAGAGCTTCATCTCCAGCTTCCGTCTTGCCGCCGGGAAAGGCGAGATATCCGCCGAGAAAGCTCAGCTCCCTGGATCTTGAAACGAGGAAGACCTCCAGCCCGCTGCCTTGCCGGTAGAGAATGATGTTAGCCGTCTGCCGGGTCATGGGTGGCATTAGGCGCCCTGGAGCCTGTCCTTGCAAGTGCCGGGGTTCCCCGCTAGCTGCCTAGAAGGTGTATCCAAGGGTGAAGGAAAACACCTCCGGCTGGTCGCCCTGCATTTTTGAGAGGGCCTTCGTCCAGTAGAGATTTACAGGCAGAACCTGGCCGAGGAAGGGGAACCGGAACTGAAAGCCTGCACCTGCCGCTGTACGGATCCGGCTACCCGAGAAATCGCTGATGTCATCTTCAAGAAGCCCCCAGTCAAAGAGGACAAGGCCCCGGATCTCTCGCGAGAGCAGCGGGGCGGAGTACTCGACAGTTCCCCTCAGCAGGCTTCCTCCTCCGATGGGCTCACCGAGGTCATGTGGTCCGAGCTCCCTGTACTCAAAGCCGCGGAAGTTATGGGGTCCTCCGAGAAAGAAATTCTCATAGAAGGGGAGGTCTCCGGCTGAGGAGTTAATCCAGCCGGCCTCGACTCCCAGGTGCAGGAGGTGACGCAGGTCGGCATAGCGGTCAAACAGGGGCTTGTAATAATCAGCCGAGATCGTGCAGCGGGTAAAATCATTGTCGGAGCCGGTCAGGGAATCAGCCAGGTCGAGCTTGCATTCCGCCAGCACCCCCTGGGGGCCTCCATAGGAATTGTTCTCAAGGTCAAGATAGCGCAGCGACAACCTCGGGTAGGACAGGAGCGCATCCCCCTGGGCTGTTGAGATGGCGCCGGGGGCACCGGGGTCAACCTCATCGATCCTTACATCATCGAGCCGCCAGCCCAGGGAGAGGGAGAGCTGGTGCTCGCTGTCGAGATACTGCCGGATCTCAGGTTCGATGGTGAAGCGGTTCTCATCATAGCTGCCGCGGCGAAAGATCTGCGAGCCGGCCCGCATCGTCAGGGCCCGGCTGGTCGAGAAAAAATAGGGCTCATGGAAGCCGAAGGTATAGCGGCTCTCTACGTTTCCCGGGATGATCTCTGTATAGATCGACTGGCCGCCGCCGACAAAGGCATTCGACCAGTCGCCGAGGCTCTTCGGCAGCGCGAAGAGATCGAAGTTAGTGTGCTCCAGCCGGAAGTAGCCGACCTCGCCCTCGCCGCTGGATGCTCCACCGCCAATGTCCCAGCGCCCGACAGTGTCACGCTCCTCGACCTCGATCTTCAGGTCTTTGCGGCCGGGGACCCCGGTGTCGGTCGCGCTGAGTGAAACATCGCTGAAGAGCCCGGTGGCGCGCAGCCGCTTGAGGGTGTCGTCCATCTCGATCAGGCTCAAGGGCTCACCGCTGATGAGGCTTGAGTGCCTGCGGATCACCCGGTCACGGGTCCTGGTGTTGCCGCTGATCTCGACCTTCCGGACAAAGAGGTGCTCCCTCTCATCGATCTTGAATACCACGGCCAGCTCTGTCTCGCCGGTGTAGAGCAGCTGGGCCGCTACGGCGGGTATCCGGTCAGATCGCTCCTGGTAGATTCTTACCAGGCTTCTGCGCAGCTCTTCGACGGTGCTGCCGGAGTAGAACCGGCCGGGCTCGAATTCGATGCTTTCACTCAAGATCTTATCCCCGAAGATCTGGTTGCCTTCGAAGCGGAGCTCCTGGAGGCGGTACCGGGGGCCCTCCCGGACCTCCAGGGTAATCCTTACATCGCGCAGCGATGAGTTGATGCTGATGTCCTTCAGGCCCACCTTGCTGTCGAGATTTCCCCTGGAGCGGTAGAACAGCCGGAGCTTTTCGAGAGAGTCGCCGAGCTTGTGCGGGACGAAATAGCCTTTCTGGACAACCCCGAAGATGCGCTCAGGACGCAGCCCGCTGATCTCGATGATCTCATCCCTCGTCAACTCTGAATTGCCGATGGTGATGACCTCGCGAATGCTGGCCCGGTCCCCTTCGGTGATGTCAAAGTACAGTCCCATCCTGCCCGGCCCGAGGGTCCTGGCCTCAGCATCAACCTTGGCGAAGAGAAAGCCGTCTTCCTGGCAGGCCTGCTCAAGGTCTTCCTTCGAATCTTCGAGCATTTCCTGGCGGAAAGGAGCTCCCTCCTCACAGCCGAGCGCCTCGCGCAGCTTCTGGCGGGCCAGGGCTGAATTTCCACGGATCCTGATTTCCCCCAGGAGGGGGAGCTCGACAATCTGGATCCTGATCACCGTGGGCTTGCCGGCAGCAGAGCTCACCCTGGGCAGCGCCACGCTCTCGATGAATTTATGCTTCAGCAGGTTCTCAACTGCCCGGCGGCCGGCCTCCGGTGTCCATTTTTTCCCGGGTTTGAGCCCGCTGGTCTTGAGCAGCTCCTCCTGCGGCAGCCAGCTGCGGCCGGGGAATTCCACCCGGTCGATAACAGGGTTCTCTTTTTCGCCGGCCATGGACTGGCCCGGGAGAGGAAGCAGCAGCCAGGAGGCCGCGGCAAGAATCAACCTGGGGATGAGCTGGGAAAGGTTCATGGAGAGGCAAGCATAGAGAAACAGGCCGGTAAGATCGAGCAGAGACCCGGAATCAGGTGGGCTTGAGCTGGTGGATTCGTTGACCGCTGCGGGAGGGATTACTACAATGACACCCTTTTGCGCTCCGCGTTTTCGCCCTGAGGGGCCGGCTTTCAAGATTCGAACAAGCTTATGTCCAAGCAAATCCAACGTAATCCAACACGCTCTGTACGGGTAGGGTCGGTCCAGATCGGCAGCGAGCATGGCATCCCCGTTCAGACCATGACGGCGACACATACGCAGGAAATCGATGAGACCCTGTCGCAGATCGCTGATATGCGAGAAGCAGGGGCGGACATTGTCCGCCTGGCCTGTGACAACAAGAAAGATGCCCGGGCCCTTGCCGAGATTCGCAAGGGGACCGATGCCAACCTCGTGGTTGACCTGCAGGAGAACTACCGCCTCGTGACCGAGGTGGCTCCCCATGTTGACAAGGTGCGCTACAACCCCGGCCATCTTTACCATGTAGAGAAAGACAAGCCGGTGCGGGACAAGGTGGAGTTCATCGCCTCGGTGGCAGCGGAGAACGACTGCGCGCTCCGGGTGGGGGTCAACTGCGGCTCCGTGGATCCGGCCTACAAGGAAAAATATCCAGAGGATGGGATCGCTGCGATGGTGCGTTGCGCCGTTGATCATTGCGCCTACCTCGACGATTTCGGGTTTACCCGCTTCGTCGTCTCTCTCAAGGACTCTGACCCGCAGAAGGTTGTCGAGGCCAATCGTCTCTTCGCCGCTGAGCGGCCTGATGTTCCCCTGCACCTGGGGGTGACCGAGGCCGGCCTGCCGCCCGATGGGGTCATCAAGACCAGGATCGCCTTTGACCAGCTCATTACAGTCGGGGTTGGTGACACGATCAGGGTTTCCCTGACCCTGCCGAATGACAGGAAGGCAGAGGAGGTCGAGGCCGGGCACCAGATTCTTGAGGACATCAGGGCGGGGCGCCTTCGTGCTGTTCCCGAGCACTGGGGCGAGGGGCTGAATATCATCGCCTGCCCGAGCTGCTCCAGGGTTGAGAACATGGCCTTCATTGACCTGGCCCGGGAGGTCAAGGAGATGTCCGTCTATGCCCAGGAGCACGATCTCACGATCGCGGTTATGGGCTGCCGTGTTAACGGGCCGGGGGAAACCGATGATGCCGACCTGGGGCTCTGGTGCGGACCCCGCACAGTAAACCTCAAGCGCAAGGAGGAGCCCCTGGGGTCCTACACCTATGACGAGGTCCTTGACCGCCTGAGGGAAGAGCTCGACAAGCTTATCGCGGCACGTACCTGACGGCAGCCTGGTTGCGAAGGTAGAAGGCCAATGATCTCAACAGGGAAAGACACGAAGGCGGCGAGCCCGCTGCTTGATCAGCGGATCAGCTTTTTCGTCTTCCAGGACTACAAGGAGAACCGCCGCAAGTGCACGGTTGAGCCTTTGCTTGGCTCTGCAGGACTCGAGGTCCAGCGCCTCGGTGTGCCGGTTGCGGGGGAGGAGCTGCTGGCGGTGCCTGCAGGTATTCTCCTCGAGGTGGATGCCCCGGAGCTTCAGCCCGATGATGCCGGGCAGCTCGAGCCCGACGGCAGGATTGTTCTCCTGGATGCAACCTGGATCCGGCTGGGCCCGCTGGGGCGCAGGCTGGATCTCGCCGGAGCGGAGGGGCTCCAGCGCCGGGCTCTTCCCGCCGGCTTCCAGACAGCCTATCCCCGTCATTCGAAATTGTTCAAAGATCCCGGTGCCGGCCTGGCCAGTGTGGAGGCCATGTTTGCCGTTACGGTGATACTCGGGGCTGCCCGCCCCGGCTTTCTACAGCATTACAGGTGGGCCGCTGAGTTCCTGGAGCTCAACCGGGAGCTGCTCTCGCGCTATGGCTGGGAGGCCTCTTGAGAAGCAAGGGGCCGGCTGTACCTTGTCGGGAATTGTCATCGCGGCAACAGAGAGCGTGTCTCCCCGCCCGGCATCGAATTTAATTTTCATGAGGAAACCAGCAGCGGAGGAAGCAACATGGCAGTCTACATGGGTCTTGATTCAAGCACCCAGAGCCTGACGGCAGTGGTGATCAGGGTCGATGGGGAAAACCGCGAGGTTCTCGACCAGCGCTCGATCCGGTTTGACGAGGACCTGGCCTCCTATGGGTGCCAGAACGGGGTGCTGGCGCACTCCGATCCTCTCGTGGCGCATTCCAACCCGCTGATGTGGGCGGAAGCTCTCGACAGGCTCTTTGATGTTCTCTCTCGTGAAGGGAAGGTCTCTCTCGGCGAGATCCAGGCGATCGCCGGCTCCGGCCAGCAGCACGGAAGTGTTTACCTCAATTCAAGGGCTGCAGCCCGCCTGTCGTCCCTTGATCCAGCGGTGCCCCTCGTTGGCCAGCTCCAGGATATCTTCTCGCGGCAGACCTCACCGATCTGGATGGACTCCAGCACTGCAGGGGAATGTGAATTGATCACCGCTGCGGTAGGAGGTGATTTTGAGCTTGCCAGCCTGACGGGGTCAAAGGCCTTTGAGCGGTTCACCGGGCCCCAGATCCGGAAATTCCATGCGGAGGATCCGCAGGGCTACGAGGCGACCGACCGTATCCACCTGGTGAGCTCCTTCATGGCCAGCCTGCTGGCGGGAGCGCATGCCCCGCTGGATCCCGGCGATGGCGCGGGGATGAACCTGATGAATCTTTCCGGCAAGGACTGGGCTCCCAGTGCGCTCGAGGCTACAGCCCCCGGGCTGGCTGAGAAGCTTCCCGCTATCGAGGAGTCCTGCTCGGTTGTCGGGCCCCTGTCGAATTTCTGGGTCGAGCGCTACGGGTGCTCCCGGGAGGCGCGGGTGATCTGCTGGTCGGGGGATAATCCCTGCAGCCTGGTCGGAGTCGGCCTGGTCAAGCCGGGGCGGCTGGCGATTTCGCTCGGCACCAGCGACACGCTTTTCGGCTACCTCCCCGAGCCAAGGGTTGACCCTGCCATGGAGGGCCACACCTTCGGCGCGCCAACGGGGGATTATATGAGCCTGATCTGTTTCAAGAACGGCTCCCTGGCGCGTGAAAAGATCTGCAATGGCGCGGGACTCGACTGGGCTGGATTCTCCGCGGCGCTCAGGGACACCCCGCCCGGCAATGGCGGCGCGATCATGCTGCCCTGGTTTGAGCCGGAGATCACACCGAATGTACAGGACCCCGGTGTCAGGCGTTACGGTCTCGAGGAGACCGATGGCCCGGCTAATGTGCGTGCGGTTGTCGAGGCGCAGATGATGGCGATGGCCATTCATTCGCGCTGGATGGGAGTGACCCCCGAGTCGATCTACGCCACCGGGGGGGCGGCCTGCAACAAGGAGATCCTGCAGATCATGGCGCAGGTTTTCGACGCTGATGTTTACCAGTTCGAGGTTGGGAATTCCGCAGCGCTGGGGGCGGCCCTGAGGGCCTACCATGCCGATGATAAAGCCGCCGGTGGATCGATCTCCTGGGAGGAAGTGATCGCCGGTTTTGCCCAGCCCGTCGCCGAGAGCAGGATCTCGCCCGATCCGGAGCTCGTGGCGCTCTACAAGGACCTGAAGCCTGTCTACGAGGCTTGCGAAGAGCATGCCCTCGGCCGGGGAGAGGATCCACGGCAGAAAATAGAGGCCTTTGTACAAAGATGACCTTCCAGCGCTTTGGTCTACTGGCCCTGGTTGCCCTGGCATTGCTCCAGGGCTCGTGCCAGAGCCGCGAGGGAAGGTTGCGCGACCGGATCGAGGCTCTTCGCTTTGCGGGCATCAGGGTCTATGCCGGAGAAGAACTTAACAAGTCGGAACAGGAGACGCTCCTTGCTGAGTTTCGCACCCTGGATGTTTCTTTCTTCAGGATCCAGGAGCGCCGAGATGAACTGCGTGAGCTTCATCGCCGCAAAGCAGCGAGGGCCCGTCCCAGGAGAGTTGACCCTCCCTTCACAGGCGATTTCTTTGCGCCGTGGAAGGGCTTCCCCCCGATTGATTAACAGGTGTCGGCGCTTGTCTCCCGGGGCAAGTGGGCACTCAGGATGATTTTGCCTTCGCTCGTTTCTGGGCGAACAGCCACTTCCAGAGCTCCGGGTTCTTGTAGGCGGGAGTCCATGAATTATGGCGCACCCCGGGCAGCTCACTGTAGCGCGGCTTGCCGCCGGCCTTTTTGATGGCCTCGATCATCTCGCGGCCGCGCTCTACGTGTACAACGCGGTCCTTCTCGCCGTGAAAAGCCCAGATCGGGATGGAGGCCATCTTCTTCGCGTTTTCGACCTTGTTGCCGCCGCAGACCGGCACGCCGGCGGCAAAGAGCCCGGGCTTGCGGGCCAGGGCCTCATAGGTGCCGCCGCCGCCCATCGACTGTCCCGTCACATAGACGCGGTCGGGGTCAACCGGCAGCTTCTTGAGCAGTTTTCCCACCAGCTCGAGAACATCATCCATCGATTCGCTCTTCCAGGAGCTCTGCTTGCTGACGGTTGGAGCGAGGATAAAGCAGGGGTACTTGCTTCTCATCTCTTTGCCGGAAAGCACCTTGTTGGCGAAGCAGTTGCGTTCCCAGCGCTTGTTTCCTCTTCCGCCTGCTCCATGCAGGGACAGAAGCAGGGGATACTTCTTTTCGGCCTCCACCTTCTGCGGCTCCAGGAGTGCGTACTGAAGGGTTCGCCCGGAGTCGGCCTTGTATTCTGTTTTCTCAAAGTCTTCCGCGAAGGTCTCAGTCGAAGAAAAGAGCAGCAGGACCAGGCAAGTGATGAAGGCGGGTCTCATGGGACCTCCGCAAAAAAAGGGGTGGAGCTCAACAGGGCGGCAGGCCGGGTTGCCGTGCCGACTGGTATTGTACTGTTCCCCTCGGCTGGGTCCTTTTCAAAACGGGCTATTTCTTCGGCCCCGGATCGCCTCAGCTTTCCTGCAGCAATTCCAGGTAGGGAACAGAAATGAACAGCTTCCTGTCGAGCTCGAGCAGCCCGATCACCTCTTCACTTTCAGCGGTTCCTTCTGCGGGGCTGATTCCGGAGAGGACGGTCTCAAGCTCGAGGAAGTCGCCGAGGCCGTGAACCTGGTCGAGGTGAACCCGGGTATGGCGCCAGAGCCACAGGGACCTCTGTTTTTCAACCCGTCCGAGGATGCCGAGGGACTGTTCGAGGACCAGCTTGAGCTCGGTGGCATCCTGCAGCCGGAAAATATTGTATTCCGACTCCCTGGGGCCGGAATCTTCTACCGAGCGCCGGTAGGAGATCAGCTCGGCAGGGTCGTCTTCCACTTCGCGAAGCTTCAGCCAGCCGGAGGGCACCTTGAAGAAGGTGTCGGCCTGTTCTTTTGTCCACTCCAGGCGGGCTCCGATGGAGCCCAGCTTCTTCTCGGTTTCCGGGCGCTTGCTGAGAGGAGTTTTGATCTCGATGTTTTTCAAGACAGCGCTCCCCGGTGGGCTCTTTGAAGAAGGGCATGCCCGGCCGGCGCAGCGAGCTCCAGCACCTTTTCGTCGATGGCTTCGAATGTTTGGATGCCAAGCTCGGCAGCGGCCAGCAGGTACATGCTGCCGAGCAGTCCGCCGGCAGCCACCAGGACCCGGTTCTTCTCATTGCGTGCCGGCTCAAGTTCGGCCGAGAGAAGGAGGCCACTCAGCCAGGCTCCGTTCTCTTGCGATGTCTTCCCATCCAGAACCTGCCGAGTCCTGGCAGTGAAGAGGCTTCCGGAGAGCCCCTTGCTGGAGCCGGAATGGACACCCTCGAGGAAGGCATCTTCGAGCCCATCGATGCTGGCGGGCTCCTCGACGCTGTGGCGCAGGATGCTGTGCCGGCTGAGGACGGAGTAGAGCTCGCCGGTCATAAAGGTCTGCATGGAGATGATCTCTCCACCGCGGGTGCCGAGATGCTTTGAGTGGGTTCCGGGGAGGATGAGCAGGAGCTCCTCTCCTGCCAGTGCCAGGGTGTCGAGCAGGCCCAGGGCCTCCGTTTCCTCTCCACGCAGGATCTCATTGGCGCTGCTGATGCCGGAGACCAGGCGGACCGGGTGGGGAAGGTCTTCAGCCAGTGGTCCCAGGTCGGCGACAAGCGCCGTGCTGCCATCGAGGGAGAAGGGCAGCGCGGCGTAGTCGAGCTCCTGCCAGCCGATCGAGGAGCTGGCCATGCCTGAGATCCACAGGGGGGTCTCGCCTGCAGGAGCAAGCGCATCTCCCGGGAGCTCGCTGAGACGCTCGACAAGATAGCGGCTGAAGCGCTCCTGGTTGCTGCCCTCCAGTCGGTCGATGCCGACATCGCTGCGGACCTCCGCGGCTATTTCCAGGGAGGATGCGTCAACCAGCCTCAGGCGGAAATTGGAGGTTCCCCAGTCACAGCTGAAAAAAGAATGACCCATGATGCGTGATCCTGGACAGACCGAAACAGGACTTTTGGTTACAATAACCCGGCTCGCTGGTCTTGTCGCCGGCATTGTTGAGGACCGAAAACTTTGCAGAGAGTGAATTTTCATGCCGAAGGTACTGCTTCCGATCGGAGATGCCACCGAGGTGCTGGACACCATGTACCCGGTCTTTCGTCTGCCCGAGGATGACTTCGAGGTGGTGGTGGCCGGCCCCGAGGCCCGCTCTTACCACATGGTGATGCACGAGATCCCGCCAGGGACGCAATGGGACATTACCCGCGAGAGCCCGGGCTATCACATCGAGGCGACGGTCGCCTTCAGGGATGTCGATCCAGGAGAATACGCCGGCCTGTTTGTCTCCGGTGGCCGGGCACCGGAATATCTCCGCTACGACGAGGACCTGCTTCGGATAACCCGCCATTTCTTCGAGGCGGGCAAGCCGGTGGCTGCGCTCTGCCACGGAGTAGAGATTCTCACTGCCGCCGGCTGCATCAGCGGCAGAACGCTCACCACGGTCGCCAAGTGTGCTCTTGATGTCGAGCAGGGTGGAGCGACCTATGTCGATGAAGCCTCTGTGGTCGACGGCAACCTGGTCACCGCCCGGACCTGGCACGACAACACTCCCCTGCTGAAGGCCTTTGTGCAGATGCTCAAGGACGCGGCCGCCTAGGCGGTCGCAGAGCTCGACCCTGCGGTAGCTCAGCTCCCATTCCTTCATCCATTCAAAGGATTTCGGCAGGATGCGGTAGAGCACGAAGCGCTCGTCGGTCTCGCCGCCGGGAAAAAATCCCCGCCAGAGCTGCGGGCTCAGGGTGGTCTCGATCAGTGTCTTCTTCACCTCGGCATCGCTGACCTCTTCGGCCGTTCCGCTGACCCGTACCTGCCAGTGTTCGCTGTCGACAAAACAGATCTCGACCTTCGGGTTGGCCTTCAGCTCGGCAATCTTGCGGGTCTCCGAATGGCTGGGAATGAGTATGGAGAGGTCATCCTGCAGGAAGGCGCAGACCGGGCGGACCCTGGGACTGTTCTCCACCGGGCAGATGCTTGCCAGATCACCGTAGACACAGCTTTTGATGATTCGGACAATGGTTTCCCTGGTTTCAGGATCGAGCTTGCTCACGTTTTTTCTCCGGTTGACCTGCCTGGCCTCTGTCAGTCCGGTCCAGATTAACCGAGGTCCGGATGAAGTAAAAGAGCGACAGGTCGAAATCAAGGAAGCCGTTTACTTCAAGGAGCCAAGCACCATGAAACTTTCTGTTCTTCTAGCCCTCGCAGTTTTGTCCACCGCGGGGGTCCTCTCCTGGTACCTGGTCTTCCCGGCCCGGGCTCCATTGGAGACCGAAGCGGGCTCCAGCCTCCATTCGGTCCGGGTGGGCTCCCCGGCCATCAAGCTTGCCAATGCACAGAAGGCGGCGAAGGTCTACGAGCTTACGAAGGTAAAGGATTTCGAGGTGACCGGCAGTGGAGGTGCTGCGGCCTGGCAGAAGGCGAAATGGGCGGAGATGAAGAGGGAGGAAAAGGGCGGCCACACCTATTTCTCGAGGTTCAAGATGGTCTATTCCTCAACAGGTCTCTATTGCTTCTTCTCCGGCAGCGATGAGTGGCTCTCGGCGACGATGAAAAAAGATTTCATGGACCTCTGGCTCGAGGATGTCTTCGAGGTGTTCCTGTGGCCGGATGAGCGCCACCCGCTGTATTTTGAATACGAGATCTCGCCGCTGAATCGTGAGCTT
>CAZTRG010000080.1:0-14670 GCA_964615885.1 uncultured Planctomycetia bacterium | reverse complement strand
GCTTGACGTAATTGGACATCGAGGTCGGCAGGTAGCGGCCGGTGAAGTGGTAATAGAGAACATGGCGCAGGAAGGATGGGTCGGAGTGGCAGATCAGGAGGTTGAGGGTCTAGAAGCCGTAGAGCCCCTAGTACTCACCGTATTCCATTCGAATGTTGAAGGAGCGCTTCTGCCCGGCGGAGACTCCAAAGAAGGATGAGTTGCCCCTGAACTGAACTCCGACGCCCTTGTACTCTTTGCCATCGACAGTCATGTCGACAGGCATCTCCACATCGGTTCTGTAGAAGTCGGCGAGCTCGGTTTCCCAGTCTTCGCCGGGAAATTCGATGAAGATCGTCCGCAGGATGGATGTGTCGTAGAGTGACTTGCCGGGGTAGTTCTTCACATCGGCCGGGGTGAGCTTTTCAGGTTTGCCCGGGTTCCGTTCACGCGGTTCTCCGCCGCCTCCCGGGCGCCGGCCGCGCCGGCGGTTGCTGCTGCCCTGTTCCTTGACGTAGACCCTCGCCTTGGCTCGCTCCTCGTCGTTGAGCTTGCCGTCACCGTCTTTATCGAACCGGGCCACGACCTTGAGATCCTGCCTGCCGGGGCCCGCTCCACGACCACCGGGAGCTCCCTGGGGCGGCTGGGGCGGGCGGTTGCCTTCGGGGCGTTCCTGGAGGGAGTTGAGGATGAAGTCACGCATCTTTTCGCGCTCAGCGCTGTTCAGCTCTCCATCGCCATCTGCATCAAAGCGCCTGATCATTTCCTCGCGGTCAAAGGGGTCTTCGCGTCGGCCCCGCTCACCCTGGGCCCAGGCCGGCTGGCCCGGGAAGGCTGTGAAGAGAAAGAGAATCGTGGTGATGCGCAGGATATTGCTGGTCATACTACTGCCTGGTTTTTGAATGGTCAGAATTTGTTTCAATGATTTCAGAGAAGAGTGGGCTCCGCTGGAGCAGAACTCTTTGCGAAGCCGGGTATTATACATTAACCCCGGAAGACCTTGCAGGTTGCATTGGGTTTTCGAGCTTAATTCAAACCTGTCCTGCCCGGAGATGAAGGCGATGGGCGTGAGAAGCTCAGGCTTCCGCTCCATCATTTGATTTCGATTTTTCCCACGCCTTCAGGACGTGGTCGACGATCTCGCTGACGCCTTCGCCGTGCTTGACCCGCGTAAACAGGAAGGGGCCATCACCGCGCATTTTTGCGCTGTCGCGCTCCATGACCGAGAGGTCGGCCTCGATCGCCTCGGCCAGGTCGGTCTTGTTGATGATCAGGAGGTCGGACTGGGTAATTCCGGGGCCTCCTTTTCGGGGGATCTTGTCTCCACCTGAGACATCGATGACATAGATCGTGTAGTCAGCAAGCTCGCGGCTGAAGTGGGCTGCGAGGTTGTCCCCTCCAGATTCGCAGAAGAGCAGGTCGGGATTGATCTTCGCCGTGAGCTCTTCGAGGGCAAGCAGGTTTGAGGAGACGTCCTCCCGGATGGCTGCATGCGGGCAGCCGCCGGTCTCGACAGCCTCGATCCGGTCGGGCTCAAGGGCCTCGTTGCGGATCAGGAACTCGGCATCCTCCCGGGTGAAGATGTCGTTGGTTACGGCTGCGAGACTGAAGCGCTCCCTCAATTCCTTGCAGAGCGCAAGCAGCAGGGCTGTCTTGCCGCTGCCGACCGGTCCACCAACCCCGATGGTGAAGGCGCGACGGCTGTAATCTCTGCCGGTCGTAGGCAGCTGGCGCTCATCAAAATTTCCCGGGTGCTCCATGTGCTCGTGCGTGTGTCCATGCCCGGTGTGATCATGGGAATGGGAATGGTCATGGCCATCGGAGTGTTCGTGGCTGTGTGAATGGTCGTGGTCGTGGGAATGAGAGGTACTCATTGATGGCTCCGTTTCGATTTCAGCTCTGGAATAGTCGTGAGTAGAGGCGGTCCTGATTTGCCTGCAGGGTTTCAATCAGTGGAGCGGTCTGGGCCAGGTCGTCCAATCCGAGTTCCAGGCTCCGGCCTGCAATGTCTTCAGCCAGTGGTGAGACTTTTCGCTGAATGATCTGTGCCTGCAGCGGTCCTGTTCCCCCTAGCCGGACAGCACTTGACAAAATACCACGGATGAGGCAATAGAGGTAGATTCGAAGAGCGGTTTGGCCTTCGATGTTCAGGATGTTTGAGATAAGACCGAATACCGGCGGAAGATGACCAGCGAGGTTGTTTTCAGATATGCTGGTTCGCAATTCGGTGAGTTTGGAATCCTGGTAGACAGTTTCACAGGTAGCAAGGAGGGTGGCCCCCTGGCGCCGACTGGCGCGGTTGGCGACATGATTACTCAGGAAGGCATCGCACAGACGGTCAAGCTGGCTGAAGGTGCCGGGTTCATTCCGGGCGCAAACGACAAAAGGCAGCTGGCCGAATTCGGCCTGCTCCAGGCTGGTTTCGGTGAAGGCCAGCAATTCTTTTTCGGTTCTTACCCGGCCGTTTTGCCAGGCAGCCTCGAGGCCTGCGGAATGAGCAAAGCTCCCGGCGGGGAAGGCGGAATCAATAATTTGCCAGGCGAGCCAATCTGAGGAAGACAACTTAAGCGACACCCTTTGTTCTTTGGATCGATCTTTAAAAACGAAAAAAGGATTATGCTGGCTGAAAAGCCCGCTCGTCAAGATTCTCTGTAAATCAGGACCTTTTGCAGAGCCTGCCCGAATCTTTTTGCACAGCAAATATGCAACTGCACTGAATAAGGCATTCATGTAGTTCATTTCTTGTGCAGCCAGGGCTAAGCAGTCCTGGGAAAGACTCTCGAAAGGAGGTCAATCGAATAGCTGAAAACCATTAGTTGACTTTATTTACCTCCAGTTAAGACCTGTTTCAGTAATCGTTTAGGAACAGGGTAGCTGGTGGAAGGTTGTATTCAGCCGGGTTCGCAGTCATTAGAAAAGTATTAGCGAGTTTCTGTGGCACGGCAATTGCAATCTGTTACGGCTTAGTTCTTTTGGAATCCTGCTAGAGGGTTTTGAGAGAGTTCCTGTTTTGTATTTTTACGGCTGAGAAGTTCAGTCAGTTTGGAAGTTCAGGCGGATCGGATTCCGAATGTTAAGAGTTCGGCTTGCCTGGCAAATTTTTTTAATGGAGGTGCTGTCTTGAGTAAGACAACCAGAGTTCTTTTTGCAGCAGTAGCGTGTGCATTCGTCGTAACCCAGGCCACGGCCCAGGATGAGTTCAAGCCCAGTGTCAGCATTGGTGGCGGACTTCGTGCAGGTGTCAGCTGGGGTGACGATGATGACAGCTACGGTTTTAACAATACGCGTCTTTACATCAACGCGTCAGCTTACAGTTGGCTTGATATTGAGGTTAACACCAATACTGGTGGCGATGCCGATGTCACCCTTCTCGATGCGGTCGCCAAGATCGGTCTCAGCGACAATGTCAGCCTCTGGGCCGGACGTTTCCTCGCTCCCAGTGATCGTGCCAACCTGAGTGGCCCGTATTACGGCAATGTCGGCAACAACGGCCTGGCAAGTGCTTCCGGTTATTACATGAACGGGAACCAGCATGCTGGACGCGACGATGGTGTCGCTATCTCTGGTAGCCTTCCCACCGGTGGAATCAACCTCAAGTACGCCATTGGTATCTTTGATGGCGCAGCCGCTGATGGGCAGCTCCTCGCCGCTCGCGTGGTTCTCAACCTCTGGGATGACGAGCCCGGCTACTACAATGCCAGCACCTACTTTGGTGAGAAGGAAATCTTCGCGATTGGCCTTTCCTTCCAGAGTGACAGTGATGGTGGCGCCGGTGGCGGTACCAATACCAACGGCGGGCTTGGTAATGAAGACGCTACCAACGTCGACCTCCTGATCGAGAAGAATCTCGATATGGGTACGGTCACCCTGGATGCGGCCTACTACGACAATGACAGTGACGAGAACCCGTACTCGGTCTTCGTCGGTCTCCTGCTCGGCAACGAGATCGCCATTGGACCCATGTCCGGTAAGCCTCGTCCCTATGTCAGTGTCAGTGACACCGGCGTCGACGATGAATTCTCCCTCGGTGTCCAGTACGTGATTGATGGCCACAAGGCCCATCTTTCCGTTGAGTACTCGGACTCTGATCTGGGCGGAAGCACCTTCGGAATCGGAGCTCAGTTCCAGTTCTGATCGTGGGTTTATCCGGGTGAAACCGGAAGCGTCCTGGGGAGTTGTTTTTAGCGCCATTTAGGTCCAAATGTGCGCCTGTAGGAGTGCTGTGTCTGTGTCTTTCGGGTTGGGTTTTGTAAGCTTAATATAAGTAAGGAGTTAGCTATGCGGAGGATCTTCCTTGCAGTCCTCTTGGGACTGGTACTCGGTGTTTACGGTTGCGGTGGCGGTGGTGGAGATGCAGGTGGTGGAGCAGAGACTAAAGCTCCGGAAACGCCAGCTGCTCCTGCTGAGAAGCCTGCTGAGAAGCCTGCTGAGCCCGCTGCTGAAACAGCTGCTCCTGCGAAAGAAGCTCCTGCGGCCGCCGATACCGTGAAGATCGGTGTCCTTCACTCACTCTCCGGCACCATGGCGATCTCTGAGACCTCTCTCAAGGACGTCGTCCTGATGGCCGCTGAAGAGATCAACGCCAAGGGCGGTGTCCTGGGCAAAAAGGTTGAGCCCGTGGTGGTCGACCCTGCCAGTAACTGGCCCCTCTTCGCCGAGAAGGCAAAAGAGCTGATCAACACCCACAAGGTGGCGGTCACCTTCGGTTGCTGGACCTCGGTAAGCCGTAAGTCCTGCCTGCCGGTCTTTGAAGAATACAACCAGCTGTTGTTCTTTCCCGTCCAGTACGAGGGTGAAGAGCAGTCGCTGAACGTTTTCTATACCGCCGCGAGCCCCAACCAGCAGCTCGTTCCTGCTGCTGAGTACATGATGGAAGAGGTCGGCTCCAAGAAGTTCTATCTCCTCGGGACTGACTATGTCTTCCCCAGGACGGCGAACAAGGTGCTGAAGGCCTACCTGAAGTCAAAGGGTGTTCCCGACGAGAACGTCAGGGAAGAATACACCCCCTTCCACCACCAGGACTACCAGACCATTATCGGTAAGATCAAGGAGTTCGCCGCCGGTGGAGACGCCTGTGTTCTCTCGACGATCAACGGTGACAGCAACGTTCCTTTCTACAAGGAGTTCGCCAGCCAGGGCCTGAGCTCGGCAGAATGTCCGATCATGGCTTTCTCCGTCGCTGAAGACGAGCTGCTTGCCATGGACGTTCCGCCGCTGGTGGGACACCTTGCGGCCTGGAACTACTTCCAGAGCATCGATACGCCTGCGAACCAGGCCTTCGTCAAGAACTTCAAGGCCTACTGCGCCAAGAACAACCTTCCTAAAGGCGATAAGAGGGTCACCGATGACCCGATCGAGGCTGCCTACTTCGGCGTCTACGTCTGGAAGGCTGCGGTTGAGAAGGCCGGAAGTTTCGATGTCGACAAGGTGCGCCAGGCTGTCTATGGCCTCGAGTTCGATGCCCCTGGTGGCAAGAAATCGATGCACCCGAATAACCAGCACACGCTGAAGCCTGTCTACATTGGTGAGATCCTGAAAGATGGGCAGTTCAAGATTGTTCACCAGTCCAAGGGACTGGTCAGTCCTGACTCTTACAGTTCTTACCTCTGGCCGAATGGGGACTTCCCGGCTCCGACCGGTGGTCCCAAGAAGTAAGGGCTAGGATTTCTTCTTTGCCGGATGCAGCTCCCGGCTTGCCGGGGGCTGCACCTGGCAGACATTCTGTGTGCCCCTGGACCGGTCCCGCACTTGCACACGTGGTGCGGGGCCGGCACCTCTTTTTTCTCCCGGTGGTGCGGTGGATCAGACCTGCTAGACAGGCTGATTCTTTTTCTTTTTTAAGGCGGTTCCCTTTTGCGGGGCCCGTAACGAATCAATGCCTGGCTTCAGGAATCTATTCTTCAGTTCTCTCGCCTTCCTGGCCCTGCTGGCCTTAGCCGGCTGTGGTACGGAGACGGAACCTGTAGAGGAGCGCTCAGGTCCAGCCAGCCCGGAAGTTCACGATGCGATCGGCCGACTCACCGGAGGTGATGCGGATGCGGCTGCCGCTGCCCTTGCTGACCTTGTCAAGACGGGCGATTACAGGATTGTGGATTTCCTTAAGGGTTTCCGGGAAGGGCAGAGCATCTACAGGTGGAAGGACCGCCTGGTGCTGGTCGATGGGTTCGAGGATGGTGTTGCCGTTTTAAAGGACCACATCCTGCGAACTGAATTAACTGCTGATGGAAAACCTGTCACCGCGCCCAAGGCTGACCTCGAGGAGGTCAGTGCCCCGCGGCGTTTACGCAGGCCCGTTCTGGGAGCCGAGGACCAGCTCAAGATGTCCTCTCCTGAAGAGTCGGTCTGCCTGGAGGCCGCCAAGAAATGCGGCAACAGCCGCAGGGCGGAGTTCCTCCCGGCGCTTGAAAAACTTGCCGAAGATTCCGCGCGCAGTAAAAAAGTGCACAGGATGGCTCGCACGGGTGTCTGCCAGATCCTTATCAGCGGCAATGTGCCCGGCCTGGATGATGGGGCTCTCCTGGCTGCCGTCAAGGAGCTTGGAGAGCTGCAGAGCGAGTCGAGCCTCAGCTCCCTGAAAGATCTCGCGAAGAAAGAAGACACCAGCCCCGCCCTTGCTGCTGCCTGCCGCGTGAGCATCGAGGAGATCGAGGGCTACCAGGGTATCGTGCGTAATCTCAAGCACGTCTTCAACGGCCTCTCGATGGGGTCGGTATTTATCCTGATGGCCCTTGGCCTGTCGATCATCTTCGGACTGATGGGCGTCATCAACATGGCCCACGGCGAGCTGATGATGGTGGGAGCCTACGCTACCTTCGAGGTGATGACCCTCTTCGGCCACACCGGGAACAACCCGGCAAATCATTATTTTATTTTCGCGATCCCGGCAGCGTTTCTCGCCGCGGCCATCTTCGGAATCCTGATCGAATTCTTCGTGGTACGCCATCTCTATGGACGGCCCCTCGACACGCTGCTGGCGACCTACGCCTGCGGGCTTGCTATGGTCCAGGGCGTGCGCCTGATCTACGGGGACAACAACGGAGTGAATGCCCCCGAGCAACTGACCGGCAGCTTTGAATTGTTCCAGGATTTCGAGCTCGCCAGTGCCCGTGTGTTCATCATCTTTTTCTCCGGTTTCGCAGTCCTGTTGATCTATCTCCTGATGAGCCGGACGCGGATGGGACTCCTGATCCGGGCGACGACCCAGAACCGTGCTACTGCCCGCAGCCTGGGAGTGAACAGCAGGCTTGTCGACAGCATGACCTTTGCCTTCGGCTCCGGCCTTGCCGGCCTTGCCGGATGCGCCCTGACCCTGATTGGTGGGATCTCACCCGACATGGGAAATAATTACATTGTCGACTCTTTCCTCGTGGTGGTTGTCGGCGGTGTTGGCGAGCTCATGGGAGTGATTGCTGCCGGGCTGGGGATCGGTGTGCTCAACAAGGTCTTCGAGCCATTCCTGGGCTGGTTCTTCCCCGAGTCGACGGCATCGGTGACCTGGGGCAAGGTCCTGATCCTGGTGCTCGTCATCGCCTTCATCCAGTGGCGTCCGGCCGGAATTTTCCCGCCCAAGGGGAGGTTGGCCGATGTCTGATGGAAAGCTGATCAGCATCGAGCCCAGGAGCGGTTTGCTCGGGCGCCTGGAGTGGAAGTTCCCGCTTTTCCTGATCGCGGTCTTCGGCCTGCTGGTTCCCCTGCTTTATAAAAACGATGTCTACGGCATCGATGATGTAAACATGTGGGGACGCTACATGTGCTTCGCCCTGATCGCCATCGGGCTCGATCTCGTCTGGGGCTATACCGGCATGTTGAGTCTCTGCCAGGCGCTGTTCTTTTCTCTCGGCGGTTACGCTATGGGGATGTACCTGGCCCATCACGGCGGGCCGGAAGGAAGCGTCGATGCCGCCGGCTGGAAAATGCCGGCCTGCCTTTTCGTTGTCTATCCGGGAAAGGTGGGCGAAACCGAGGCTGACTGGCTGGTTCCCTGGTTCTGGAAACCATTCTGGTGGCTCAGCTCCACCGCGGTGCTGGCCATCGTTCTTCCCGCCGTGGTGGCGGGAGTTGTCGGCTTCCTCGTATTTCGCAGCCGAGTCAAGGGCGTGTTCTTCGCGATCCTGACCCAGGCGCTTACCGTCATGGCGGCCTCGGTCTTCATGGTCAATGACATGAAGCTCGGCGGCACCAACGGGGTCACCCGCTTTGAGAGGATCGTGACCGGTGGACGGGAGAAGATAGAGATCACCCTCAAGCCCGAAGAGCTTCAGAAGCGCTCTCTGACCATTGAGTCGGTTAAATCGGTTCTTGATAAGTACAAGGACTCAGCAAGAAGAGATGGAACCAGGCCTCCTCCTGGAGGCAGCCTGGACCAGGAAGGGCCGGTTCTTGTCAGCTCTCCCTGGAGGGGTGTGAACATCAACAAGGACTACAAGGACCTCGTGATCTCAGAGGCCGGGGGGACGAAGGTCACCCTGAAGGAGGTGGCGGAGCTGCGGTATCGCGGTTTTGATCTGAAAGAGGATGCAGTCAAGTTCAACCTCTATCTCATCACTCTCGGCTTATTGATCCTGGTCTACCTGATGTGCCGCTACATTGTCAGCTCGAGGATGGGACGTGTCCTGGTGGCCATCCGCGACAACGAGGACCGCCTGCGGTTCTCGGGTTTCAAGCCCTACAAGTACAAGATGGCCGTTTACTCCTTCTCCGCGGCGATCGCCGGGCTCGGCGGCATGATGTACGCCCCGCAGATGGGGATCTTCACACCGCACAATATGGAGCCCCTGAAGTCCATCCTGGTGGTCGTCTGGGTTGCCGTCGGTGGGAGAGGAACGCTCTGGGGTGCGGTCATCGGCGCACTGGTGGTCAATTACGGCTACAACTTCCTCACCAGCCGGGTTCCTGAATACTGGATGTTCGTCCTGGCGGCTGTTTTCCTCGGGATCGTGCTGCTCCTGCCGGGCGGGATTGCCAGCCTGCTGAAGCAGTTTGGCGGCTGGTCGAAGGAGAAATGGAAGAAGATTGCCGACAAGCGTGGCGGAGCCACCGAAGGTGAAGAGGGTTGGTTCGAGGAGAGCGATGAAGACGCCGCCGGGCTGGCCGCTGAAGAGATGCGCAAGCGTCTCGACCGGATCGCCATGCTCCGGTCCGTCACCCAGGAGGTCGATGTCGGCAGGGAGCTGCTGGAGGTGAAGGACATCACGGTGCTCTTCGATGGCTTCAAGGCCCTCGATGTGAACGAGTTCTCGATCGGTCACCGTGAGCTGCGGGTCATCATTGGCCCCAATGGCGCCGGCAAGACGACGCTCTGCGATGTCATCAGCGGCAAGACCCGCCCGACGACCGGGCAGGTGCTCTTCGAGGGGGCGGATATTACCCAGGAACCTGAAGCCGACATCGCCCAGCTCGGCGTCGGCCGGAAGTTCCAGACGCCGACGGTCTACGACAGCCTGACGGTCTACGAGAACATGACCCTCGCCCTGCCGGGGCGCCAGGGGATCTCGCTCGGCAGCAGGAACACGCCCCGGGAGAAGGATTCCATCAGGTCGCTGCTGGAGCGGGTCCGGCTGCTCGATGATGAGCATCGCGAGGTGGCCTATCTCAGCCACGGCCAGCGCCAGTGGCTGGAGATCAGCATGTTGATTCTCAATGGCCCCAAGCTGCTGCTGGTCGATGAGCCGGCCGCCGGCCTGACCGATGAGGAGACGGTGCTGCCCGCCGAGCTGCTGCTTGAGTCACGCGAGGAGCACAGCATCATCGTCATCGAGCACGATATGGAGTTTGTCAGGCTGCTTGACTCCCACGTGACCGTGCTCAACGAGGGCCAGGTTATGGCTGAAGGCAGCGTCGCCGAGGTCCAGGCCAACGAAGAGGTGAAGGAGGCGTATCTCGGACGCTGAGGTTTCATCATGCTGACAATCAAGAATCTTTCATTCGCATACGGCTCGATCCAGACCCTGAACTCCGTCAACATGGAGATGGAGACCGGGAAGGTGACCTGCATCCTCGGCCGAAACGGGGTTGGTAAGACCACCCTGCTGAAGAACATCATGGGGATTCTGAAGCCGTCGCCGGAATCGGTCCTGCAGATAGACGGGGTCGATCTCACCACGAAATCCAGGCTTACAGGGAGTCCCTCTCCCATGGCGCCTCATCTTCGGGCGAAGCTGGGCCTGGGCTACGTTCCGCAGGGAAGGCAGATCTTTCCGCGCATCACCGTTGAGGAGAACCTCAAGGTGGCCCTGCAGGCGCGGCGGGACAAGAGCCGCAGCATCCCGGAATATGTCTACGAGCTATTCCCGGTTCTCCATGAGATGTCAGGGAGGATGGGAGGCGATCTCTCGGGCGGACAGCAGCAGCAGCTGGCGATCGGCCGCGCCCTGTGTGGAGATCCTGATATCCTGGTTCTCGATGAGCCGACCGAGGGCATCCAGCCCAATATCATCCAGCAGATCGGCGAGATTCTCAGGAGCCTGGTCGAGGAGCGTGGCATGTCGGTCGTGCTGGTGGAGCAGTATCTCGATTTCGTCAAGGAGTTCGGCCACAACTTCTACGTTCTGAACCGTGGAAGGGTTGTCGCCGAGGGCGAGACCTCGGAGCTCAGTGACGAAATCATCAGCAAGCACCTGAGCGTCTGATACCGCCATGACCGAGACCAGCGCCGTGCGAGGCAATCTTGAGCTGGCGTCGGTGGGGGGCAGGACAGTGGTGACCCGCGCCTGCGCCGGCAATCCGCTCAAGCTGCTCCTGCCGCGTCCGCGTGAGCATGCCGCCTGGGTCTATACCTCGAGCTTCGGCGGCGGCCTGGTGGCCGGCGACGAGGTGGCTCTCGATGTGAAGGTCGGCCCGGGCGCCTCCTGCGTTCTCGGCACCCAGTCGGCCACCAAGGTCTACAAGTGTCCCGGCGACAAGTTCTGCCGCCAGGAGCTGCAGGCAAAGGTCGCCGATGATGGTTTCCTGGTGCTGGCGCCGGACCCGGTCATCTGTTTTGCCGATTCCGCCTACGAGCAATACCAGCGTGTCGATCTCGAGCCCGGCGGCTCCCTTGTCGTGCTCGACTGGATCTCGAGCGGACGGCGGCTGAGGGGTGAGCGCTGGGCCTTTCGCAGCTACTCCAGCCGCCTCGATGTCCATGTCGGGGATGAGCAGGTGCTGTGCGAATCGCTGCGGCTGGATTCTACGCGCAGCCCGGTGGGGAGTGAATTCAAGACCGGCGGCTTTGACTGCCTCGCGGTGGTGGGGCTCTTTGGCGAGAAGGTTGTTGATGCCGTCAGTGCTCTTTTGGATATGATATCAGGTCAGCCGTTTGAACCCGGCCAGGAGATCGTTGAAGCGGTCAGCCCGGTTCCACACGGCGCCGCCTTGCGGGTCATGGGCACCACGCCCGAGCTGGTGGGGCGGTATCTGGATGAAAAACTGGGTTTCCTTGCCGAGCTTATCGGTGAGAGCCCCTGGTCGCGAAAATGGTAAGAAAGAGAGACCTTCGATGCATTTAGCTCCACGTGAAATAGAGAAGCTCATGCTTCACAACGCGGGCTTCCTGGCGCAGAAGCGCCTGGCCCGGGGAGTGCGCCTCAACTATCCCGAGAGCGTCGCCCTGATCGCCACCCAGCTGCTGGAGTTTATCCGCGACGGCAAGTCAGTCGCCGAGCTGATGGACCTCGGACGGCAGTTCCTCGGCCGCCGCCAGGTGCAGGACGGTGTTGCCGGGATGATCGCCGAGGTGCAGGTCGAGGGGACCTTCCCGGACGGAACCAAGCTGGTCACCGTTCACCACCCGGTTGTCGAGGACAATGGAAACCTCGAGCTGGCTCTCTACGGCAGCTTCCTTGATATTCCCGACCTCGAGGTCTTCGGGACGGTGGACGAGGATGCCCAGCTGCCCGGAACCTGCCAGGCAGCCGAGGGCGAGCTGGAGCTGAACGAGGGACGCGAGGGCGTCAGCATCGAGGTGACCAACCTCGGCGACCGCCCCGTGCAGGTCGGCAGCCACTACCACTTTATCGAGACCAACAAGGGGCTGAGCTTTGACCGCTCGGCTGCCTACGGCATGCGTCTCGATATCCCGGCCGGCACGGCCGTTCGTTTTGAGCCCGGAGACACCAAGACCGTCGAGCTGGTAGCGATCGGCGGCAACAAGGTGATCCGCGGCGGCAACAATCTCGCTGACGGAGCGGTAAGCGATGAGGGCCGGGACGCGGCGCTCGGGCAGATCTCCGACAGGGGCTTCTCGAGCCAGGAGGGTTGATTCCATGGGATACAAAATCAAGAGATCCAATTACGCAGAGATCTACGGTCCGACCACCGGCGACAAGGTCCGCCTCGGAGACACATCGCTCTGGCTCGAGGTGGAGAAGGACCTGACGGTCTATGGAGATGAATGCAAGTTCGGCGGCGGCAAGGTGCTGCGCGAGGGAATGGGCCAGGCCGCCGGGGTCGGGCAGGATGGCGCGCTCGATTGCGTGATCACCAATGCCCTCATCGTCGACCATTCGGGAATCTTCAAGGCCGATGTCGGGATCAAGAACGGCCAGATTGCCGGGATCGGCAAGGCCGGCAACCCCGATGTCATGGACGGCGTCGATGAAGGAATGGTTGTCGGTGTGACCACCGAGGCCATCGCCGGCGAGGGCCTGATCCTCACCGCCGGTGGGATCGACTCCCATGTCCACTTCATCTGCCCGCAGCTGGTGGACGAGGCTCTTGCCAGTGGCCTGACCGGCATGATCGGCGGCGGAACGGGCCCGGCCACCGGCACCTGCGCCACGACCTGCACCCCGGGAAGCAACTACATCCGCATGATGCTGCAGGCCACCGACGAGTTCCCGATGAACTTCGGCTTCCTCGGCAAGGGCAACACCGCCAAGCCGGAGGGGATCGCTGAGCAGCTCGCCGGCGGCGCCGTCGGCCTGAAGCTGCACGAGGACTGGGGGACAACCCCGGCCGCCATCGATTGCTGCCTGTCGGAGGCGGAGCGCCTCGATGTCCAGGTTGCGATCCACACCGACACGCTGAACGAGTCGGGCTTTGTCGAGGCCTCGATCGAGGCCTTCAAGAACCGGACGATCCATACCTATCACTCAGAGGGTGCCGGTGGCGGCCACGCTCCCGATATCATCACGGTCTGCGGGCAGCCCAATGTGCTTCCCAGCTCGACCAACCCAACCCGCCCCTTCACCGTCAACACCATCGACGAGCATCTCGACATGCTCATGGTCTGCCACCATCTCGACAAGAACCTGCCGGAGGATGTCGCCTTCGCAGAGAGCAGGATCCGGGGCGAGACCATCGCCGCCGAGGATATCCTCCACGACATGGGCGCGATCAGCATCATGGGCTCGGACTCCCAGGCCATGGGACGCGTCGGCGAGGTGGTGACGCGAACCTGGCAGACCGCTGACAAGATGAGCAGGCAGCGCGGACGCCTGCCGGAAGAGACCGGTGACAACGACAACTTCCGTATTCGCCGTTATGTCTCCAAGTACACCATCAACCCGGCGGTCGCCCACGGCATGAGCGAGCAGATCGGCTCGGTGGAGAGCGGCAAGCTTGCCGACCTGGTCTTGTGGAAGCCGGCCCTCTTCGGCGCCAAGCCCGAGATGGTGATCAAGGGCGGCGTCATCGCCTGGAGCCAGATGGGGGATCCGAACGCCTCGATCCCGACTCCGCAGCCGGTCTTCATGCGGCCGATGTTCGGCAGCTTCGGGAAGGCCACCGGGCCGACCTCGATCGCCTACGTCAGCCAGAGCTGCGAGGAGTCGGGCACCGCGGAGGGCTATGGCCTCAGCAAGCAGATCGCGGCGGTCAGGAATTGCCGCGGGCTCGGCAAGAAGGACATGGTCCTCAACGACGCCCTGCCGGAGATCACCGTCGACCCGGAGACCTACGAGGTCACCGCCGATGGCGACCAGCTGACCTGCGAACCGGCCAGCGAGCTGCCGCTGACCCAGCGCTACTTCCTGTTCTGAGGCCGGGACCTTTGAAGGCGATCTCCCTGAAGCAACCCTGGGCGAACCTGGTGGCCTGCGGCTACAAGACCCTGGAGACGCGTACCTGGTCGACCGGCTACCGCGGGGAGCTGCTCATCTGCTCGAGCGCTTCGGGCGAGATCGAACCCACCGGTTGCGCCCTGGCCCTGGTCAGGCTGGTCGATTGCCGCGAGATGGAAGACGGCGATGCCGGGGCAGCCTGCATTCTCAGGTACCCGGATGCGAAGGTCTTTGTGCTGGAGGACATCCGGCTGCTGCAGCCTTTCGCGGTCCGGGGCAGCCTCAATATCTACGACCTGGAGGTGAGCGGGAAAGAGCTCATTTATGAGGATGAAGCCGGGGTCGCGGCTTTCATCGACAGGTACGGGGCAGCTGAGAGCTACCGGTTTACGCAGGAATGTATTGCGAAGGGTGAATACCCCCCGATCTGATCATTCCTTCTTCTTTTTCTTTTTCCTCTTCTCCTGGATCGGGACGATCGGCGAATCCCAGCCGGCGAGGTCGCTCGGCTTCGTCCCCGGCTTGCGGCGGCCCTTGCCGCGCGCCCAGGTCCCGTTGAAGGGGCCGCCGAAGCTGACGTCGGCCTCGGCCTTGATGTCTTTCTCCATCCCCACGGCCCAGAAGCAGGCGTTGATGAGCAGGCGGCGGTAGCCCTCGTTCTCAATGTCGTTGGAGGTGCCGTAGGTGCTGGTGAAGACGCGGCCTTTTTTTC
>CAZTRG010000079.1:0-10819 GCA_964615885.1 uncultured Planctomycetia bacterium | reverse complement strand
CCCCACCACCAGCAGCACGCTCTATAGCAATCCGATCAGGCTCACCAGGGATACAGTGATCCGGGCAGCGGGATACCTCGACGGCCGACTCGTCCTCAGGGCAACCTCCGAGAGCTTTTTCATCACCAGGCGAAACTTCGTCCTGCCCGTCCTGTCGCTCTCGATGAACCCGAACGATTATTCCAATGTCCATAACAACAGCGGTGGGCGTGGACGTGGCTCAGAGGTCGCATCCTTTCTGGAAATCTTCAATACCAACGGTGAGCAGGACCTCAAGACCGGCTTCGGAATGCGCCTGCACGGTGGCGCCGGACGCGGAGGGGGCTTTGATACCAAGAAGGCCTACAAGGCCTACTTCAGGGGACAGTACGGCGACACGAAGCTGCGCTACCCCATCATCCCTGACACGGATGTGGAATCCTTCGACAAGCTGATCCTGAGATCGAACTTCAACGATGCCTTCCGTACCGGCGGCAACGCCGCCTATATTCGCGACCAGGTGATCCGCGACCTGCATGAGGATATGGGCGCCATTATCTCCCACGGGTCCTGGTACAACATGTTCGTCAACATGCGCTTCCGGGGTGTCTACAACGTGGTTGAGCGTATGGACAAGGATTTCTTCGAATCCTACTTCCCCGAAGATGGAGAGAACTGGGATGTCGTGAAAACCGGGGATGATGCCCTCGATGGCACCACCCAGGAATGGAGCTCGATGCTCAGCTTCTTCCGCAGCACAAACATGACCGACCCGGCCAACTACGAGCGTGCCCAGCAGAGGATCGATCTCGAGAACTACACCTCCTACATGATTCTCAATATCTGGGCCCAGAACCACGACTGGCCGCACAACAACTGGTACGCCGCAAGACCTCGCCGGGCAGATGGAAAATGGATCTTCCTGAGCTGGGATGCTGAATTCGGCATGGGAAAAAGCCCTGGAGGCTGGAGCTCGGACACCTTCAGCCACGCGCTCAACAGCGGCGCGAGCATCTCCGCTCCGCTCATCAGCCTGATGAGAAGCCCTGCCTATGCAAATTACTTTCTCAACAAGTTCAACGAGTGGATCGCCGGCCCACTCTCCAGCGGCAATGTCCTCTCTGAGATCGCCCGCCACCGGGACCAGATCTCCGGCGACATGATCGAAGAATGCCAGATGAGCGGACAGTCGATCAATACCTGGAACAACACCATCCGGGGCCTGGAGCAATTCGCCCGTAACAGGCCCGGGGCCATCAGCAACATCATCAACAACTCTCCCCGCTTCCCCTTCCCCAGGATCACCTCGGTCTGGCCACGAACCATCGAGCTGAACGGCCCGGATGTCGAGGTCCGCCTGTCGGGATCCAACCTGACCGCTGACCTTACAGTCCTCTTCAATGAGATACCCTCGCCCCAGGTGCGCCGCACCTCAGCCAGCCGGATCTACGCCATCGTCCCGCTGGATGCAAGCCTCGAGGGCCGGCCCGAGATCTCCATCGTCCACCCTGAGACCGGACGCTATACGCTGCGAAACCGCCTTACCGTAACAATTCCCCGTCCGGAGTTGCGTGCACTGCAGCCAGACCTCGGGACCGCCGAAGGCGGAGACACCATCCTGGTGATGGGCAATAATTTTGCCCAGGACGTGCGCATAGAGTTCGATGGCGTCCCCTCTCCGAGTGTTGAGTACATTGGAGAGGATGCCATTACCGGAGAGGTGCTCTCAGTCGTAACTCCACCCGGAAACGGATTCGTCAAGGTAAGGGCCTTCAACCCCGGCGCGGGCAACCTCGGGTCCGAACAGGAGCTTGATTTCACCTACATCCCCTCTCCCAATGCCGAGACCTTCCTGCGTGGTGACTGTGATGGAGATGGAAGCCACAGCATCAGCGATGGTGTCTGCATCCTCGGCTACCTCTTCCAGTCCTCTGAGATCGGCTGCCTCGACAGCGCAGATGCAGATGACTCCGGCCTGCTCGGAATCACCGATGCCGTATTCCTGCTCAGCTGGATGTTCCGAGGTGGAGCTGACCCGCTCGCTCCTTTCCCCGGTTGCGGAAACGACCCCACCGAGGACAAGCTGGACTGCGCAGGCGGAAACACCTGCAACTGAGTGTCGAGACCGGCTGTCAGACCTGCATCTGGAGCAGCTCGCCGATCGCATCCCTGACCTGCTCGAGCTCATCCTCGCTCAGATCCGGATTGGCGATTTCGTAGGAGCGGTCGCTTTCCACCCGCTCGTGAAATTGCAGCCACTCGTATCCAGCCCGCACCAGGGTTCCATCCATCAGCAGGACCTTCTTGCGCATCAACAGCAAAGAGAGAACGAAGCGCAGGTCCCGGCGCTGAGATTCGCTGGGGCCCGGCTGGACGTCGGCCTCCCCGGAGCCGGCCTCCGGCGATCCGGGTTCCTGCCCGCTGGCCTCATTACCCAGCCCCCGGAAAAACTCGAGAACAACCTGGGGGTCAAAGCGGATCTTTACCGCCTCGGCGCCGGCATCCTCGGGTCTCCGGGTGCGCCAGTACGCAAAAATATTCGCGGGCCGGGCTGCTCCGGCGGGTTGCCCCTGGCTGCCTGTTCCTGTTGAAGTCGAATCGTCGGCAGGCCTGTCACCAGCAGGCCTGTCGCCTGCAGCGCCATCGCCGGCCGACTCATCGCCCGGAGTCCAGCAGGAGGTGCAATAGGTTCGCCTTGCAAACTCCTCGCCCAGGAAACAGACGGTCGAATAGAAGTCTCCCCCGGGGTCAATCTCCACTTCGCAGGAACAGCACCTGTGTTCCGCTGTGGCAATCTGGTAGGCCTTGTCTTTCATCTCTTCAACTCCCTTTCAGAACATTGCACCCGGCAACGCCCTGGAACCCACCTGCCTGGCTCAGCCAGGCAACCCCTGGGTCCACTGGGCAGATTGTACGTGCAGTCGCGGGGAAAACAACCTGATTTGAAATACAATCCCCTCTGCCGCGACCGACCGCGGCACCCCGGGGATCCCGGTCAAAAGATTTCGTGGAATTAACGGCCGATCTTTGGTTATTTCGTCTGGTACGAGGGTACTCACCCATGGTGAATTTCCGGCTTTGCGGCAACCAGGAAGCCGGCTCCGTTAGCGAAAAAGTGAAGAACCATCTCCTGATATGTCCAAAGACTTTGTTCATCTCCATGTACACAGCGACTTCAGCCTCCTCGATGGAGCTGTCACGGTAAAGAAGCTGGTCAAGGCTGCCAAGGACTGCGACATGCACTCCCTGGCCTTGACCGACCATGGCAATATGTTCGGCGCCCTCCAGTTCTACCGTGCCTGCAAGGAGGAGAACATCAAGCCGATCATCGGCATGGAGGCCTACGTTGCACCGGGGGCAAGAACCGAGCAGAAGAGAGGCGAGTACGGCGCCTATTTCCATTTCCTGCTCCTGGCCCGGGATCTCGAGGGATACCACAACCTCATGAAGCTCTCCTCCCTTGGCTACAAGGAGGGCTTCTATTACAAGCCCCGAATCGACAAGGAAATCCTCCGGCAGTATTCCAAAGGGCTCGTCGGCTCCAGCGCCTGCCTGTCGAGCCCCATCAACCGGATCGCCCTCATGGGCAGCGAGGAGGCTCTCAGAAAAGAGATCGAGGAATACAACGGGATCTTCGATCCCGGGTGTTTCTTCCTGGAGATCCAGGATCACGGGCTTCCTGAGCAGCAGAAGATCCTGGAGAAGATCCCTCCCCTGGCAAAAGAATACGACATCCCCATGATTGCCACCAACGATGTCCACTACCTGAACCAGGACGATTCAAGAGCACAGGAGATTCACCTCTGCATCAACACCGGCAAGACGATGGATGATGACGACCGCCTGCGCATGGACAAGGACGAGTTCTTCTTCCGCAACAAGGAGCAGATGTACAGCCGCTTTGCCGACTTCCCCGATGCCCTGGAGAATACGATTCGGGTTGCGGAGATGTGCGATGTCGAGCTCGACTTCAGCAAGACACACCTGCCGCCCTTTCATATCGACGCCGAAGAGGAGGAACAGGACGAGGAGAGGTATTTCCTCAAGCTCTGCGAAGAGGGCTGCCGTGAGCGTTATCCCGACTTTGATGAGAATGACGAGGTAAAAGACCGTCTCGAAGAAGAGATCGGCATCATCAAGAGGATGGGTTTCGTAAGCTATTTCCTCATCGTCTGGGATTTTGTCCGCTTCGCGAGGGATAACGACATCCCGGTAGGTCCCGGCCGTGGATCCGCAGCCGGCAGCATTGTTTCCTACGCCATGGGCATCACCAATATCGACCCCTTGCGCTACGACCTGCTGTTCGAGAGATTCCTGAATGAAGACAGGATCTCCATGCCGGATATTGATATCGATTTCTGCATGGATGGCAGGGAAAAGGTCATCGAATATGTCCGGGAAAAATACGGTGAAGACAGGGTCAGCCAGATCATCACCTTCGGCACCATGGCCGCCCGGGCCGTCATCCGGGATGTTGGCCGGGCACTTAACGTACCGCTCTCGGAAGTTGACGTGATCGCCAAGAAGATCCCCTCGGTCCCCGGCATCAAGCTCGGCAAGAGCCTCAAGGATGACAAAGAGCTGATGGCCCTGAAGAAGAAGGACGGGCGAATCAGGGAGCTCTTTGACATCGCCATGAAACTTGAAGGTCTCAACCGCCACCAATCAACTCATGCAGCCGGAGTCGTCATCGGAGATGCCCCCCTCATTGACATGGTCCCCCTCTACAGGAACAAGAAGGGCAGCAAGAAAGGTGACAAGGACGAGGTCGAGATGGTCAGCCAGTGGTCCATGGAGGATCTCGAAAACATTGGCATGCTGAAGATGGATTTCCTCGGCCTGAGGACCCTGACCATCATTGACCGCTGTGTGAAGGAAATCAGGAAAACTCGAAACGAGGAGATCAAGATCGACGAGGTCCCTCTCGACGACCCGGCGACCTTCGAGCTGCTCTGCAAGGGAGAGTCCACCGCCGTCTTCCAGCTTGAGTCGCAGGGAATGAAACGCATCCTGCAGGACCTCCAGCCGGACAGGTTTGAAGACATCATCGCCCTCATCGCCCTCTACCGTCCCGGCCCTATCGAGGGTGGCATGATCGACAACTACGTCGACCGCAAACACGGCAAGGAAAACTGGATACCTGAACACCCCATCCTCGAGCCCATCCTGAAAGAGACCAATGGCGTCATCCTCTACCAGGAACAGGTCATGCGCATAGCCAACAAGATGGCAAACTTCAATCTCAGTGAAGCCGACACCCTGCGGCGGGCCATGGGAAAGAAAAAGAAAGAGCTCATGGCGGCCTTCACAGACCAGTTTGTCGAGGGCTCCGTCACCAACAAGGTTCCCAAGGACCTGGCCAAGAAGATCTTCCACCAGATTGAGCAATTTGCCGGCTATGGCTTCAACAAGTCGCACTCCGCTGCCTATGCGATCCTCAGCTACCAGACGGCCTACCTGAAGGCGAACTACCCGGCTGAATTCATGGCTGCTGTGATGACCTGTGAAATGGGCAACACCGACAAGATCGTGGAGAACCTCGAGGAGTGCCGGCGCATGGGTATCGAGTTCAGGGCACCGGACATCAACACCTGTGAAAAAGGCTTCACCGTTGTTGAAAACAGGATCTGGTACGGGCTTGAGGCCATCAAGGGCCTTGGTGGCAAGGTGGTGGATGGAATGATATCCGCACGCGAAGAGGGACCCTTCAAATCCATCTTCGACATCTGCGAACGGGTGGAAGGCAACGCCATCAACAAATCTGCGCTGGAGCAGTTGATCAAGAGTGGTGCCTTCGACTGCTTCGACAAGAAACGTTCTCAGCTCATGGAGGTTGTTGCGATAGCCCTCAAGCGGGGCGCCACCGCCCGCAAAGACAAGGAGCAGGGGCAGCTGGTTTTTGTTTTCGACACTCCCGCTGCAGCCGACGGTGACCCGGACGGAGAGCCGGGCTCTGAACCCGACATGTCCTACCCGGCCCTGGAGGAATGGAGCGAATCCGAAAAGCTCTCGCTTGAGAAAGAGAGTCTCGGCTTCTATCTCAGTGGGCATCCACTCAGGAAGTGGTGGCCGGTTCTCAAGAACTACACCAACTCCACCGTTGAGAAGCACCTCGAAATTCCAGAGGGCGCAGAGGTCTGCCTGGGTGTCCTCATCACCAAGCTCGACAAGCGGGTCGCCCGGAGAACCGGAAACCCTTTCTGGATAGCAGCCGTGGAGGACATGGACAACTCAACGGAGTTCTTCATCAACCAGAAGCTCTATGACCAGTATGGTGAGCTTCTCCACGAGGACCGGATCATCCTTGCTGTCGGAAGAATCTACAACAGGGCGACGGGCAAGGGATTCGGCGTAGACCGGATCATCCCGGTAGAAAAGGTTCCCGAGCTGATGACCCGGGACGTGAGCATCTACATCCCCCGTGAACGGGATGACGTTGACAAGCTGAAGTACAACCTCAAGAACGTGCTGGAAAACCACAATGGAAGATGCCCGGTCTATATTGTCGAACCCAGCGGCGAGGACTCCACCACCAGGGTCGAGGGCAGTCCGAGCCTCTACGTGACGCCGGACTTCGAGCTCTTCGAGGAGATCCAGGACCTCTTCGGAGAGAACTGTCTCAGCATCACCAACACCGGCCGGAATTAACGGGATCGGAACACTCCCCCGCCTATGGTCAAGCGCCCTCTCTCCATTGCTGATTTCCCCGAAGGCTTCGAGTCCAGGCTCGCTGCCAACCTCCAGGACTGCAGGCAGCGCATGGCCGCAGCTGCGCAGAAGGCCGGCAGGGAAGAAAAAGAGATCACCCTGCTTACGGTCACCAAGTACGTCGACTCCGAGCTGATGCGGGTGCTGCACAGCCTGGGCATCGAGGACTTTGGCGAGAACCGAAGCCAGGAAGCTGTAGAAAAGCACCGAGCACTCAGCGACCTGGCGGATGCAAGAATACACTTCATCGGACACCTTCAAAGAAACAAGGTCCGGCAGGCCGTGGAGCACTGTTCTTCGATTCACTCCCTCGACTCCCAGAGACTGCTTCTTGAACTTGAGAGGCGGCTTGAGAATCCCACGACCCCGGTCCGGGAGATCTATGTCGAGGTCAACCTCGCCGGCGAAGACTCAAAGACCGGGTTGCCGGCAGGGGAGCTGCCCGCCCTGCTTGACAGTATTTCAGGATGCGGCAAGGTCAGGGAGCGAATCAGTGGCCTGATGACCATCCCCCCCTTTTCCGAAGACCCGGAAGACTCCCGGCCTTACTTTGCTGAATTGCGTGAACTTCGTGACCGCTTCATCTCTTCGGGACACCTGCCGGTAAACTCCGGGCTGTCGATGGGAATGAGCTCCGATTACGAAATCGCGATTGAAGAAGGCGCCACCGTGGTGAGGGTTGGAAGTGCAATCTACCGCCAGGAATGAGCTCCAGCTGTGAGTGGGTCAGCCGAAGCAGTGCAGCTCAAGCTCAGTAAAACGGAGAAGGGAGTTCTCCTGCGGGTGCGCGCCGTGCCCGGCTCTTCCCGGAACAAAATTCTCGGAATTTACGCAGATGCCCTGAAAATAGCCGTTTGCGCACCCGCCCTTGAGGGAAAAGCCAACCGCGCGCTTGTTCGCGTCCTGTCAAAAAGCCTCGGTATCAAGCGTTCAACTGTCAGTATTCACAGCGGTACGGCCTCCAGGAACAAATGTTTCCTGCTGGAATCCCTCACCGAAAAAGAAGTGCTGAAAATGGTAACTGAGGTGCTTCAAGAGTAAGGTACCGGGAGCAGGTCCCGATAATGCGGCGACATGGTTGGTTTCTTCCCCCTGTTTTCCTTTGCTTTCAGGGGGGCTTCTGACGATATATGAAATCTGCGGGCGCCTTTCATCAGGAACCGCCTGCAGGCCAGGTAAATACAAACCCCGGAACACAAAAGAACTGAGAAAACAGATGAGCCATCTTCAAGACAACGACCCGGCGCTTTATTTCCTCGACAGCGAAGAACCTGAGGAGGATGAGAAGGAAGAAAAGTCTCCCAAGCCACCCATGGTCGCCATGGATCTCCTCAAGAAGGAGAGAACGATCATCATCTCAGAAGAGGTCTCTCCCAAGCTGACCCAGCGTGTGATGAGCTCTCTGCTCTGGCTGGACTCCCAGTCAGAAGACCCGATCAAGCTCTACATCAACACCCCGGGCGGCTCGGCGGATGATGGATTTGCAATCTTTGACCTCATCCGGTTCATCAAGGCTCCCGTCTACAACATCTCCTTCGGATTGAATGCCAGCGCAGGCACCATCATCCTGCTCGGCGCGAAGAAAGAAAACCGGGTAGCCCTGCCGAACTCCAGGATCATGATTCACCAGCCCTCCGGTGGCGGGCGCGGACGCTCCTCCGATATCGAGATCACCGCGGAGGAGATCCTCAAACTTCGCCATCGTGCCAACACCGTGATCGCGGAGGAATGTGGACGCACGGTAAAACAGGTGGAAAAAGATACCGACCGCGACTACTGGATGAGCCCTGAAGAAGCCGTTGAGTACGGTCTCATCGGGAAAATAATCGATAACCTCGGCGACCTTCCCTGAAGCAAGCCGCTCCCCGGCTGAAATTCATGAACAACCCGCCTCCCCGCCTCGGTGTCCTCTTTTCCGGTGGCGGGCGCACAGTTGAAAACCTGGCCCGGAACATCGTCGAGGGCTCGATCCAGGCCGAGATCGCTGTGGCCATCTCCAGCCACGCCGGGGCTGGCGGGATTCAGCGTGCTGAGAAATTCGGGATTCAGACAGAGGTCCTCGACTACAGGGAACACGGCTCCGAGCTCTCTGCCCGGATCAATGATATCCTCAAAGAACAGAGGGTGGACTGGGTGCTGCTTGCCGGGTTCATCAGGTATTACGAGGTCCCCGGGGACTACCGCAACAAGGTACTCAACATCCACCCCTCACTCCTCCCCGACTTCGGAGGGAAGGGCTTCTATGGGATGAAAGTCCACCAGGCTGTCATTGAAGCGGGAGCTGATCTCTCCGGCTGCACGGTGCATCTCGTCAACGATGAATATGACGAGGGCCCCATTATCGTCCAGCGTGCCATCGCGGTCGAGCCAGGGGAAACCCCTGAGAGCCTGGCTGAAAGGGTCTTTGAACAGGAATGCCTGGCCTACCCTGAAGCCATCAGGATCTGTCTCAGCGGACGGATGCGAATCGAGGGAAACCGCGTCCTGGTGGCAGCAGAAGAAAACGACTGAACAGAACACCCTGCTTCGCCAGACAGGGAATCACGCACCCTTCTTCTTTTCCCCCTGGGCCTTCCACCATTTGCTCCACTCCTCATCGCTCTTATAGCTCAACCCGCTGGATTGGCGGAGCAGCTCGTAAAACAGGGGCTTCAGCGCCGGATCGATGCCGGCAAGGTTATCGATCACCAGGCCTTTGAATCGACTGTTGATTTCCGGGTCTTTTTTCCCGGCCCAGACGCAAAACCAGCCGGCGATAAAAACATCTTCGTTCTGCTTGAGAAGAAGAGCCAGCTTCAGGCGTTTAAGGGGATCTTCAAATTTCCGCTTTTTCCCGGGAGGCAGTACCCAGAACTCGGTTTCTTCCGAGGTCAGAGGGATATTGCCGTCATTATCGCCTTCAATTTCCCAGCGCGAAGGACGAAAGGTAACCCGGAACCCGGCCCGGCAGGCAACGCTGCGAAGCGGGAGATTCTCCGGAAGTTTATAGTCAATCGCACATTCCCAGCCCTCTTCCGGCTTGAGGATGACCTTCTGCTGGCCACTCTTGATCCGCAGCGGCACTCTTTCTCCGGTGGTGAAATGGGAGCCATCAAGATGACACCTGTCAAAACCGATGAACAACTCCCCCACGATTCCCTTTTGTATATCGAAACGAGCCGTGCTTCCTGATTTATTCAAAATTCGAAAGAAGATCTCAGGCTTCTCACCCACCTCGTAGACGAGAGCCCCGGCATCGACCCGTGTCACCAGCTCCTTCTTGAGCTTTCGCTCTTTAGCCTGCCGGATCAAACGCCTGCAAAGAAACCGAAGTGGCGAATCCCTGTCCAATACCAGGATGGATTCTGCGATTTTTCGCGCCATCTGGTAGCGGCCATAACGAAGATGTTCCATCGCCTCAAAGAGACGCTGTTCAAGAAACTGCCCGGCCGAGGATTCCCGTGAAACCAGGGAGCCGGCATCCTTATCCCCAGATACCTTCCTGAAGATCTTCCGCATCAAAATCTCGACCTTCTCGGTACTGCCTGAGACCTGGCGGAGCCAGGCTCTCAGCTCAGGTACAACCCTCAATCCCATGCGAAGAAGCCTGGCCTCGGCTTCTTTCTGATCGCTCCCGCCAGCCGAAAGCATTTTCCGAATCAGCTGCGCGACCTCCGGGCTGACCTTGGCGGCAACCCCGGCCCCTTCTTTTTTCCCGGCAGCCTTCCTGGCCCTCTCCTGGTTATCGACCGGCCGTAACTCAAGCTCCTCCTGTGCCAGGGCCCCTGCACAACAGACAGCACAAAGCCCGGCCGCCGCCAGCAGTCTCGTAAAGAAACTGGCAGATACGGCTTGATCCGGCCGCTCACTCTTCAATCGGCAGTTGGAGTTCATTACCCCTCCGATTCGGCCTTGCCACCCATCAACTTACAATCAACGCTCGACAGGATTTTTATCCCACCGGAAGCACCACCGTGGAAAAACCGGGGAACAATTATTCCCCGGACTCATCTTCTGCAGGAGCATCCTCGGCGGCAGCCTCTTCTGCAGGTGCCTCCTCGGAGGATTCCTCAGCGGCGGCCTCTTCTGCAGGTGCCTCCACAGCAGATTCCTCAGCGGCGGCCTCTTCAGCAGGTGCCTCATCAGAAGAATA
>CAZTRG010000078.1:0-9947 GCA_964615885.1 uncultured Planctomycetia bacterium | reverse complement strand
GGGGCGAGACCCCGTTGAGCGTGCAGTGGGTCTGGCCGAGTGCGCTCTCCTATGCCGAGCGGCACGAGGCGCTGAAAGAGTTCACCGAGCTGCTGGCGAAGAGGTGGGCGGAATACCCGGGCAGCGGCCACCCCATGGAGCTGGGCAGGGACTTCCAGCAGGAGGTCCTGGTGCCGGAGCTGGGAACCTTCAATGCAGCGCGCGGCGATTCAGAGCCCATGCCCTGGCTCGCGGCCCTGGTCTGCTGCTCGCTCTTTGACCAGGCTCTTCACGATGCCTACGGCATCCTGCACGGTATCGATATTTACAGGACCTACAACGCAGACTTCATGAGCCGTGATCTTTCGGACTTCCTGGTCGACGCGGCAGGGTCGAGTGCCGTTTTCGAGGGGAAGTACCCGGCAGATTATCTCGTCGCTGAGCGTCCCTCAAGCCTGCCGGCCTGGCATCTCGTTGGCGGCAAGGACCTGCTCGATGCCTCTGAGCTCGACGGCTCCGAGCCCGATGATGGCTATCCCGTTCTGCTGGCGGACTGGATCGAGCGCGATGGCCTGAGCTGCCTCAAGGTCAAGCTGCGTGGTGATGACGCCGCCTGGGACTACGAGCGCCTGGTGAGCGTCGGGCAGCTCGCCCTCAAGGGGAGCTGCCCCTGGCTGACGACAGATTTCAACTGCACGGTCAAGGATCCGGAGTATGTGAACGAGATCCTCGACCGCCTGGAGAGTGAGCACCGGAAGATCTCTGACATGATCCTCTACGTCGAGCAGCCCTTTCCCTATGACCTCGAGAAATACAGCATCGATGTGCACAGCGTCTCTGGGCGCAAGCCGCTCTTCATGGATGAGAGCGCGCATGATTGGGAGCTGGTCGCCCGCGGTCGCGAGCTCGGCTGGACCGGGGTGGCGCTGAAGACCTGCAAGACCCAGACCGGGGCGCTCCTGAGCCTGTGCTGGGCGAAGCAGCACGGCATGGACCTGATGGTGCAGGACCTGACCAACCCCATGCTCGCCCAGGTTCCCCACGTGCTGCTGGCAGCCCATGCCGGCACCATCATGGGCGTTGAGACCAACGCGATGCAGTTCTACCCGGAGGCCTCGCTGGCCGAGGCTGCGGTTCATCCCGGGCTCTACACCCGCCGCGGCGGGGAGGTCGAGCTCTCGACCCTCACAGGCCCGGGCTTCGGCTATGGGGTCGAGCGGATCGCGAGGGAATTACCGGAGCCGGTGGTGCGCCACGGCTAGCCGGGGGTGCCCTTCAGAACCCTCAGAGGGGTCCTCATCTTGAATTTTCCGGGCCACTAGGCGACAATGGTTCATCCGCGGTTACGCCCCCCATCTATTTTGAGACTGGTTGCACATGACGACAGAAACTGACGGCTCCGGCTGCAAGATCTCCCGCTACAAGGGCCACGAATACGAGGTTCCGGACAAGACGCTTGTCTGGCAGCTGACCGGCAAGGGCTTTGAGAGCTTTCATCTCGAGGAGATTGAGGTTCCCGTCATGGGGCCGAAGGATATCCTCTTTCGCTCCGACTCTAACGGCATCTGCTTCTCCGATGTGAAGATCGTCAACACCGGGCCGGACCATCCCAGGCTCCAGGGCTACGATATGGTCCGCGACAAGGTCGTCCCCGGCCATGAGATCTCCATCACGGTGGTCGGCGTTGGCGAGGAGGCGCAGGAGAAATTCCAGGTCGGCGAACGCTACATCGTTCAGGCCGACATGCTCGAATACGACACCGCCGTCGGTTACGCAATCTGGGGAGGCATGATCCAGTACGGTGTCTTTGACGAGCGCGTGCAGGAATACCTTATCAGGATCGAAGAAGACATCGCCTATTCCCAGGCCTCGCTGGTCGAGCCCTGGGCCTGTATCGAGGCCTCCTACCAGCGTGCTGACCTGCAGCCCGAGGACCGGGTCTGCTGGGTGCTCGGCGGCGGAGGTCCGATGGGACAGATGCACCTGATCCGTACCATCGTGCTCAAGGAGCAGGGCGAGGCGCCCGGGATCGAGGTGATCCTCGTCACCGATGTCAGCGATGAGCGCCTTGGAGCTGTCAGCAAGCGCTACGGCGAGCGGGCGAAGGCAGCCGGTATCGAGCTCTTGTGCTGGGACCCCAGGGATGAAGATTTCGACGACAGGATGAAGGAGCTGGCCCCGGGGGGCGTCGACTATATTGTCGCCTGCGCCCAGATCGCCGCGGTGGTCAACGACTCCAGGCGCTTCCTCAAGCGCTACGGGGTGCTCAATCTCTTCGCCGGGCTCAAGCGCGGCGAGGGCGACCTCAACCTCGGCGACATCCACTACGACCAGCACACCATCACCGGCAATTCCGGCAGCCGCATCGACGACATGGAGAAGGTGCTCCGCCTCACCGAGCAGGGGCGAATGGACACCAATGCCTCGGCCGGTGCAGTGGTCGGCATGAAGGCCTGCTCCGAGGGAGTCCAGGCCGTGGCCGAGGGGAAGATCACCAACAAGACGATCCTCTACCCCCAGCTTCCCGACCTGCCCCTGACCCGTATCCAGGACCTGCCGGAGCTCGTCAAGTTCTCCCCCGAGGTCGAGAAAGAGGTCAGCGAGGGACTGTGGTCGCAGGAAGCCGAAAAAGAAATGCTCGATGACCTGCTGAAGATCTGAAGAGCCCCTCTAGCAGCGAAGGACGAGTACATTGCCTGACGAGAAAAAAAACCAGGAGAGCCACCTTCTGAATACCGGGGGCCTGCTGAGCGGGCGTGTCGGAGTGGTCACCGGCGCCGGCAGCGGCCTCGGTCGCGGCATCTCCCTTTTTATGATCGAGGCGGGAGCCACCGTCGTCGGACTCGATGTTGACCGGGAGGCGCTCGAAGCGACCAGCGCTGAGCAGCCGGCCGGCAGCTACCTGCCGGTCTATTGCGATGTGACGGATGAGAAATCGGTCGAAGAGGCCTTCGGGAGCGCAGTTTCTTCCACCGAGGGGATCGACTACCTGGTCAATGCGGCCGGGATCGCGCCGGCCTACCCGCTGGAAGATTTTCCTCTCGGGGCCTGGCAGAAGACCCTCGATATCAACCTGACCGGCTACTTCCTCTGCGCCCGCGAGGCCGTGAGGATCATGAAGAAGCAGGGCTCGGGCGGGTCCATCATCAATATCACCAGCAAGTCCGGCCTCGAGGCCAGCAAGTCGAACTCGGCCTACAACGCCACCAAGGCCGGTGAGATCCATCTCATGCGCGGCTGGGCGATGGAGCTCGGCGGTGAAGGGATCCGGGTCAACTGCGTCGCCCCCGGCAATGTCTTCAAGGGCTCGAAGATCTGGAACGAGGAATACATCAAGGCCTGTGCAAAGAAGAAGGGGATCAAGCCGGAGGAGGTCCTTGACCACTACACCGCGCAGTCGCCCCTTGGCAAAGAGATTGAGCCCGAGGATGTGGCGAGTGCCGTGGTCTACCTGCTCTCCGATGCCGCCCGGCGGATCACCGGCCAGGTGCTGGTCGTCGATGGCGGCCAGGTGATGGTGCGCTGAGCGGGACCCGGCTGGAGGGGAAGTCGAGATGAGCTGGAGAATCGAGAACGAAGGCGGCGCCCTGCGCGTCGTGGTGACGAAAGACCTGCCCGGTGAGCGCTGGGTCGAGGTCCTCACGGCCGCAGGCTGTGAGCTCGCCATCTCAACCTCGCGAGACATTCTCTCTGCCGCTGAGATCCGCGAGGCAATGGGCGAGCGTTGCGATGGCGCGATCGGCCAGCTCACAGAGCCCTGGGGGGCGGAGCTCTTCGAGGCGCTGAAGCAGGCCGGTGGTAAAGCCTATTCGAACTACGCTGTCGGCTTCGACAATGTTGACCTTTCTGAGGCGACCTCGCGCGGCATCGCTGTTGGCAACACCCCCGGGGTGCTCACCGAGACGACGGCCGAGATGGCTGTGGCTCTCACCTTCGCCGCTGCCCGGCGAAGCGGCGAGGCCGAGGTCTTCCTGCGCGCCGGGAAATACGATGGCTGGCTTCCCGATCTCTTCCTGGGTAAGAGGCTCTGGGGCGGCACGCTGGGGATCGTCGGCGCCGGCCGGATCGGGTCGGCCTATGCGAAGATGCTGGCGCCCGGCCATGAATTGGACGTTCTCTACTGGGATGTAGAGGATCGCCCCGAGCTGGAGAGCTTCTTCGCCGGCTACAGCGAGCTGAACGCTGCCCATGGCGGAGGCGAGCTGAGCTGTCGCCGGGCCGCGAGTGTCGAGGAGCTCTTCAGGGAGAGCGACATCATCAGCCTGCACACCCCGCTGCTGCCTGAGACCCGCCACCTGGTCAACAGCGAGAGCCTGGCGCTGATGAAAACCGATGCAGTACTGGTGAACACATCGCGCGGGCCGGTGATCGACGAGGCGGCTCTTGTTGACCACCTTAGGGCCAACCCGGACTTCCGCGCCGGGCTCGATGTGTTCGAGAAGGAGCCGGCGATGGCCGAGGGCCTGGCTGAGATTCCCAATTGCGCCATCGTGCCGCATATCGCCAGCGCCACAACCTGGACCCGCGAGGGGATGGCAACGCTGGCGGCCTGCAACGTGGCGGCGGTGCTGCAGGGCTATGGCTGTGAAGACAGCGGCGAGATCGACCATTTCCTCGAGGGAGACGTGCCCCGGAAAGCCCCCTCGATTCTCAACGCGGCAGACCTCGGACTCTGAACCACCAGCCTCCCCTGTGGTATGCTGTCAGGCGGTCTGAAATACGAAAACAAACAGCGAGGGTCTGATGATGAAGAAGTCTTCCATTCGTGGAGTTCGCGCCGGCTGGTGTGGAGCTCTTTTTGTTTCGCTGCTTCTTGTGGCTGCCCGTGTCGAGTCAGTTGAGCTTATTGTCCATGCCGGAGACAAGGCGCACGGGGAGGTCCCGGTCTCCTGGGAGCTCGGCAAGCTCTACGGCGATTCAAAGAGCTTCTCGCTCTGGCAGCTTGAGGGCGGCAAGGAGAAGCCGGTGGCGGTTCAGCTCGACCCGGACACGCGGCGCGTTCACTGGATCGTCAGCGGGCTGAAGGCCGGCACATCCCACAGCTACAGGCTCTTACCCTCCTCCGAGAGAAAAGCCGGAGGCGGTCTCGGCAAGGGTGTCGAGTGCGTCAACAATGGAAAGAACCTGCTCTTCAGCATCGGCGAAAAAAAAATCATCCGGTACAACCACACCATCGTCAAGCCGCCCGGCAAGCCGGATCCGGCCTACGACCGCGGTGGCTATATTCACCCGGTGTGGACGCCCTCGGGCAAGCTGCTGACCAATGATTTTCCGGCCAAGCACAAGCATCACCACGGGATCTGGTTCCCCTGGACGAACACCGTCTTCGAGGGCCGCAAGGTCGATTTCTGGAACAGCGGTGCGAAGCAGGGCCGGATCGAGGTCGTCAAGCTCGACGGCTTCGGCGGTGGGCCGGTCTTCGGCTGGTTCAGCGTTCGCCACAGGTTCCTCGACCTGACCGCTCCCGGCGGCGCGAAGCCCGTCCTTGAAGAGACCTGGAAGGTGAAGGTCTACGCCATTGGCGGCCACTTCCTCTTCGACCTCGACTCGACCCAGAAATGCTCCGGCAAGAGTCCGCTGAAGCTCAACAAGTACCGCTACGGTGGTCTTGGCTTCCGTGGCTCCCACGAGTGGGAAGGTCCCAGGGCTTTCTACCTGACCAGCGAGGGCAAGACCCGCAAGGACGGCCACCACACCGCCGCACGCTGGTGCGAGGTCTACGGCAAGCTGGAGGGCTCTACCTCGGGTATCTCAATCCTCTGCCACCCGAAGAATTTCAGGGCTCCTCAGAACATGCGGATCCACCCGAGCGAGCCCTTTTTCAACTACGCGCCCTGTCAGACCGGCGATTTCAGCATCGTGCCGGGGAAAGATTACGTTTCCCGCTACCGTTTCTACGTTCACGATGGTGAGCCGGATGCGGCGGTTTCCGACCGATTGTGGAGCGATTACGCTTCTGCTCTGCGGATCGAGGTCCGAAAAGGTTGAGAAGGCCGGGCTGGTTTACGAATTTTCCCGTTTCCGTGGTACTCTCTTTGAAAATACGCAACGGCGTGTTTTGAAACGGGTTTTTCCAGAGGCCGTGAAATTATGAAAAAGACCTTTGTCCAGCTGTCCCTTGTCGTGGGCATCGCGATTGTCCTTGGGGGGATCTACAATCTCGCCACCAGCTCTGCTGACAACCACCTTGCGCTCACTGTCAAGGATGGACGCTATGCCAACGCCCTGGTTTGTAAAAGATCTTCGGGTGACGAGGGCGTTCCGGTCGGCAAGCAACCGGCAGGCGTCACGCCGCCGGCCCCTGCTGTCGTTGACCCGGTCAAGCCGGCGGTTGTTGTTCCGGTAGAGACCCCGGCGGAAGAGGAAAAACCTGCACCGGTGGAGGAGGAGGCAAAGACTCCACGGATTCTTGTCGATGAGGCCTTTGAAGAATGGGAGGCAGGCTCTCTCTTTATCGATGCACGTCGCAGCAAGGTGTATGTGAAGGGCCACATCCCGGGCGCCGTATCGATCTCTCCCTGGGAAAATACCCGGGAGGAACGGGTAGCCCAGCTGGCTGAGAAAGAAGAGCTTGCTGCCCCCGTGGTGGTTTACTGCACGCGCAGCAAGGACTGCGAGGACTCTGAGATGATCTCAGGTGATCTCAAGCAGCTCGGGTTTACCGATGTAAAGATCTTCCAGGGAGGCTACCCGGTCTGGCTGGAGCAGGAAAAACCTGTCACCGAGGGTGAAGATCCCGGGGAAAGGCCGGGGCAATGAAAGAAAAAATCTTCCACCCGAAGGTCCTGCTCCTGGTGCGTGTCGTGCTTGGTGGTATCCTCGTCTATGCCAGCTGGCACAAGATTGCTGACCCGCCGGATTTCGCCAAGATCATCTACAACTACCGCCTCTTTCCGGAGTCATCCATCCACATGCTGGCGGTCTTTGTTCCGTGGATCGAGCTGGTGGCAGGTCTTGCGCTCATCACGGGTATCGGCTTGCGCGGTGGCGCCCTCATGGCGGCGGTGTTCTTTGCTTTCTTTATCGTGGCCTTGAGCTATAACCTCGCCCGCGAGTGTCCGACCATCTGTGGTTGTTTCGACACCCACGAGAGTGGTCTCGGTCTGAGCGATTCGCAGAAGTTCGCCAAGATGAGAAGCGAGATCGGCCTTGATTGCTGCCTGGTGCTTGCGGCTCTCTATGTCCTGGTCGGTTCGCTCGGTTGCTGCCGCGGCGCCTCCTGCGATGGCGGGGACCCGGATGAAGCCGGGCCTGCCGAAGAGGCTGCCGCCTGAGCCGCGGGCCTGGGGTGCCGGTGGTTCTTACTCCGGGGGGTTCAATCCTGCCAGGTCCTCGGTGACGAAGAGGCCGTCCTTGCGGATCAGCTCGCCGTCGAACCAGATCTCCCCGCCGCCGTACTCCGGGCGCTGGATGGTGACGAGATCCCAGTGCACCTCTGAGCGGTTGGTGTTGTCGGCATCGTCGTAGGCGTTGCCGGGGGTGAAGTGGAAGGAGCCGGCGATCTTCTCATCGAAGAGGATATCCATCATCGGCTCGAGCACCTTCGGGTTGAAGCCGATGGCGAACTCTCCGATGTAGCGCGCGCCCTCGTCGCTGTCGAGGATCGAGTCGATCTTCTCGGTATGGTTGGCGGTGGCCTTGACGATCTTACCCTTGCTGAACTCGAGGACAATATTGTCAAAGACAGTTCCCTGGTAGAGGCTCGGGGTGTTGACGCTGAGGGTCCCCTCGACGGAGTCCTTCACCGGGGCGGTGAAAACCTCTCCGTCGGGAATGTTGTACTCCCCGGCGCAGCCGACTGCGGGGATGTCCTTCACCGAGAATTTCAGATCGGTTCCCGGCCCACTGATATGGACATCGCCGGCGTTCTTCATCCTCTCCTCCAGCGGCTTCATCTGCTCTGCCATGGCCGCGTAATCGACCGTACAGACATCGAAGTAGAAGTCCTCGAAGCCCTCCGTGCTCATATGGGCCTGCTGGGCCATCCCGGCCGAAGGCCAGCGCAGCACAACCCACTTCGTGCCCGGCACCCTCACCTCGAGGTGGACGGGCTTGAGGATGTGCTTCTGGTAGAGCTTCATCTTTTCCTGCGGCACATCGGCCATCTCGGTGGAGTTGTGGGTTCCGCGCAGGCCGATGTAGCACTGCGCCTCCTCCATCATCTGGCGCTCGTGTTTTCCGATGTAGGCAAGCTGGTCCTCCTCGGCGTTCATGTAGAGCTCCCTCAGGACCCGGTTCTGGCGGGTGTGGCACAGCGCGTGGCCTCCGGCTTCGCGAATCCTGCGCAGCAGCACGGCGGTGAATTCCTCGGGGATGTCAAAGGTCTCGACGATGACCTTCTCTCCCGCCTGGACTTTACAGGAATGGCCGACGATCACATCGGCGAGTTGTTTGTACCTGGGGTCTTGCATGCCTGGGGCTCCTTTCAGTTTTCCTATTTCAGTTCCGGGGGTCGGCCTGTGAGCTCGCTCTTGTGAGCCTCGCCCGGGATTTCCTGTACGTAGCGGGGGACAGCATACCCCGGCAGCCTGCGGCGAAGTGCCGCGATGATCTCCAGGCCCTTTTCTCTAGGAACCCGGAAATGCAACGAGCCCCTTACGGGATCGAGCTGGTGGAGATAGTAGGGCATCGCTGCAAGGTTGACCAGCCGCTCCGACAATTCTGCCAGCACCCCGGCGTCATCGTTGACGCCTTTGAGCAGCACGGCCTGGTTGAGGACGGGGATTCCGGCGTTGATCAACCTGCGCAGGGCCTCAGCGGTGGCGGTATCGAGCTCGGCGGGATGGTTGGAATGGACCACCACGATGGGGGCCAGCCGCGAGGTTCGCAGGGTGCTGATGAGTCCATCGGTCACCCGCGCCGGGATGACGATGGGCAGGCGGCTGTGAATGCGCAGGCGCTGCAGGTGGGGGATCCTGTCGAGGCGCTCGACCATGCGCTCGAGGGCGCTGTCGGTGAGGATCAGCGGGTCTCCGCCGCTGAGTATGATCTCGCGGATCGATGCATCCGCCTCCAGCTCCCTGAAGGCTGGCTCCCAGGCCTCCAGCCCGGCTGGCGCCTCCTCGTAGGGATAGTTGCGCCGGAAGCAGTACCTGCAGTTGACCGCACAGGTTCCCGTGGCCACCAGGAGGGCCCTGCCGTGGTAATTTTTCAGCAGGCCGGGTGCGCGAAGGAAATCCTGTTCGCCAAGCGGGTCCTCCTGGTCTTCCGGAGCCGTCTCCAGCTCCAGCCCCAGGGGCAGCACCTGCCTCAGGAGAGGGTCGTTCGGGTCACCGGGCTGCATCCTCCGGATAAACTCCATTGGAACGACAAGGGGAAAGTGCTCCGCCGCTTTTTTCGCCTCGGCAAGCAGCCCTTTATCCAGCTGCAGGATCTCGATGAGGGCCACCGGATCGCGGACCGCCCGGGCCAGCGATTCCTTCCAGGAGGGGCTTGCTGTTACCGGACTGCTCTCAAGGGTGGCCCTTTGGCGCGAGTTTGTGATATTCTCCATGCTCGTTCGGGGGAGGTTCCTTCGTTCGAGGTACGGGTATCTTTGCGGAGCTAAAGGTACTGACGAATTTTGCAGAGTACAACAGGCGATTTTGAGCATGGCGACAACTTACGGGACCAGTGATTTCCGCAAGGGGCTGCGGGTCGAGTTTGATGGCGATCCCTACCTTGTGGTCGAAAGTGAATTCAGGAAGCCTGGCAAGGGCTCGGCGATCTATACCCTGAAGGTCATGAACCTCCTCAACGGCCGGGTGCTCGAGAAGACCTTCCGCAGCGGTGACTCGATCGCCGGGGCTGATTGTCATGACCAGAAGATGCAGTACATCTTCAATGAGTCGCGTGAGTGGCACTTCATGGATCCCGACAGCTACGAGCAATACGGCGTCAGCAAGGACCAGCTCGGTGATCTCTGGAAGTTCCTGGTCGAAGAGATGATTTGCGATGTCACCTTCTACAACGGTAACCCGATCACCGTG
>CAZTRG010000077.1:0-18795 GCA_964615885.1 uncultured Planctomycetia bacterium | reverse complement strand
TTTGAGCAGGGCACCTACTTCAGGATGTACCACGGTCTTTCACCGAACGCTGGAGGGCAGTATGTCAACCAGTACACGCTGATCATTGATGTCATGTACCCGGAGGCCTTTGGTCCGGACGATCCCGATGGCCTGCTGGGGACCACCGGCTGGCAGGCTCTCTACCAGACCAACGAGACCAACACCAACGATGGCGACTGGTTCGTGAACCCGGCCGGAGGAATCGGCATCAGCGGCAACTACCCGGGCTCTGTCCCTGATGGGCAGTGGCACCGCCTGGCGCTGGCCGTCGACCTGGTCGCAGGAACCTACACCAGCTACATCAACGGCGAGCGAGTTCAGCAGAATACAGGCCAGGCCGTCGATGGACGCTTCTCCCTGGGGGAGTCGGTCCTGATCTTTGCCGATGAATCCGGGGAGACAGCCGGGGGCTATGTCAGCAGTATCCAGATCCGGGATGTGGCGATGACAGACGCGGAGCTTGCCGAGATGGGCGGCCCGACAGCAGAGGGGATTCCCCTGCCTGAATGTCTCGGCCCGCGCTGTTGTCTCAACAGGCAGTTCCGGGTCAATTACATTGCCGACTCAAACACCGTGGTGGCCTCCTGGGCGAGTCTCGAAGGAGACGAGGCCTTCGAGCTGCTGAGAAACGGTGAGCCGGTCAGCGAGATCCTCAGTGCTGATACAGCAAGCTTCGAAGACCGTGATCCTCCCGCCGGGGGAGCCGGAGTGGAATATGTGCTCCGCCATCTCCAGGGTGGCGAGGAGGAGGTCTCCTGCTCAAGCCCGGTAGATACCTTCGCCTGTCCGGACCGTCTTGATTGCCGCGTTGACCAGGTTACCAGCACGGTAAGCCTGGCCTGGTCGGCCGGGATCAATCTCCCTGTGACCGGTTTTTCTCTAATGCGGGACGGGGAGGAGATTGCCGCCCTGGGAGCTGACGAAACAAGCTATAACGATGTGCTTGGGGGGGCCGGCCGCTACAACTACACGGTCGCGATCCAGGGAGAGGACGGCGAGATTTGCGCTACCGCCCTCTCCTGCCTGGCCGTGGTGACGGGAATTGATCTCGGCCCCGGTATCGAGGGCGTGATCAACCAGTATGATTTCAGCGGTGACCTGACATCCTCTACCGGCGGAAAGGATCTCCTGCCCTTCATCTCACCTCCGCTCGATCCGGCCTTCGACGAGCCGGGCTATGAATTCGAAGATGCGCTTATCGGTGAGGAAGAGGCGGAGGTCGCCTCCTTTACCAGGGGTACCTTCTTCCAGCTCTTGACGGGTTTTGAGCCCAATGGTGGAGGAAGCTACACCAACCAGTACACCCTGATCATGGATGTGATGTTCCCAGAGGGCTCCCTGCTGGAGTCAGGCTGGGCCGCTCTCTACAACACCAACCCACCCGCCGGCAACGACGGTGACTGGTTCGTGCAGAACGCCAACCGCGGTATCGGGATCGGCGGTAACTACGGGGGCGAGGTTCTTCCAGACACATGGCATCGGCTGGCGCTTGTTGTAGACCTCGTTGAGGGAAGCTACACCAGCTACATCGATGGGAACCAGGTTCAGCAGAATACAGGGGAAGCTCTCGACGGGAGGTTTTCTCTCTACTCGATCAATGATGGGGCCCTGGAGGGTTTTTCCATCTTTGCTGATGAGAGCGGAGATAACTCTCGCGGCTACGTCAACAGTGTCCAGGTCAGGGATGTGGCCATGCCCGCAGGTGAGATTGCCGCCCTGGGCGGTCCGAGTGCCGAGGGGATCCCGGTCCTGCCTCCCTATACCTGCCCGATGGCCCTTCAATGTTGCGCAGACCAGCAGAGTCGTGATGTCAGCCTCAGCTGGGAAGGGGGAGCGGGGATGGATGGCCTGGAGATTTTCCGTAATGGTGAGTCGATCGCGAGGATTGCGGTCGATGAATCCACCTTCACTGACCAGGAGGTCCCTCCCGGCAACCATGTCTATGAGATTCGCGCCACCGGAGAGGAAGAGTGCGGGAACCTGCCGCTGAGCTGTAACGCGCTTCTCTTCGCTGAAGAGGACTACATCCTTTTTGAGGGTTTCGATTGCTACCGCACCGACGAAGAGCTGGCCGCGGCGGGCTGGGAGGCTGTGGAGGAGAATGCTCCGCTGGAGGACCAGCGCTGGACCATTACGAATCCATCGGGCCGGGCCAATCCGCCGGGGGCGAACGGGAAGCCCACAACGGGCGGCTTTGTGATTTCCGAGTACGCCTCCGCGAGTCTTGATATCCCCGGTAGCGGGGCCTCACACGACCTCTGGAGCCCCTCCTTCAGCACGGTCGGCCATGACGAGGTCTGGCTGCACATGGACGCCTCCGTACAGCTCAATAACAATGGCGACGCGGTCTTCGATGTGGATGTGTCGACCGATGACGGTGCCACCTGGGATAATGTCTACCGGCGGATCGCTCCGGCGAGGATGGTGGAGCCCCTGCCCTCCCTCGATCTTGACAATGTGGATGGTGCTTACGGGAGGATGCATATAGATCTCTCTGAATTCGCCGCCGACCAGGACTCCGTGCGTTTTCGTCTGCGTCATTTTGAGCCCACCTGGGACTGGTGGATTGCCGTGGACAATGTGCTCGTCGACTCCATCGCCCCCGGCGGCAATATCGAGGTGCTGCCGCTGGTCGACTTCAGCGATGAGGCTGTTCCCCAGGACTGGGATGTCTATCCCGGGGATGGCTCAGAGGGGCTGCGCCCGTGGAATGTCGATGATATCTGCACCGTGTCCCTCCTGAACGCGGGACTGGATTTCCCCGACATGGCCGATGGCCGCCAGCTCCATCACTTTGATGAATATTTCGCCATGGTCGATCCGGTCTGCACCGGCGACGTCATGGACGAGTACATGGTGACCCCGCCGATGGATTGTTCGACCTACGAGCAGGTCTTCCTCCACGCCAGGTCATCAATCCTCGCAAGTGGGGATACGACCGCTGAAATTCTTCTCAGTCTTGATGGAGGTGAGACCTGGGAGGAAGAGCCGATCTTCACCTACTCCGCAGGCGCCCTGGGTGTCGCGGGGGAGGAGCCCTATTACAATGAGTTCGTTTTTGAGATTCCCCGGGCCGCGGGAGAGATCGATGTGGCCATCGGTTTCCATTACTCAACCGGGGGCCTGCCCGGGCTTCAGACCTGGTGGGCAATAGATGATATTGCTGTTACCGCCAACGGAGCGGACGGTCCCGGACCCCAGCCCGGCGCCCAGGAATTTATCCGGGGAGATGCGGATGACAACGGCAGCCTGCAGCTGACCGATGGCATCTACATCCTGAATTTCCTCTTTCTCGGTGGAGCTGCTCCGAGCTGTGCGGAGTCTGCCGATGCAGATAACAACGGCGCTGTTCAGCTGACCGATGGAATCTACATCCTGAATTTCCTCTTCCTTGGAGGAGCAGATACTCCGCCTCCGGGAGGATTCGCCTGCGGGCCGGATCCCGATGAGGAGGGTTCTCCCCTCGACAGTGGCTGCGAGAACTATTCAAGTTGCCCCTGAGGTCCGGGTTCAGGTTTATCGCGGGTTGAAAATGAGAGGAATTCTCGAACCTGTGACGGTCCCTGGTTTATCTTATCCGCAGGCCGATTCGAAGTCGTTTTCGTGAAAACGCTGGGAGGTTTTCGGATTTGAAAGTTCCTTTGCTGTTGCCGCGCCTGCTCCTGCTGGGGGCTGCCTGTTTCGCCTGCTTCTCTTGTGGAGGAGAGGGGGGAGAAACGGTTCAGGATGGAGCCTCACCTTCTCCAGGGCTCCCTTCTCTTCGGCTCTTTGCAATCGAGCCTGTCCCACCTGGGTGCAGTGATCAATTATCAGCGATCACCGCTCTCCAGGAGAAGGGAACCCCGGCAGAGGTCTCGAAGGCCTACCCGGGACTCCTTGATTGTCTGAGCCGGTCGTGGGGAGGCAAGAAGAACGTCCGGCTCTGTGCCTGGCATTATAATTTCTGCCTGGCTCGAAAAAACAGTGATGATCCGGCGGTTGTCATCCAGGAGCTTGGGCAGGGACTCAAGGCCTGGCCGGAGAGCTTTCGCCATCGCGTTCTGCTGGCCTCGACCCTCATCGAGGCAGGAATGAATGGTGCACCGATTCCCGATGGAACAGCTGATTCCATCAACGAGGTCCTGGTCCCGGCCTACTATCCGCTGCTGCAGAAAATGAGGATCGCTCCTGAATCTCTCCATTTGCAGTGGGCGGCTCTCTGCCTTCTGCGCAAGCGGCTGGAGGATGGCCTTGCCCATGCACAGAGCGCCCTGGATCTGCGCTCCGGGTGGTTTGAGGCCCGCAGGCTGAAGACCAGGTTCCTGGTCTCGCTTCAGCGCGGCAGGGAGGCCAACAGCCTGGCCAGGGAGCTGGTTAAGGAGCGCCCTGGTGACAGGGTACTTGAGATGCTTTTGCTTGGAACCTGCCTTGAGATCGGGGAGCACAGCGAAGCTATAGAAATTTACACCCGCCTGCAGGCCGGGCTGGAAAAGAATCAGCCGGCCGGCAGCTTTCCTCCATCACTGAGGATCAAGGTCGGTGGCGCCTTCAACAGCCTGAAACGCTATTCCGAGGCACGGGATGTTCTCTTCAGGGTTCTGATGGACGATCCGGAAAATTCCGATGCGCTCTCCAGGATGGGGGTGACCCTGCGGGGGCTGGGATTGTCCGGGGCGGGACAGGCGGTTATCAGCCGCTCGAAGGAGCTGCATGCCTATTATTACGACCTTGGGCATGCCGAGGCCGCGGGGCGCCAGGGCCGCTACGCCCAGTTTGCCTACAACAAGGCCAGGGCTTTCAGCGAGCTGGACAGGCTGGGAGATGCCCACAGGCTTCTGCAGGCAGTGGTGAAGCGCCAGGGCTTTCCGGAAGACCTTCAGCTGGTGCGGGAGGAGGTCCTGCTGCGACTGGGCCGCAGCGGGGAGATCCTGGGTGAGCTCCAGCAGGCCGCAGGTTCCGAAGGAGCACCTCTTTTTTTACAGGCTTCCCTCGCCCGCCTCAAGCTTCATGCCGGCGACCGGGAGGGGGCCAGGGAAATGACGGCCACCCTGGGAAAGGACCTGGAAGCCAGGCTGAAGGACAGCCCGCGGCTGGGAGCCCACCTGCTGCGGATCGCAAGGGAGGGCGGGGAGCTCCAGGAGGTTTCCAGGCTGCTTGAATTTCTCGACGGTGCTGAGGGTGTTTCCGGTGATTCGCCGGAGGCTGTCATGCTTTGCAGGGCAGAGCTTCTTCTGCGCGAGGGCCGGCAGGAGGAGGCCTCCGCCCTCCTCAGCCGCAACTACCGAATGCTCGAGGGTGGGGAGATCTGGGCGGGCGCCCTGCGCCTGCTTGCGGAAAAACCGGGGGAGAATGCTCCTGCGGCAAGGGATTGCAGCGACCTGGTTGACCACCCGGAGGTGGCCAGCGCGGCAGCCGGTTTCGCAATGGTGACCTCCAGTCCTTACCTGTCAAAACTCATCAGCCGCGCCCGGGAGGTGACCAGGCTCCGGAGTGAAATCCTTTCCCGGATGCGCGGCTTCGGTGACGCTGATATTCTTCCCCTGTGGCACGAATTGCTGAAACTGTACATGGAACAGGGAGCATCCAGGAAGGCCAGGGAAACGGCCTGGTATCTATGGAGCCGGGATCCGGGAGGCCTGCAGGTGAGCCTCGATCTTGCCAGGGCCCTCAGCCGCCGGGAGGAGGTCCTCACCCGGCTCCATGTCCTCAAGAAGGGCCTGGAGAGGAACCCGGGAGAGCCGGGTCTCACCGCCCTGCAGCGCCAGGGATTCCTGTTCCTGGGGATCGGGAAGTGAGGTGTCGATGAGCACTCGGGGGTTCTGTTTCAGCCGGATCTTTGCCGTCGGCCTGCTTCTTTATCTGCCGGGCTGCGGTGGGGATGAGCAGGTTCCTCGGAGCGGATTGTTCAGTGATGTCACCGCCTCGCTGGGGATCGACTTCACCCTGTCCAGTGGAGCCACGGGTGAAAGGTATGTTAACGAGACCATGCTCGGTGGCGGTGGCTGGATCGATTACGACGGAGATGGCTGGCTGGATCTCTACCTGGCCAATGGCCACGAGGCATCACGGGATGCAGGCAAGCCCGGTAAAGCGGGTAACCGCCTCTACCGCAATCTCTCCGGGAAGGGATTTGAGGATGTAACCCTGCGGGCAGGGGTTGGTGACCAGCGCTATTCAAACGGGGTCTGCGTGGGGGACTATGACAATGATGGCGACCAGGATCTCTTTGTGACCAATGTCGGCCGCAACACCCTCTACCGCAACAAGGGGGATGGGACCTTCGAGGATGTGACGGTTGCAGCCGGACTTGCCCGGGAGGGCTTCAGCGCAAGCGCCACCTGGCTGGACTATGACAAGGATGGGAACCCGGATCTCTACGTGGTGCGTTACCTGGAATACGTTCCGCATCTTGCGAGGCCCTGCAGCGAAAACGGGGTCCGGGTGTATTGCCATCCGCGTATCTTCAACGGCCAGGGTGACCTGCTCTACCGGGGGCGGGGTGACGGGACCTTCGAAGATGTCAGCCGCAAGGCAGGTATCTCCACCGCCGGACCTGCCGATGGAAAAGGCCTGGGTGTCGTGGCGGCTGATTTCGATGGAGATGGCCTGCAGGATCTCTATGTCGCCAATGACACCACGTCGAATTTCCTCTGGCGCAACCGGGGCGATGGAACCTTCGTCGATGTCGCCTACGACTGGGGCGTCGCCCTCAGTGCCGCCGGGAAGGCCCAGGCGGGGATGGGGGTTGATTGCGCTGATGTAAAGGGAGCTGGCCAGCTGGCCATCCACGTCACGAATTTTTCAAGCGAGACCAACAATCTTTTCATGCGCGATGGCCCCGGCTCCTATACCGAGGGGATCCAGGGTGCCAGGCTGGGTGGTTCCTACCAGAGGCTGGGCTTCGGGACGGTGTTCGGCGATTTCGATCTCGACGGTGACAGTGATCTCGCCATAGCCAATGGGCATGTGGATGATCTCGTGGAGGTGAGCTCCAGGGAATCAGGGATCAGGTACCGCCAGCCGCCGGAGCTGCTGCTGAACCAGGGGGATGGTTCTTTTGCGCCTGCGCCGGCTCCCGGGCCTGTCTTCAGCAGGGAATACGTCGGCCGCGGCCTGGCCAGCGCAGATTATGACAACGATGGTGACCTTGACCTGCTGATCTGTACGCTCGACCAGGGCGCCGTCCTCTTGCGGAACAATCGCATCGAGCAGAAAGCCCCGGGTTCGAATTTTCTCTCGATTCGGCTCATCGGCAGGAATTGCCCGCGCGATGCCTACGGCAGCCGGGTGCTGGTCGAGGCAGGTGGTAAGAGCCGGCTCTTTCTCTGCCAGGCCGGACGGAGCTACCTCTCCTCGGTCGACCCCAGGATCCACGTGGGGCTTGGAGCTTCAGCTGCGGCTGAGAAGATCTCGATCACCTGGGCGGGAGGGCAGACCCAGGTATTGAGAGACGTTCGGGCCAACCAGCACCTGGAGCTTGAAGAGCCGCCCGAGTAGGGGGCGGCAGTAAGGGGATAAAAAGAAAACCCGGACCCTCTGAAGGGCCCGGGTTTTCCCGGTTTCGATCTGTAGGTTAATTACAGGTCGCAACTATCCGAAGTGGCCGGATGCTCAGCTCCACCGATGAACAGGTGGTTCAGGGTGTAGGTCGGATCGGAGATATCGATCTGGCCATCAGCGTTGGCATCGGCTGCCGCCATACAGGGCGGTACGGCTCCACCCCTGAAGAGGTACTGCAGGGTAAAGACGGGATCGGAAAGGTCGATCTGGCCGTCTGCGTTGGCATCACCACGTTCGGAGACCACCACCGGCTCTTCACCGTCGATGGTCACGGCGACGTTATCGATCGCCCACCACCAGCGGTTGCTGCCTTCGTAGCGGAAGCCGAAGCGGACATTGGACTGTCCGACAGCGCTGGGGACCGCGATGACACGGTCTGCGAAGTAGGGCTCCTCGGCATGGTCAGCCAGGGCTCCGAGGTGATAGGAGAACAGGATCTCCCAGGTCTCACCATCGTCATAGGTCACCAGGACCTCCTGGGTCGAGTTGTTGGCCCAGACGGTTTCCGAGCTGAAGTGGAGATAGACGCCGTCGGCCTCTGTACAGTCAATCGAGGGAGTGGCGAGGATCTCGTCCTGCTCAGCCGGGTCCGGGTCACAGTCGGAATCCAGGATGGCGAAGAGTCCATCCATCCGGGCGGCGCCGCGACCATCCAAATGTGGGAAGATCTCGTGTTGGCGGTTGCAGGGGTCGTTGGTTGTCCAGGTGCTGTCGACGCTCTCGGCGTTGGGGCCGAGGAGTACCCAGTCGGCGGGGATCCCTTCGTCGAATCCTTCCGACAGGATAGTCAGGTTGCCACCCTGGGAAGAAGCCACATCGTCAACAAGGATGTCGTCGACGGCGATCCACCAGTCCCATCCCGGCTCGGTGTGACGTAAACGGATTCGCACTTCGGGCTCTCCGGCGAAGTCGGAGAGATCAAGATCAAGCCCTCCGAAGTAGCCGTCGGAATTGGAGGTGGAGGCTGCCGGTTCAGCAGTCCTGCTGGGAGCGACCCTTCGGAACAGGTTGGTCCAGGTCTCGCCTCCATCAGCTGAAGCATCGACATCGAAGATCGCGGTGCCGTTGTTGTTGAGCTGGGCGCTGACAGCCATGTGCAGCCAGGCGGTGTCGGTTCCCTCAAGGCTGAAGATCGGGCTCCAGATGTCCCAGGTTCCTCCGCTACCCTGCGCGATATCGCCACCATGGTGGTCGTTGTCAGAGATCAGGTACTGACCTGTCGACGGGCTTCCATCCGAGGTGGGCGGGTTTGCATCGCGGTTCGAGATGATGCTGAATCCGCTGGCATCATTGGGGACATCGATGTGGTCTCTGAACCACCCACCGTCGACCTCGACGGCGAGATCGTCGGCGTAGCCTTCGAACCCTTCGGTGAAGAACACCGTTCCGGTTGAAAGTGTGGCGCTGCCGCTGAGCGAGCAATCATCGAATCCGACGCGGGAGACACTGTACTCAACCCGGCCGCCGTCGGGGGCGGAAATGGTATAGGAGCGTTCGCTCACGGTGGCGGCAAGCTCGCCGTTTACCGTGACCTCAAACTCACCATCGGGCGCGGGAGATACCCAGGCCAGGGCGATGGTCTTCGTGTTCTCGTCCTTGGTTGAGCTCAAGGTGAGACAGTCGGCCTCTTCAGCGGTCACCGTCAGGGTGAATTCACCGCTGCGGGTACTGAAACCGTGAACGAGAATGTAATAGGTCTGCCCGGTAATGCCCACCCACTCGGTGAACGAGCTGTTGCTGGCACAGCCGCCGAAGTCATCGTTGTTGGTGATACATTCGAGGCCTGCGCATCCACCGGTGAAGATACTCAGGCGGGTGTCAAAGGCAGCCTGGCTGCAGGTGGAGGCCGTCATGGCTCCGCCGCTGCCTACCGCGCTGTACCAGATTCCCGGTGAGTTGCTGTCACCACAGGAGTCATTCTCCGGGTCCGGCTGGTTCAGGGTGGTCCGGCTCGAGACGCTGGCTTCGCCGGCGCTCACATCGAGCTCGATCGCATCGAGACAGGTCTCGTTGTCTTCGGGATCACAGACGTCTCCGATGCCATCCTCATCCCTGTCCTCCTGTCCCCCGTTGGGGATGTCGATACAGTTGTCGTCAGGATCGGCGACTCCGTCGTTATCCTGGTCATCCGCCGCGGGCGGCAGTTGAGCGACAACATCCAGCTGGAATGCGCCGGTACTGCTGCTGAATCCGTGGACCAGGACCAGGTACTGGGCCCCGTCCTCGGAGTCCCATACGACCCGCGAGCGAGAGCTGCAGGCATCGTCATTCTGCCCCACACAGGTGAGGGCGGCGCAGTCGCCAGAGAAGACACTGAGACGGGTGTCAAAGCCGCTGGCACAGGTGCTGGCATCAATGGACTGTCCGTTCCCGGTTACGATGAACCAGAATCCGCCGGAGGTGCTGCTGCCGCATCCGAAGTCTTCGGGCTCGGAATCGTCGGTTGCATTGGCGGTATTGCCAGTGACCGAGGCCGTCAGGACACCTGCTCCGGCAGCGTCGGTGCCCTTGACAAGGGTGATCGCCTCAGCATCGGCGCAGAGATCGTGGGTGGCGTCACATACGTCACCAAATCCGTCTGCATCACGGTCTTCCTGATCGGGGTTGGCGGTGTCGACGCAATTATCGTCGGCGTCAGCGACGCCATCGTTGTCCTGGTCGTCCGCCGCGGGCGGCATTGCGGCGCTGACGGTGAGAGTGTATTCACCGCTATTGCCCGCGTTGTAGCCGTGTACGTAGACGAGGTAGCTCTCCCCTTCTACCGAATCCATCGAGATACGGGAGGTGAAGCCCCCGCAACCGGCGCCATCGTCATTGCTCTGGAAACACTCGAGGGCTCCGCAATCGCCGGTAAATACGCTCAACCGGCTGTCGAACGCGGCGGCATCACAGATAGAGACGGTTGTTGCCTCCCCGTTCCCGGTGAAGCTGTACCAGCGGCCGTTTCCGTTGTTGGCTCCGCACCCGACATCGTCAGGGGTGGCATCCGCGGTGGTACCGGCGGCCGATACGCTCAGGTTCGCCGCGCCGTCGGCACCCACTCCCTCCTCGAGGGTGAGGGCCGTAGCTCCGGAACAATCATTGTTGTCAACCACAACTACAGGTGCCAGGGGACCGTTGACAGTCGCCCCACCAAGCTCAGCGAGCTCTTCGGCGCTGAGCGCACGTCCATAGATCGTGGCGCTGTTGATGAGAACCTCTCCCATCTCAGAGATGCCGGTATCGTCACCGAAGAGGGTGACATAGTTGCTGGTGCCGTTGAGCTGGCTGTAGAGGGAGAAGCGTCCATCGAGGCCTACCGAGCCTGCGTTCTGCTGTACCTCCACGCCATCGATATAGCTGATGTAGTTGGTGGAGGCGCTGTCGATGGTCAGGGCGATGCGGTGCCAGGTGTTGGCGACAATCTCTCCAGAATAGTTGCCGCCGATGCCGATCCCGGCAGCGCCATTGACAAACCAGTCACCATCGTTTCCGCAGGCGAGGACAGCTTCCTCACCGCAGAGAGTTGTATTGTAGAGGGACATCCAGCTGCCCACTTCCGGGAAGAGAACATCCATGACGATGGTGTAGTCGTTGACATAGCCGCCACCGCCGTTGGGTTCGAGGCCGTGGTTAACCCTGAGGGCTACCCCATCGGCCAGGCGCGCCACGGTCGCCTCTTCGTCATTGATGACGGCCGTTTCATAGGTGACCTCTGCAGCCACGCCATCGACCGCCAGGACACCGAGGTCCGGCTGTCCGCTTCCAGAGGAAAGATCACCGTTAAATTCCCAGTGTCCATTTTCCCACCAGGTGTAGTCACAGACGTCACCAAGACCATCTTCATCTTCATCTTCCTGGCCGGCATTCTCGTCGCTGGGACAGTTGTCATTGTCATCAATGACGCCATCTCCATCGCTGTCAGCCTCACAGGCATCGCCGACTCCGTCTTCGTCGGCATCTTCCTGGCCTTCATTGGCAATGGTTGCACAATTGTCGTCCGCATCGGCAACGCCGTCTTCGTCGGTGTCAACCGCGGGAGGGGTTCCCGCTCCTGCTGCGGAGGCGCCGCCGAGACCATCGAGCTCTGCGTTGCTGAGCGCCCGTCCGAAGATGGTGGCGCTGTTGATGAGAACCTCTCCCATCTCAGAGGCACCGTTATTGTCACCGAAGAGGACGACCCAGTCTGTTGCACCCTGGGCCTGGCTGTAGAGCGCCCAGCGTCCGTCGAGACTGATCGAGCCAACGTTCTCCTGTACCTGTGCTCCGTCGATGAAGCTGGTGAAGTTACCGCTTGCGCTGTCGACTCTCAGGGCGATCCGGTGCCAGGTGTTGGCGACAACTGTTCCGCCATAGTTTCCGCTGATGCCGACACCGGTGGCTGTGTTGACGAAGGCTTCGCCATCGCTGCCGCATTCCAGGACCGCGGTCTCTCCGCAGAGACCTGAGCTGTAGAGACTCATCCAGCTACCCACCGAAGGAAAGAGGACATCCATGACGATGGTGTAGTCATTGACGTAGGCGCCGCCACCGTTCGGCTCAAGGCCGTGGTGGACCCGGAGGGCTGCTCCGTCGGCCAGGTGCGCCGCGATGGCATCTTCGCCGTTGATGACGGCCGCTTCGTAGGTGACCTCGGCAGCCACGCCAGCGGCTGCAACTACCTCGATATCCGGCTGCCCGGTTGCCGAGGAGAGACTCTCGTCGAACTCCCAGGATCCACTGTCGAAGTATTCCTGGGCTGTGAGCTGGGCTGATGCCAGCAAGGTGATGAGTCCGAAAACTCCCGCCAAGACGAAGAATCTCTTACACATAGTCCTGTATCCTCCAGGTTGAGTTGGATGTGCCACGATGATTTCAGATTGTCTGAACAGATAGTAATTGATCGTCAAAAAACACCCGGAAAGCGCCGACTGGACAGGTTTTCCGCCCAGGCCCGGATTTTGCCTTCAGGTGATGATTGAACGAACTTTTCCCAAACGAACTGACCATTGTGCGTTCGTTTGGGGAGGCAGTCAAGATTTCTGTTTGTTTTATAAAAGGTTGGGCATTTCGGCGGCGTTTAGAGGGCCTGTGTGTTGCCGGGCAATTGCTCCTGCCGTCCTCCAGGTACTGGATTCCTGCGGGAAAAAAGAAAACCCGGCCCCTGTTTCCAGGGACCGGGTTTTCCAGCGATTCAAGCCCTGAAGGAATCAGGGATCGCAGTTTTCAGGATCCGCCGGATAGGGTGCGCCTCCAACGTAGAGGAAGTTCAGGGTAAAGGTCGGATCTGAAATGTCGATGAATCCATCCGCGTTGGCATCGGCTGATGCCAGGCAGGGAGGAGCGTCTCCGGCCTGGAAGAGCCACTGCAGGGTAAAGATCGCATCTGTCAGGTTGACCTCGCCGTCAGCATTCGCATCGCCGCGGGGCGACGGTGGAGTTGCCGAGGTCACGTTGAGAATGAAATCGCCGGAGCGGCTACTCCAACCGTGAACGAGGATGGAATAGGTGACGCCATCGGCTCCGTCCCAGGCGACGCCCGACTGGAGACCGCAGTCATCATCGTTGCTTGTCACGCAGGTCAAGGTCCCGCACTCACCCTCGAAAACGCTGATCTTGGTGTCATAGGTGCTGCCACAGAGCGCCGCAGTCATGGCCGTTCCACGACCGATGGCAGTGAACCACACCCCGGGAGCGCTGCTGGCTCCACAGTTGCTGTTCTCAGGGTCAAAGGCGGCGCCGGCTGCGGTTGAACCGCTGATTTCGGCCAGGCCCTTGCTCAGGTCCAGTGCGATGGAACCCTCGCAGTTGTCGTTGGGCTGCTCGCAGGCATCGCCCAAGCCATCATCGTCGGAATCAGCCTGGTCTTCGTTGCTGTCGACGGGGCAGTTGTCACAGGCATCTCCAGCGCCATCTGCGTCGCCATCTTCCTGTCCGGGGTTGTCGGTGTTAACGCAATTGTCATCCACATCGAGGACGCCGTCATTGTCCGCGTCGTCGGCGGGGGGTGGTGGTTCAACGGCGATGTCCAACTGGAATGCGCCGGTATTGCTGCTGAATCCGTGTACGAGGACCAGGTACGTAGCTCCGTCCACGGAGTCCCAGGAAACTCTCGATTGTCTGCCGCAGGCGTCGTCGTTCGAACCCACACAGGTGAGGGCTCCGCATTCACCCGAGAAGACACTGAGACGTGTGTCGTATATGGTTGCTGCACAGGTGCTGACGTCTATGGGCGCGCCGTTTCCGGTGACGCTGAACCACACTCCTCCGGCCGAGCTGCTACCGCAGAAGTTGTTTTCGGGGTCAGTGATCGCGCCAACGGTGCTTCCACTGATGGAACCCGACTTGGAGCCGTCTTTGGCGGCCGCAAGGCTGACGGCGATCGCGCCGTCGCAGGAGTCGTTGTCACAGACATCGCCCATGCCGTTGCCATCTGCATCGGCCTGGTCGGCGTTGGCGGAATTCGGGCAATTGTCACAGGCATCACCAACTCCATCTTCATCTCCATCTTCCTGTCCGGGGTTGGCGGCGCTGACGCAGTTGTCATCCGCATCGGAGACGCCGTCATTGTCCTCGTCCTCAGGCGCTGGGGGCATTACAGCTGAAACGTCGAGCTGGTATGCACCGGCACTGCTGCTAAAGCCGTGTACCAGGACCAGGTACTGTTTCCCTTCCTGGGAATCCCAGGAGACCCTTGAGCGAGAGCCGCAAGCATCGTCATTCTCACCCACGCAGATAAGGTCACCGCACTCGCCGGAGAATACACTCAGCCGGGTGTCAAAACCGCTGGCGCAGGTTTCGGTCGTTATGGCCTGGCCGTTTCCGGCTACGCTGTACCACACTCCGCCGGAAGTGCTGCTGCCGCAGGAATTGTCTTCGGGTTCGGTATCATCGGTTGCGTTGCCGGTGTGTCCACTCACCGAGCCGGTCAGGGTGCCGGTTTCGAGGTTGCCGACAAGATCGAGCGCGATGGCGCTGGCACAATCATCGTTGGCTACATCACAGGCATCGCCGATTCCGTCTTCATCGGCATCTGCCTGGTCCGCATTGGCGTCACTGGGGCAGTTGTCCTCATCGTCGATGAGTCCATCTTCATCGGTATCGGGTTCGCATACGTCGCCGGTTCCATCGCCATCCGCATCGGCCTGGTCACCGTTTTCGGCGGCAGGGCAATTGTCGCAGGCATCTCCGAGTCCGTCCGCATCCGCGTCTTCCTGGCCGGGATTGGGGCTGGCGACGCAATTGTCGGCATCATCAGCAACACCATCGTTGTCCTGGTCGTCGGCTGCGGGGGGCAGGTTCACCGAAGTGGTAAGGGTGTAGGTGCCAGCGGTGCCTGAGTTGTATCCGTGTACGAGGATTCGGTAGACAACATCTGTCTCTGTCTTCCAGGCGATGCGGGAGGTGAAGCCCGCACATCCGGCTCCATCGTCATTATTTCCGACACACTCAAGGGCATCGCAGTCACCTGTGTACACGCTGAGCCTGGTGTCGAAGGAGGCGGCATTGCAGAGCGAAGCCGTTGCGATCTCGCCATTGCCGACGACAATGTACCAGTCAGACTTTGAGCCGCGGTAGTTACAGGAGGTAAGGCCTTCTGTGGGAGTTGATTCCCTGGTATCGCCTTCGGCTGTAGCGACCTTGATCGCAGCACCGGCAGCATCGACATCCCCAGCAAATTCGAGACGTCCGGGGGCCGCACAATCATCCTGAGCGGAGACCTGGCCGGAAACCAGTAAAGTTAAGAGTGCAAAAACACTGAACAACACGAATACACCTTTACGCATATCCTTATTACCTTTCGACTTAGGAAGCCACAGGTGGAGAACTTCAGATCTGCTGCTGGCTTCTCGTTTCGAATCAGAGCGATTTCAATGAATGCAGAGCGGTCTAAGATACAGAGTACCTGCGCCTTGACCGACAATAAATGCTCGACGCAACAACACCGGGAAAGGGATGCCGGACAGGGTCACCCTGTGCAGATTCCATTTTCAGTGTCGTTAAAAGGACGAATCTTTCCCAAACTTATCTTCTATTGTGCGTCTCTTGAGGGGGACAGTCAAGATCTGGTTCATGTCAACAGGCTGGCAACTCGACGGTTTATGAATAAGGTCACGGTGCCTGGCTGTTCTCTGCCCTTGCCGGGAAATGGCAGCCTGCTTCTCCACCAGGTTGCCGGATTGCTGAAAGAAAAAAGGAAAACCCGGCCCCTGTTTCCAGGGACCGGGTTTTCCAGCGTTCCAACCCTGAAGGAATTACAGATCGCAGTTATCAGGATCAGCCGGAAGGTCTGGACCCAGGTTGAACAGGAAGTTCAGGGTCCTGGTCGGATCGGAAATGTCGATCTGGCCATCTGCGTTGGCATCGGCTGAGGCCAGGCAGGAAGGATTCGACTCGCCTGAGAAGAGATACTGCAGCGTTAAGATCGCATCAGTGACATCAACCTGGCCGTCGGAATTCGCATCACCGCGGGCAGCGGGCGGAGCCTCGGAGGTCACGGTGAGAGTGAAATCTCCCGAGCTGGTGCTCCAGCCGTGCACGAGGATGTAGTAGGTGACACCGTCCTCTCCGTCCCAGTTGACTTCAGAACGGGTACCGCAGGAGTCATCGTTGGAGCCTATGCAGGTCAGGTTTCCACACTCGCCGCTGAAAACGCTGAGCTTGGTGTCATAACCACTGTCGCAGGTTCCGGCATACATGGCGGTTCCCCGGCCGACGGCCGTGAACCAGACCCCGGGAGCGCTGCTGGCTCCACAGTTGCCGTTCTCAGGGTCAAGGGCGGCGCCGGCTGCGGTTGAACCGCTGATTTCGGCCAGGCCCTTGCTCAGGTCCAGTCCGATAGCACCCTCGCAGTTGTCGTTGGCCTGCTCACAGGCATCTGCAATACCATCTTCATCTGTATCAGCCTGGTCAGGATTGGCAGTACCCGGACAGTTGTCACAGGCATCACCAACTCCATCTTCATCGCCGTCCTCCTGGCCTGGATTCGCGGTGCTGGGGCAGTTGTCCTCGGTGTCGATGATGCCGTCATTGTCGGCATCATCGGCCGGGGGAGGCACTGCAGCTACAGCATTTATGGTAAAGGCTCCTGAGTTGGTGCCGTAGCCATGGACGAGGAGGAAATAGCTGGCTCCTTCTTCGGAGTTCCAGGCTACTGCTGAGCGGGAGCTGCCGCAGACAGCAAAGGAATCATCATTTTCCATGATACAGGTGAGACTGTCACAATCGCCTGAGAATACGGCCAGCTTGGTGTCGTAGGCGCTATCACAGGTCGTGGCTGCCATTCTCTGGCCGTTGCCGGTTACCTGGAACCAGACTCCGGGAGCCCGGCTGCTGCTGCAGTCCGTTGCGTCAGTAGTAGCCCCGGCGGAGGTGTCACCACTGGCCGTTCCCGATATGACACCATCTCCCTCGACGGTGAGGTCGATATTGATGGAGCCGCTACACAGGTCGTTACTTGTCTGGCAGGCATCTCCGAGGTTGTTGCCGTCATCGTCAGCCTGGTCAGCATTGGCGTCGGCCGGACAGTTGTCACACACGTCACCAACACCGTCTTCATCTCCATCTTCCTGTCCGGAGTTTGCAACTGCGATGCAGTTGTCCTCGGTATCGGAGACACCATCGTTATCCTGGTCCTCAGCTGCAGGAGGCAGCTCAGCTGTCACGGTCAGGGTATAGGTGCCCTGGGAACCTGCGCTGTAACCGTGGACAAGGATCGTGTAGGGAACGTCAGCTTCCGATTGCCAGCTTACCAGCGAGGTGAAGCCCGCACATCCAGCTCCATCGTCATTGCTCGCACTGCAGACCAGGGTGTCGCAGTCGCCGGTGAAAAGGCTGAGCTTGGTGTCGAAGGAGGCTGCATTACAGAGAGACGCCGTCATGGCCTCACCATTACCAATCACTGTGTACCAGGCGCCGCGACTGCTGCTGTAGAGGCAGCCTTCGAGCCCGACTTCAGGGTTCAAACCCCGGGTGTCGCCTTCTGCTGTAGCTACCTGGATAGCAGCTCCTGCAGCATTGAGGCCATCTTCCAAGGCCAGGCGTTCTGCGCCGGAGCAGTCATCGTTGGTCTGCTCGCAGGCATCGGCGATCCCGTCACCGTCAGTGTCAGCCTGGTCCGCATTGGCGACAGCCGGACAGTTGTCACAGGCATCACCCAGTCCGTCCTCATCTCCATCTTCCTGTCCGGCGTTGCTTGTTCTGAGGCAATTGTCGTCCTCATCGGCGATGCCGTCATTGTCGATGTCTCCATCTTCAGGAGCCAGCCCCCTCGTGACGGTAAGGAAGTAGCTGCCGTTGCTCGTTGAGTCGTAGCCGTGGACAAGGATCAGGTAGGGGGTACCCGCTTCCGATTTCCAGCTGAAAGAGGAAGTGTAACTTAAGCATCCCGGGCTATCGTCATTGCTTCCCACGCATTCAAGCGCAGCGCAGTCGCCGGTTAATACGCTTATTTTCGTATCAAAATAGGTCGCACGCCCTATGTTTCGGTCGTTGGGGTCGGTAAAGCAGGTTGCAGCAGTTATGACCTCGCCATTCCCCACGACTCGATACCAGTCGGCCTTGCTGCCCCGGAAGCCACATTGATCAATAGCGAGAGTGTCTCCGCCGAAGCGGGCAAGAATAGTGTCATTCCTGAGCTCAGCAACTTCAGTTCCTGAGCCGGCAACTTCAGAAAAATCGAGTCGCCCGGGTTCGGAGCACTGAGTCAATCGTTGGTTATCCTGGGCAGAAACCTGGCCAGCAACCAGTAGAGTTAAAAGTGCAAAAACACCTAACATCGCAAATACACCTTTACGCATATCCTTATTACCTCATGACTTAGGAAGCCAAAGTGCAGATCAGAAGATCTTCTGATGGCTTCTCGTTTTGAACGAGAGCAAATATAACTGAAGCAAACAAATGGAGAGCGCAGGGCACCTGGCAAAAGGAGTGCTTCTAAGTGCTTTCCGCGCAGTACTTAACCCAAACTAATCGTCTATTTTCACCCAGATCCGAGGTCTAGTCAAGAAGTGCCTTAGACCGGTAAAAACAGACGATTTAGCTGAAAAAAACTCCATTTTGGCCCGGATGGACTGTCCGGATCAGCCGCAGGAGGTGTACTGGTCGCAGCCGATGTCATCGGCCGGTTCGGCGGGGTCTTCCCCACAGGGGGTAGCCGCCGTACCGGGCTCTACAGGCCCTTCTCCGCCAAGGAAGAGGAAGTTGAGGATGAAGATTCCATCGGTCAGCTGGACCGCCCCGTTATTGTCCGCATCGGCTGAATCAAAGCAGGCCGGG
>CAZTRG010000076.1:0-22360 GCA_964615885.1 uncultured Planctomycetia bacterium | reverse complement strand
CTGATGGGGATTTCCCGCACGATCTTTCGTCTCCTGCTCGGTAAGCGGCTGCCGCTTACCGAGGGCCGGCTCCGCATCGAGGGTGTCCGGGATGAAATCGAGATCCTGCGTGACCGCTGGGGGATACCCCATATCCGTGCTGCCAATGATATCGATGCCTGGTTCGCGGCAGGTTTCTGCCAGGGGCAGGACCGGTCTTTCCAGCTCGAGACCCTGCAGCGCCTCGGGCGGGGTACGCTTGCCGCCCTGGTCGGACCGGATGCTCTCCCGGTGGACCGTCTCTGCCGGCGGATCGGCTTCTACGAGGCTGCCCACCGGCGCCTGGAGGTCCAGGAAGAATCCTTCCTGGAGCCGGTAGAGGCCTTTGCCCGTGGCGTTAACAGCGGGAGGCAGGCAGGACCTGCGAAAATCGCCCATGAATTCAGCCTCACGCGTACGAAGCCGACGGAATTTACGGCGCAGGACACCAGCGCGATCCTCTCGCTGCTTTCCTTTCTGCTTGCAGCCAACTGGGACCAGGAGCTCGCCCGGCTCCGGATTGCCACGCTCGATGGCCTTGAGGCGCTGAAGGCCCTTGACCCCCTGGCGGCCTCGGCTGAGCAGGTGTCGACAACTCCTCCCGGGGAGTCTGCCGGTGGCGCGCTTGACCGGCTGGAGGAGGACTTTGATATTTTTTCCACCTACGTCACTCCCGGCGGGGCCTCCAACAACTGGACCGTTTCAGGAAGCCGGACCGCCAGCGGCCGGCCGATCGTTGCGAACGACCCGCACCTGCCTCCTTCTCTTCCCTCTCCCTGGTACCTTGGCCATATCAAGACACCCGGCTGGTCAGTGGCAGGCGCATCCCTGGTCGGCACACCGGGGATCTGTATCGGCCACAATGACCACGGGGCCTGGGGAGTGACCGCGGGCCTGCTTGACAACACCGACCTCTTTATCGAAGAGGTCGGCAAGGATGGCTGCAGTGTTCGTTCCGCGGAAGGTTTCGAGGCCTGTGAGATTCGTGAGGAGGTGATCGAGGTCAAGGGCGGGGAGCCTGTTGTGGAACAGGTTCTTGTTACGCCCCGCGGGCCTGTCATCTCCCCTGCAATTGAAGATGAGGAGCGCGCGATCTCCCTTCGCGCTCTCTGGCTCGATCCTGATCCGATCGGGGGAACCCTTCTTTTACACAAGGCGACCGACTTCACCGAATTTCGCGAGTGTTTTCGCCACTGGCCGGCCCTCTCCCTCAACATGGTCTGGGGGGATTCCAGCGGAAAAATCGGCTGGCAGCTTGCCGGTGACATACCCATTCGCGGTGCCGGCAATGGCTCCTTTCCCCTGCCGGCCTGGGGGGAGGGCGTCGGCTGGAAAGACGAGAGGGTTCCCTTCGAGGAGCGCCCCTGCCTCGAGGATTGCAGCGATGGTTATATTGCCACCGCCAATAATCCACCCACTCCATTCCCCGGTGAAGTTTTCCTGGGGGTCGATTTCATCGATTCCTATCGTGTACGCAGGATCCGGGAGGTGCTGGAAACCCGCAGGGACTGGGATCTGCCTTCGACCGCTGCGCTCCAGGTTGACGTTGACTCGATTCCCTGGCGTGAAATGAAGGAGCAGGTGCTCGAGGTGTGCGGGCGCGACGCCGGTCTTCGCGAGGCCGGGGACCTGCTCAGCAGCTGGGATGGTGCGATGAAAACCGATTCGGCAGCCGCCGCGGTCTTCGAGCTCCTCTTGTCGGCCCTCTGCCGGCGGGTCGCCCGGGCGAAGGCGCCCCGGTCGGCCGATTATGCTCTCGGAAAAGGTTTTGTAACGGACATTGTCCCCAATGGGGTGATGGTGGTTCGCAGGGTTTCCCATCTCATCACGCTTCTGCGTGAGCGCCCGGAGGGCTGGTTCGAAGGGTCCTGGGAGGAGGAGATTGGTGCCTCGGTGCTGGAGGCTCTCGATGAGCTTGGCAGCCGCTTTGGTGCCGATCCGGCAGACTGGTCCTGGGGCCGCCTGCATTCCCTGGTCCTGGAGCACCCGGTAGGCGAGAAAAAAATCCTCGCACCGATTTTCAATCGCGGACCCTATCCTCTCAGTGGCGACACCAACACGGTTCTGCAGTCGGGGGGCGACCTCCTGGAGGTCGCTGCCTCGCCCCGCTTCATTCCTTCACTTCGCATGGTGGTCGATGTGGGAGAATGGGACGAGGCGCGTTTTGTTCTGCCCGGCGGCCAGTCCGGCAATCCCTTGTCGCCGCATTACGACGACCAGCTCCGCTACTGGCTGCGGGGCGAAAGCCTGAAGATGCCCTACAGCGATGAAGCGGTCGACAGCGCGACCCTCAGCACGCTGCGGCTCTCTCCGGAAAAAGACGAAGCCTGAAGAATTCCGATGGCTCAATAAGGGATGCCGAGCTTGCGGTAGATTGCCGCCAGCAGCCAGGCCGGGCCGATGAGGAGAAATTGCAGGTCCTCGAAGAAGGAGGGCTTCTGGCCTTCGATCTTGTGGCCGATGAACTGTCCGAGCCAGGCCAGCGAGAAGATGGCCAGCGAGATGGTGACCAGTGGAGGGTTGCCACCGTCCTCGGCGATCTTGAGGGCGACGTTACCCCACAGCAGCGTGAAGCCTACCGGCACGAAGCCAATGGCCAGGGGCAGGGAGAGCCTGGTGTAGAAGGCGAGGGCTCCCAGCACCAGCAGGGTTGCCCAGTTGGCCCAGGGCGCCAGGGCGGGGGGAAGCGGAGCCCCGAGAAAGCCGGCGGGAATGCAGGCCAGCAGTCCCAGCAGGCTGAACATGATCGCGGGAACGCAGACCCAGTGAATGATCTTGTTGAGGCCGTTCTGGTGGCTCTCGCCGTAGGCATCGAGCCAGTCCCGGGCGGTTCTCCTGCTCATCGTGCAGGGCCTCCGGTCGAGCTGCGGGTGACCCTGCTGACGAGGGCAAAGACAGCCAGATTGGCCACCAGGGCGCAGGCGCCGATGTCGACGCTTCTCTTGATATCTTTAATGAAGGAGATGGCGTCCTCGCCGCCGGGCGTTCCCCGGATGGCCATGGAGAAGAAGGGTGTGAAGAAAAACACCACTGCGAGTCCTGCCAGCAGGCCGCAGATCGCTCCTTTTCCGTTACCTCGCCGCAGGAAGAGCATGTCCACCGTGATGGGCAGCAGCTGCGTGGAGAAGGCGATCGCCAGGAGCCCCATGTCGGCGATGAGCTTGAAAGGCTCGAAGTCCTCGTTGTTTGCCTTGACCCGGATGAGAATGACGGCCAGCAAGGTGGCTGTCAGTATGACTCCGCGTCCGACCCAGGTTCTCTCCGCATCTCCCGATGAAGGCTTCAGTATTCGGGCGTAGATGTCACGGGTGAACACCGCGCTCATGGCGTGGAGGTTTGAGTCGGCCGTGCTCATCGATGCCGCCATGATGGCCACGCACACGAGGGCTGCCAGCAGGACGCCGATTCCTCCCCCGAAAACTCCAGGTACGTGGTTCTTGAGGACGACCACCAGGATCTGGTCGAAGGAATCGCCGACCTCGGCATGGGGCAGGAGGGTCCCGCCCTCGGTGGTGGCGGGGTAGAGGATCTCTCCCCCCAGGCCGATCAGCATGACTCCGAAGAGAGAGCAGCCTGCCAGCACGATTCCCAGCAGCAGGGCGCTGCGCCGCAGGTCGTTGCGCGACCGGGATGCATAGTAGCGCATCCACTGGGCCGGCTGGATCATCGAGCCGGCCGCGGCAAAAAAGCAGACGGTCACCATCTTGCTTGCCGGCCAGCCTCCGCTTCGCCCGGGCATCGAGAGCATCTCAGGCGGCAGGTTGTTGATTTCCTCCAGGAATCTTCCGATTCCGCCGAGCGCCGCTATGGCCGCAACCCCGGCCAGCAGCATCCCCCCGATGAGCATGAAGCCCTGGATAACATCCGTCCAGGCGACACTGCGCATTCCACCGACCATGATGTAGATGACCGTTACCCCGGCCAGGGCATAGGTGCCGTGGAGGAAGGCCTCTCCGGAGTCGTCGGGAAAGATCGTCGCGGAGACAAGCCCACCGGCGTTGAGCTGGATGACCACGTAGGGTATTGCATAGAGAAAACCAACGAGGGCAACCAGGCTCCGCAGCAACACCGAGTTGCCGTAGTGATCACAGATCATGTCTCCTGGCGTGATGAAACCACGGTGTCGCCCCGCAGCGGAGATCCTGCTGCCGACAAGGTAAACGACCAGGGCTGCAACCGGTACGTTCAGTGCGAAGAGGGAGAAGGCGGCTCCCTCCTTGTAGACCAGCCCGGGCTGTCCGAGGAAGGCAAAGCTGCTGAAGAAGGTCGCCATGATGGTCAGGGCGGAGACAATCCAGCCCTGGCTCCTGCCGGCGAGGTAGTAGTCCTCCTCGGTATTGCGGCTGCGTTTCCAGCCGAGAAAACCGAGCACCAGCAGCATGGCCAGGTAGAGGCACAGCATCACCAGGGCGGCGTTCTGGAAGGAGTCCCCGCCGGCAGCGGCCAGGATGCCTGGAAGGAAGGGGCCGGGCAGGTTCATTCCTCCTCCTCGCTGCGCGACCAGAGAGTGAAGTAGGCGGTTACCAGCACAGCCGCCTGGACGCCGAACCAGATCACCGCCCAGGCGTAGACAATCGGCAAGCCGAGCAGGGTCGGTGCCGGTCCCTGGTGGTCCGCACCGGGGTTGACCAGGTAGACGCCGGGCCCCGGTCCCATGATCATGGCGAAGATAAAGACGAGGGCGAGGGCAAGGGAGAGCCTCTTCCTGGCGGTTTCACTGCTCTTTGTCATTGCCGATCAGGATACCTGAAAGCTCCGGTGTGCGCCGACGAAAACAGGTGCCGGCCTTCCTTGCTCTTTTCCCGGGCCCCCTGAGTGGCTATATTATTGCCCATGAATGCAGACGAGGCACGAGCACTGATGCACGAGTGGACAGAGAATCCTGCCCTGCGGGGTCACATGGAGGCTGTTGCCGCCTGCATGGGGTTTTACGCCGGCCAGCTTGAACCCGAAGAGCTCGAGCGCTGGTGGGTTACCGGCCTGCTGCATGATTTTGACTATGAAAAACACCCGGGCGAAGAGGAGCACCCTTTTGTCGGGGTTGAGCATCTTCGCGGTCTTGGAGTCGACGAAGGGATTCTTTCCGCTATACTCGGACACGCCGAATACAGCGGTGTTCCCCGGGAGACTGCCATGGCCAGGGCCCTGTTCGCTGTTGATGAGCTGGCCGGGTTTATCGTGGCGTGTGCAAAGGTAAGACCCAACGGGATCTCGGACCTTAAGCCGAAGTCGGTAAAGAAAAAACTGAAGGACAAGCGTTTCGCGGCGGCGGTCAGCCGCGAGGATATTTCGCAGGGCATCGAAGAGCTCGGGGTCGATACCACCGAGCATATTCAGAATTGCATCGATGCCATCAGGACCGAAGGTGAGCTGGTTGGCCTGTAAACGGAAACGGGCAGGCCGGCCCGGTAGATTCAAGGATAATGGAAATGTCAAATTTGAATGATCCCCTCGGAGCTCTCTCAGAGCTGGATACCGCTGCGGGAAAGGTGAGCTGGTTCAGCCTGGCAAGGCTCGAGGAAGAAGGGGCCGGATCGGTCTCCCGTCTTCCCTACTCGATCAAGGTCCTGCTGGAGGCTGCCCTGCGCCAATGTGACGGGTTCCAGGTGCGCCAGGAGGATGTGCTGGGACTCGCAGCCTGGAGCGGCAGCAACCCGGGCAGCGGCGAGGTGCCCTTCAAGCCCGCTCGAGTGGTCATGCAGGATTTCACCGGTGTGCCGGCCGTGGTGGACCTGGCGGCGCTGCGAAGCGCCACCGCCAGGCTGGGCGGTGACCCGAAGAAGATCAACCCGCTGATCCCGGTTGACCTGGTCATCGACCATTCGGTACAGGTCGATGAATACGGCTCGCTGGCATCTCTCCTGATCAACGCTGAGCGCGAATTCGAGCGCAACGGCGAGCGCTACGAGTTCCTTCGCTGGGGCGCTGATGCTTTCGATAATTTCAAGGTGGTTCCTCCCTCCACGGGAATCGTCCACCAGGTGAACCTGGAGTATCTCGCCAGCGTCGTGACGCTGCAGCACAGCGGTGATACTGCCGTGGCGCTGCCCGACAGTGTTGTCGGTACCGATTCCCATACCACGATGATCAATGGCCTTGGGGTCCTCGGCTGGGGCGTAGGGGGGATCGAGGCGGAGGCGGCGATGCTTGGCCAGCCCATCTATATGCTGCCGCCGGAGGTGGTGGGTATGAAGCTCACCGGCGAGCTCCCCCAGGGGGCGACCGCCACCGACCTGGTCCTGACAGTTACCGAGATCCTGCGTGATCATGGTGTCGTGGCTAAATTCGTCGAATTCTGCGGGCCGGGGCTCTCGAAGCTCAGCCTGGCTGACCGGGCGACCCTCGCCAACATGGCGCCGGAGTACGGGGCGACCATGGGTTTCTTCCCTGTTGACGACGAGACGCTCAATTACCTGCGTGGTACCGGCCGTCCTTCTCAACTGGTCGATCTTGTCGAACGCTATTGCAAGGAGCAGGGCCTGTTCAGAACCGATGACTCTGCCGACCCGGAGTACAGCGACCTGCTGGAGCTTGACATGTCTGTGGTGGAACCCTGCATCGCAGGGCCGAAACGTCCACAGGACAGGATCCTGCTTTCAGAGAGCAAGGCGAGCTTCCGCTCGGTCCTCTCCGACAGCTATGGCATTGAAAGCAACGGCAAGGCGCTGAATGTCGAGGTGGACGTCAATGGGGCCGGATCGAGCATGGGGCACGGCTCCGTGGTGATCGCCGCCATTACCAGCTGCACCAACACATCCAACCCCTCGGTCATGCTCGGCGCCGGCCTGCTGGCCCGCAACGCCCTGGCGAAGGGGCTGAAGGTACCCTCCTACGTCAAGACCAGCATGGCGCCCGGCTCCCGTGTCGTCAGCCGCTACCTCGATGCTGCCGGGCTGACGGAATCTCTCGGTGAGCTCGGTTTTGACATTGTCGGCTACGGCTGTACGACCTGTATCGGCAACAGTGGCCCCCTGCCTGAGGCAGTGACCGCTGCGATCGAGGACAACGATCTCGTTGCCGCTGCGGTATTGTCGGGCAACCGGAATTTCGAGGGCCGGGTGAACCCACTGACTCGCACCAACTACCTGGCCTCACCGCCGCTGGTGGTCGCCTATGCCATCGCCGGCACCATGGACGTCGACCTGGCCCAGGAGCCGATTGGTGAAGACCAGGCTGGAGAGCCTGTCTACCTGCGTGACATCTGGCCGAGCCAGGAGGAGATCCGGGCGGTCCTTGAAACGGCGCTGACCCCTGACCTTTTTGAGCAGGAGTACGGCAACGTCTTCGATGGTAACGAAGAGTGGAACTCGATCCCCGTCTCCGGCGGCGAGATCTACGAGTGGAACCCCGAGTCGAGCTACATTCGCGAGCCCAGCTTCTTCACCGACCTCACCCCCGAGGTGCCGCCCATCGGGGCGATCACCGATGCGAGGGCGCTTGCCCTGCTGGGCGATTCCGTCACCACCGACCACATCTCCCCGGCCGGAGCGATTCCCGAAGACAGTCCGGCGGAGAGCTATCTCCAGGGGCTCGGCATCGAGCGCAAGGACTTCAACTCCTTTGGCTCACGCCGGGGCAACCACGAGATCATGATCCGAGGAACCTTCGGCAACATCCGGCTGCGGAACCTGCTGGTACCCGGGGTCGAGGGTGGAGTCACTGTTCATCACCCCAGTGGTGAACAGATGTCAATTTTTGAGGCTGCGGCGCGCTATCGCGAAGAGGGCACTGCCCTGGTCGTACTGGCGGCGAAAGAGTACGGCACCGGGAGCTCTCGTGACTGGGCAGCCAAGGGGACCTACCTCCTGGGAGTCCGGGCAGTCATTGCCGAGAGCTACGAGAGGATTCACCGCTCTAACCTCATCGGAATGGGAGTGCTGCCGCTGGAGTTCAAGGCCGGCGAGGGAGCTGCCTCGCTGGGACTCGACGGGACAGAGGTCTTCAGCATCGAGGGCCTGGATGATTCCCTGGAGCCGCGCCAGACGCTGGTCGTGCGGGCGCTTGGCGAGTCCGGCGAGAAGTCCTTTGAGACCCTTGTGCGGATCGATTCGCCTGTAGAGGTTGACTACTACCGTAACGGGGGAATCCTCCACACAGTTCTGAGGGCGCTGCTGACGGAATAAGGCCGCGCGGGAGTTCATGGATCACTACCAGGTCGCAAGAGAGCTGATCGAGCTGGAGTCGATCACCGGGAACGAGGAGCCGGTGGTTGCCTACCTCGAGCAACGCCTCGTGGAGATGGGCCTCGAGGTTCGCAGCGAGGAGGTCGCTCCAGGCCGGCGCAACCTGCTTGCCGGGCCACAGAACCCGGCGCTGATTTTTTGTACCCACACCGACACCGTGCCTCCCTATGTGCCTCTTTCAGAGGACGATGAGTTTATCTATGGCCGCGGCGCCTGCGATACCAAGGGGATCACGGCCTGCTTCCTGGCAGCCGGCGAACGCCTGCTCTCTGAGGGCCTGGATGACTTCGGCTATCTCTTCGTGGTGGGAGAGGAGATCGACAACATTGGTGCGGTGGCGGCCAACAGGTCAGTTCGTTGCGGGCACCTGGTGGTGGGGGAGCCGACCGAGAACAGGATTGCCCTTGGCCACAAGGGGGCCCTGGGCGCACAGGTCAAGGTAGAGGGCAGGGCCTGCCATTCTGCCTATCCGGAGGAGGGCGACAGCGCGATCCATCGCCTGCTCGGCTACCTGCAGAAGGTTCTCGAGGCAGATTTCGGGCACAGTGAGATTCTCGGCCCGGCAACGGTCAACGTTGGAGGAATCGAGGGTGGGGTGGCGCACAATGTCCTGGCTCCCTCGGCCTCTGCCGAGATCATGATCCGGGTGGTCAGTGACATTGCCGGGGTCGAGAGCCGCCTGCTGGAATGTTTCAGCGACCCGGCCACCGGCACGCTCGATGAAAAGGTGGAGCTTGATGTCACCCTCCGAATGGAGAGTCCCGAGTTCGAGAAGCTCGATGGCTTTGAGGAGACGGTTGTTTTCTACGGGACCGACGCACCCTTCCTGCGGGATGTGGGAAAGCTGCTTCTCTTTGGCCCGGGTTCGATTGTCGATGCCCATACCGCGGGTGAGAAGATCTCCAAGGCGGCCATGGATGAAGGAGTCGAGAGCTATGTGCGGATGGGGCGGCTGCTCATCAGCTGAGGTCCCGGTCAGATCCCCTCGATGTGCCGCTTCAATCTCAGGGTGTACTGGATGAGATCTCGCCGCACAGCGCGGGCGAAATCTTCCCATTCACCGGCCTCGCCTCCGCTGTCGAGCCCATCCTGCCGGATATTGATCCAGATTCCTGTGTCGTGGGGAACGAGCTCGAACTGGAGCCTCATCTTTCCTCGTTCCTGTTCTTCTTTTTTCCAGCAGAGGTCCTCTACGACCAGGCGCAATGGAGGATTGAATTCGCTGATTCGTCCCTGCAGAGAGGAGCCATCCTCGTGCCGGGCCGAGAATTCACCTTCCATGGCGGGGGCGATTCGCGCTTCTGTCGCATCCAGCCAGATGAGGATCTCCTGTGGATCGCTCAGGGCAGCGAAGACGCGCTCAGCCGGGGCCTCGATGTAGATGCCATCTGCGGTGTAGTTTTCCATTGGCGTATTGTAGCGTCAAGGCGAAGCAATTCTATGGTGCCGTGGAGAACCTGTTCCACTCTGGACAGCCGGGGCCGGCTGTGTTTCCATCTGCTATTGAGAAAAGGTGTCCCTCCCTGCTGTTGCAGGAAAGGGTATTTCAACCAGGTCTGCCGCGTACTCGTTTTCATGAAGTTTCTTTCACCTCTTACCGACAGGCGATCTGCCCTGGGCCTCCTTGGCGGTCTTCTCTTGTCGATGATCACTGCAGGAGCTTCCGCCGGGGAGAAGCACTGGGCCTTTCAGCCGGTAGAGAGACGTGAAGCTCCGCAGGTCGAGGGAGATTCCTGGTCGCGCAATCCTATCGACCGCTTCATTCTTCGCAGGCTGAAGGAAAAGGGCCTGGAGCCATCTCCTCCAGCGGACCGCCAGACCCTCATCCGGCGGCTGAGCCTGGATCTCACCGGCCTGCTGCCGACTCCTGCAGAGGTGCGCCGTTTTGTTGAAGACCCCGATGCCAGGGCCTGGGAAAACCTGGTCAGGCGGATGCTGGAATCCCCCCATTTCGGGGAGCGCTGGGGGCGCTACTGGCTCGACCTGGCTCGATACGCCGACAGCGATGGGTACGAGAAGGACGGCGTTCGTCCCTTTGCCTGGAGGTATCGTGACTGGGTGATCAGGGCCTTTAACCAGGACCTGTCCTTTGACCGCTTTACCCGTGAGCAGCTCGCGGGGGACCTGCTGAAAAACCCCAGCATCGAGCAGAAGGTGGCCACGGGCTTTCATCGCAACACCCTCTCAAGCACCGAGGGGGGGACCGACCAGGAGGAGTTCCGGATCAAGGCGGTTGTCGACCGCCTGAACACCACCGGCAGTGTCTGGCTCGGGCTGACGGTAGGTTGCGCTCAATGCCATACCCATAAGTATGATCCGATTACCCAGCAGGAGTACTACAGCCTCTTTGCTTTCTTCAACAGCTGCGATGAGAAGCGGATCAACGCTCCCCTGCCTTATGACCTCGGCTCCTTCAGGGAGAAAGAGGTGGCCTACAGGAAAGTTCTCGAGGAGCTGGAGAAGCCGAAGAGGGAATATGAAATCAAGCGGCTTGGTGAGCTGCTCTCCGGCGGCAAGGGCCGGCAGGCGAGCTCCAGCTGGAAAACTCTCGCCCCGGTGGAGGCCGCCGCCACCTCCGGAGCCTCACTGAAAACACTCGATGATGCTTCGGTTCTGCTGGACGGGAAGCTCCCTGACAAGGACAGCTACACCCTGGGCTTTGAGCCGGGAATTGAAAAGGTGATGGCCCTCCGGCTCGAGGTCCTGACCCACGCCAGCCTGCCGAAGAAGGGCCCCGGCCGTGCCAGGAACGGCAACTTCGTTCTCTCTGAGCTCGAGCTCTCGGTCCTGGGCAGCGATGGCAAGGAGCTCAGCAAGGCGGCCTTCCGGCGTGCCAGCGCCGATCATTCCCAGAAGGATTTCGATATCAGCAGGGCGATCGATGGTTCCGCGAAGGGGGCCGCGGCAAAGGGCTGGGCCATCGCCGGGCCAAATCCTCTCAACCAGGATCGTACGGCAGTGTTCATTCTTGCTGAGCCGCTCAAGCTGCCGGCCGGTTCGAGACTGTCGCTGAAGCTTTCCCAGGACTACGGGGGCAACCATGTCCTGGGCCGTTTCCGGCTCTCGGTGAGCGCCACCGCCGGGCCGGCCGTGCTCCTGCCCCAGCGCTATCTTGCAGTTCTCTCAAGGCCTCCGCAGGACTGGACGCCGCAGGAGCTGCAGACGATCAGCGGCGAGCTGCTTGCCGGTGATCCGGCCTGGAAAGAGCTTGAGAAGATGGTGAGGGAGCATCGGGCAAAAGAGCCGAAGCCGCCCTCTTCCAAGGTCCAGGCCCGGGTGCTGGTTGAGCGAGGGAGTCCCCGCAAGACCCACCTGCTCGTACGGGGAGATTTTCTTCGCCGGGGAGACGAGGTCCAGGCGGGCACGCCGGCCGTTCTGCATTCCTTTAAGGCAAGCGGTAAGCAACCCAGCCGGCTTGATCTTTCCAACTGGTTGCTGGACCCCGGGAATCCTCTTACCACACGGGTAACAGTGAACCGCTGGTGGCAGTACCTCTTCGGACGGGGACTTGTTACCACCGTTGATGATTTCGGAACGCGTGGAGCCGCACCCAGCCACCCTCTGCTGCTGGACTGGCTCGCCTCGGAGCTCACCAGGCGTGGCTGGAGCCGCAAGGAGATGATCAAGCTGCTGGTGAACTCGGCCACCTACCGGCAGGCCTCCACCGTACGGCCACCCATTGCGGCCCATGATCCTCAGAATGACCTGCTGTCCCGCCAGAATCGTTTCAGGGTTGAGGCCGAGATCGTCCGCGATCTGAGCCTCGATGCCAGCGGCCTCTTGAGTCGTAAACTCGGTGGGCCGAGCATCCGCCCAAGGCTTCCCTCGGGTGTGGCGGAGCTGGGTTATGCGGGCTCCGTCAAGTGGTCCCAGAGCAAGGGAGAGGACAACTACAGGCGCGGGCTCTATATTTTCTTTCAGCGCACGGTTCCCTATCCGATGCTCATGACCTTTGACAGCTCTGACAGCACCGTGACCTGTCTTCGCCGTTCGCGTTCGAACACCCCCCTGCAGGCCCTGACCCTGCTCAATGATCCTGTATTCTTTGAATGCGCGCAGGCCTTCGGCGCCCGAATTGTCCGTGAGGGGGGAGCGCGTACTGCGGACCGCCTTCGTTATGCCTTCAGGCTCTGCCTCTGCAGGGAGCCCGGTGCTGCAGAAATGAAAAGCCTCCAGCGGCTCTATGAAGAGCTGCGCAAGCTCTGCGAGGCGAATCCGGAGGGAACAGCGAAAATGCTCGGCAAGCTTTCCCTCGAGGACACCCCGCCCGGGGAGCTGGCCGCCTGGATCAGCTTCTCGAGAGTTCTGCTCAATCTCGATGAGTTTATCTCACGCTCCTGAGCATTTTCTCCTCCTGGGGGTATGAATTAGGACCACGGGCTTTCCATCCTCTATACTGGAGGCGGACGGGGCGCTGAGCCCTGCGCGATCGCGACTCCTGTTGAGTGTTCATGCCGTGTTGAAACAAGTTGTTCTTTCAGCCGCCTTCCTGCTCCCGGTACTTTTTCCAGCCGTCTTTCTGCGGGCAGAGGCCGGCCCCGAGACTCCCTGGCAACGGATTGTGGTGATCGGCGCCAGTGCCTCGGCAGGCTTCAATACGGCGCGCGAGGCGGGCAAGACAGCCAACATCGCCAGGATCATCGAGGCCATGCTGAAGGTCGACCACGACAAGGTGGTGAATGTTTCTTCGGGCTTCTTCTTTATGAACCCACGCTGGATGGGAACACAGTCGGTTCGCCGGGCAGTAGAGGTGAAGGCCACCCTGGTCGTTGCCATCGATTTTCTTTTCTGGTTCGGCTACGGACCAAAGAGCGAGGCGCGGCGGCTTGAGGATCTTGATGCGGGGCTTCAATATCTCTCCGGACTCAAGTGCCCGATTCTGCTCAGCAGGATCCCGGACATGAAGGCCTCGGTGGGCAAGATGCTCTCTTCCCGGCAGGTGCCCAGGCCGGAGACCCTGGAGAAATTGAATAAGAGGATCGGCGCCTGGGCCCTGGAGAGGAAAAATGTCGTGATGGTCCCGATGGCTGAATTTGTCGATGACCTGCGTGCGGGCAAGGGAGTCTCGGTTTCCGACATCGTCTATCCCCCGGGCTCGATCAGGAAGCTCCTGCAGCGAGATGAGCTCCATCCGACGCTCGAGGGCCTGGCCGCGGTGACCGCGCTGAGCTTCATCAAGTTTTGTGAGAGCAACAGGGAAGTTTCTGTGGATGATTTTGAGCGAAGACCCCTGGTTATCAGGGAGCGCGTTATCGCTGCGGTTCGCGCCGCAAAGAAGCGGGATGCCAGGCTTCCGGAGAAAGAGGCGCCATCCGGCGATTCAAGAGAGAGCGAAAAGGACGGTTGATACGATGTTGAGATACTTGCCTGTTGTGCTTGTTCTGTTACTGGCCCTGCCCCCCCGGGTGGGGACGGCGGAAAATGCTGCGCGCAGCGCTGAGCTCACAGGGCTCGTCAAGGAGTACGAGGCGGAGCTGCTCAAGGTGAGGTTGAGACCGGCGCTCCCGCCGCTTCCTGATGCAGCCCCGGCCCGACCCGGTAAGCGCCCGGGGCGCAGGGACCGCAAGCCGCCCTCCAACCGCAAGGGCAAGCCTCTTGTCGGCAGGCGCCTCAGCCAGGTTGTCTCAGCGGTGAAACCTGTTGTGAATAAGATCGCACGCCTCGAGGAGGAGGCCGCCTTCAAATATCTCGTCTTGCAATGGAAGGATGGCCCTGTGGCGCTCAAGCCGGTGCTGACCGGCGCCCTGGTGATGTCTGAGAATCCGAAGGCGCCGGCCCAGGTGTTTTCCGGTTTTGCCGGGCACACCGGTGCTGTTCGCCTGGCGGCCCTTGAGGCGCTCAACCAGCGGAAGTTCACGCAGTTCTGGCGCGAGCATCTTGTACGGGTTGCACCGGGCCTGAAGCTCAGGGGCTGCCTGGTTGCAGCGGTGCCGCTGTTGGCCCAGGTAAAAACCCTGGAGTCGGCTCAGAATATCTTCCGCTATCTTGCCCATGATAGAACCGAGGTCACAGCGGATACCGAGCTTGGTGATCTTGCCGTTTCGGCGCTCTTTGGCATGGTTGCCAATGAAGACATCAATGCCTGGCTCAAGGCAGAGGCTTTCGCCATGGAGGACCTCATCCCGACAAGGCTCTATGTCTATGCGGCCATGGCCGGTGGCCTCCAGATGGTCCAGGACCGCAAGCGCCTCGGCTATCTTCTCAAGAGCAAATTGGAGCCGGTCGCCATCGCGGCGACAGCCTCCCTTGTCCAGCTGGGCAAGAAGGATGCTGCGCGGGAGGTGGCCCGCCTGCTGTCCCGCCGGCGCGGATACGATCTCATCAGCTACCGGATCAAGCTGCTCGATGCGATTGCCCGCAGTGCAACCGATTCGGGCGTGGGTATCCTGGTCAGGCTTCTCAAGAGCAAGGATGAAGACCTCCGGGCGGTCGTTATGGGCAGTCTCGGTATTGCGGCCAAAAACAAGTTGGCCATCGAGGGCCTGGTGAAGGGGCTGATGGACAACAACTCACGGGTGAGGGCTTCCGCCCTGAGATCGCTCGAAGGGGTGGTCAAGCGCGTCGGTGGTTCGGTGATCATGATCGGCCCACTGATCGAGTACCTTGACCTTGAAAAACAGTACCGTCTGCGTGTCGATGCGCTCAATCTCCTGGTCCGGGTTTCCGGTCACAACATGGGGCTGGTTACCGCTGACTGGAAGAAGTGGTGGGCGGAGGAGAAGGACCGGTTCGTGGCCCAGACCTCGCTGGAGGCGGCCCAGACCGAGGTCAAGGCCCATGACCTGTCCTATTTCGGAATCGAGATCACCTCCAAGCGTATGGCCTTCCTGCTCGATGTCTCAAACAGTATGCTGGCCAAGGCGCGGGGTCCCGAGGCCCGCAAGCTGGGCCTGTCGAAGCTCGATGTCATGAAGGCGGAGCTGGCGAAGGTTGTCGGCAAGCTGCCCCTCGGCGCCGGGATCAACATCATGATCTTCGACAGGACCATCCGTGTCTGGGAAAAGAACCTGAAGATCCTCACCAGGACGGTCCGCAAGAAGGCCCTGGCCTATGCCAAGGGTCTGACGACCGGGGGAGGAACCAATATTTTCGACACCGTCGAGCGGGCCCTGAAGGACCCCCTCGTTGATACGATCTACCTTTTGACCGACGGCGCTGCGACCACCGGGCGCTTCAAGGATGCTGATGGCATGCTGAAGGGTATCCAGGAATTCAACCGCACCCGGGGGATCACCATTCACTGCATTGCCTTCGGCCGGGAGGTCGAGTGGATGCGGAAATGTGCCGAGCAGAACGGCGGCAAGTACCGCTACGTTGCCGAGTAGCGTTACCTGGCCTGCCGGCCGTCCGGCAAGGACCCGTGGTCAGTCAAGCACGCCGAGCTTTTTTGCTACGGAGGTGAAGGCCTCAACGGCCTGGTCGACCTGGGCGGGATCGTGACCGGCTGAGAGCTGCACCCGGATCCGGGCTTCGCCCCTGGGCACCACCGGAAAAGAGAAGCCGATGACGTAGATTCCCTCCTTGAAGAGCTCTGCGGCCATCTCCTGGGCGAGGCGGGCATCGTAGAGCATGATCGGTACGATGGGGTGGTCCCCTTCCTTGATATCGAAGCCTGCTGCGGTCATCGATTCGCGGAATCGCTTCGTGTTTTCCTCGAGCTTGTCGCGCAATTCCGTCGATTCGCTCAGCAGCTCGAGAACCTTCAGAGATGTACTGGTGATCGCGGGAGCGAGCGTATTGCTGAAGAGGTAGGGGCGCGAGCGCTGGCGAAGCATCTCGACAATTTCCCGCCGCCCGGAAACAAAGCCCCCGGAGGCGCCGCCCAGTGCCTTGCCGAAGGTCCCCGTGATGATATCGACCCGCCCCATGACCTCGCGGTATTCGTGCGAACCCCTTCCCCTGGCGCCGAGAAAACCGGTGGCGTGGCAGTCATCGACCATCACAAGCGCATCGTAGCGATCGGCGAGATCGCAGATCTCATCCAGCCGGGCGATGGCCCCGTCCATGCTGAAGGCTCCATCTGTTGCGATCAGCCGGTAGCGCGCCGAGGCCGAGTCCTTGAGCTTCTGTTCGAGGTCAGCCATGTCGGAGTGCTCGTAGATGGCCCGCTTCGCCTTGCAGAGGCGGATCCCGTCGATGATGCTGGCATGGTTCAGCTGGTCGGTAAGGATGACGTCTTCTTCTGAGAGCAGTGGCTCGAACACCCCGCCGTTGGCATCAAAGCAGGCGGCGTAGAGAATCGAGTCTTCGGTTTCAAGGAACTCCGCCAGCTTCTCTTCCAGCAGCTTGTGGCGGTCCTGGGTGCCGCAGATAAAACGGACGCTGCTCATCCCAAAGCCCAGCTCGTCGAGGCTGTCGCGTGCGGCGGCGATGACCGCCGGATGGCTTGAGAGGCCGAGATAGTTGTTGGCGCAGAAATTGATGACCTTGCGCGGTGGGGAGCCTGGCGGATGCTCGACCTCGATCAGGGCGTCCTGTCTTGAGCGGATGATTCTCTCTTCCTTGTAGAGTCCGGCTGCGCGTATCTCTTCCAGCTCTTTCCTCAGGGCCTCACCAATCTCTCCGTACATCGTGGATCCTTCCCCTACCTGTGGGTCACGGTGCCCTCTGTGGATGAGTCATCGATCTCAGAGAGGCCCTCGGTTTTTTCTACCGCTGCCGGTGAGCGATGGCTCGGTATGAGGACAAGCTTGCAGGCATCGCCGCTGGCCAGCATCGGCATGCAATCGTCAACTTCTTCAAACCCGATGGTTCGTGTTATCAGCGGCTGCAGATCAACCACCTTGTTGGCCAGGAGCCAGCGCGTTTTGTACCAGGTGTCGAAGATCCTGCGGCCGTTGAGAGCTGTCACCTGGAGGTTCTTGAAGATCATGTTCTCGGCGATGTCGATCTCGACGGGGTCAGAGGGTATGCCGAAAAGAACCACGGTGCCGCCGTTTCGGGCCGCCTTGAAGGCGGTATTGATCGCGACAGGTGAGCCGCTCATCTCGAGCACGACGTCGATTCCCCGCCCCTCGTTGGCCGCGACGAGCTCCTCAACCGTGTCGGTGCCCGCTGCCGGATTGAAGGCCGCATCGGCTCCCATTTCCGTGGCGAGGGAGAGCCTGGTCTCGTTGAGGTCGCTGGCAAACACATGTGAGGCTCCACTGGCACGGGCGATGCCGACGCTGAACAAGCCGATCGGACCGCAGCCGAGTATGGCGACGCTCTTGCCGGTGATGTCCTGGTTCAGGGTGGCAAAGACGGCGTTGCCGAAGGGCTCCTGCAGGGCGGCGACCTCCGGCGAGATCTTGCGGGGATCATTCTGCCAGATCACCTTTTCGGGAACGCAGACGTATTCGGCGAAGGCCCCCTCTCGATCGACTCCGAGAATCTGCGTGCGCGGGCAGAGATGGGCCTGGCCCGTCCGGCACTGGTAGCACATGCCGCAGGTGACGTGGGATTCAGCCGAGACGAAATCGCCGACCTTGACATGCTCCACCTTGGAGCCGGTCTCTACGACCGTTCCTGAGAACTCGTGCCCGAGGGTCAGGGGGGTGTTGATTCGCTGCTGGCTCCAGGTGTCCCATTTCCAGATGTGAAGATCCGTGCCGCAGATTCCGGCGGCCTGTACCTCGACGAGGACCTCTTCTTCACCCGGTGTCGGTACGGGGATTTCATCGACGACCAGCCCCGGTTTTCTTTCCACCTTGCGGACGGCGAGCATCAGCTTGTCCATCTCAGCTCTCTCCGTCCAGGGCGCCGAACAATTCGGTCGAAAAATACCGTTCCATCCGGTCAGGGAGCACGGTGACAACCTTTGCCCCGGGGCCAAGCCGGTTCTGCGCTTCCAGCGCAGCAGAATAGTTCAGCCCGGAGCTCGGTCCGACCGGGAAGCCCTGTCGGATGAGCTGCCTGGCGGTATCAAAGACCAGCTCATCACTGATATCGAGCTCAATGAGGCCCTCGAGCTTCGCCTCGCTGTAGAGCTTTGAGACGCTCTCCTCGACCACCCCGGGAGCGCAGGGGCTGAAGCTGGAGCACTCGAGCTCCTGCAGGGCCGAGCCTCTCACCGGCCGGGCCGCAAAGGGGGTGACTGTACAGCCCGCCTCGGCAAAGGCTGAGTGCAGGCCGACAATGGTGCCGCCTGTGCCGACCCCGCTGACGATTCCGTCGACGGTTCCGCCGGGGATCTGCTTGAGGATCTCCTGGCCGGTCCAGACCCGGTGGGCCTCGGCATTGTCCGGATTTTCAAACTGTCTTGTATAGAGGGCGCCGGTCTCGCCGGCAAGCTCTTCGGCTTTGCGCAGGGCGCCGTGGATACCCTCTTCCGCAGGCACCAGCACGACGGTGCCCCCGTAGGCCCGGATGGTCAGCTGTCGCTCCCGGCTGCCGCCCTCGGGCATTACAGCGATGAACTCGAGCCCCATCTGGGCGCAGGTCATTGCCAGGGCGATGCTGGTAGAGCCGCTGGAGGCCTCTACAACCGTGCCGCCCGCCTCGATACGGCCGTCACGCCAGGCCTTCTCAACCATGTAGCGGGCAATCCGGTCCTTGGTGGAGCCGCTGGGATTGAGGAACTCGAGCTTGCACCAGATACCTGCTCCCTCCGGGTCGAGCCGCACCTCGACCAGGGGGGTGGCCTCCACCTTCTGGACGAATCGCCCTTCGCTCTTGAATGGATTGCTCATTAACCCGGTGTTTCTTCGCCGCCGCTGGCTTGCGTGGTGGTGGGGAAGCCGCGCCGCGCCCAGCCCTCCACGACCACGTTGCCGAATGCATCGAGCTCCGCATCGTAGCCCCCCAGCATATCGACGATTCCTGTATAGCCATCTGCCGTCAGCATCATCGCAGCCTTCAGTGATCTGCCGCCTCGCAGGCAGGCGGTGATGATCCTGCTGTCCTTATCAAACTGCGCAGCAACCTGGTTGTTAAAATCCGGATTGGCCACGAGGCCCGGTCCGAGCGGGTTGCTGCTTGCCACGGGAATATTGACCGCGCCCGGAACATGCCCCTGGGCGAATTCTTCTTCCGACCTGACATCCAGGTAGGTATAGCCATCCTGGGAGTCGAGAAGCTGCCGCGCTTCTTCCGGGTCGATTCTCCTGATATCCATCGATATTGCACCTCTTGAGTAAACCTTGCAAGATAATGCGACGAAGAGGGTGGCGGTGCAAGTAAAGTACCTGCCTCCCCAGCAGCAGGAGCAGCCATCTTCCAGGTAAAGGAACGGTCCATTGAAACCGCTTTTAACGGAAAGCTCGGCGGGGATTTACTGTCCGGCGGGTAACTTCTACATCGATCCTTGCCGGCGGGTGCCGCGGGCACTGGTGACCCATGCGCACATGGACCACTTCCGGCAGGGCTGCGGGGAATATTACTGTTCGACCTCGAGCGCTGAGCTGATGCGCCTGCGGCTGCGTGGAAAGCCGAAGCTGAAAACCATCGATTTCGGTACAAGGGTCGAGCTCGACGGTGTCACGGTCTCCTTTCATCCTGCCGGGCATATTCTCGGCTCCGCCCAGGTCCGGGTTGAGGCTGCCGGCGAGGTCTGGGTGGTCTCGGGTGATTACAAGCGCGATGAGGATCCCAGCTGTGAGCCCTTCGAGGTGGTGGCCTGCGATACCTTCGTCACCGAGGCAACCTTCGGCCGAAAGGGTGCGAAATGGAAGGCGAGCGGGCTGGTTATGGGTGAGATCAATGACTGGTGGAGGGAAAACCGCCGCAGCGGGAAGGTATCGATCCTGTATTGTTATGTGCTGGGGAAGCTGCAGAGAATTCTCGCCGGGCTGAATCCCCTGTGCGACCGTGAGATATATGTTCACAGGGATGCGGTGCCGTACAATGAGTGCTACCGCCGTGCGGGAATTGAATTGGCCCCGACCCTGGTAGTACCGAGAAAGCTGGATGGCAGGACCCTGGATGGGGCGCTGATCCTGGCGCCTCCAAAGTATCTCCAGCCTTCCTGGTACCGGCGTTTCGGGGATACAGTAACTGCTTTCGCTTCCGGTTGGATGGGCCTTGAGGATTCACGTAAACGCGGCTACGAAAAGGGTTTCACGCTTTCAGATCATGCTGACTGGGAGCAACTTGTGAAGACGATCGAGGAAACGGGTGCCCGTAATGTCAGGACTCATCATGGGGATGCGACAGAGCTGAATGATTACCTGCTGGGCAGGGGCCTGGAGACATCTTCTCTAAACCACCCTTGAGTTGTGAGTTCCGGGACCATAATCTCATTGCTTTAGAGGGTCACGGCGATACAATCGCGCTCTTTTGCGGCGGACCATACGACCTAATTGACTCACAGGAGTGCTGGATGCGCAAAAAGCATCGCGGAAGACGAAAAATCGGGCAGAAAAAGCGCAGGGCCCGCAAGAAGCGGCGCCAGAAGAAGTAAAACCGGTTTCCCGTACGGATTTTACCGGCTTCCTGCTGCTGGCTGACCGGCCACGAGCAGGTTTTCTCTACACTGCCCCCGCCACTCTTACTCAATCATCTCTTGGCTGCCGGAAGGCCCTTTGAGGTAGAAGTTGATCGATGGAGCATTTTTCAGGTCTGATCTCGGCGCCCTATACGCCGTTCAATGCCGATGGCAGTCTTCGCCTCGAGCAGATCGACAAGCTGGTTGAGCACTCCGCCTCCACCGGCCTTGCCGGTGTTTTTCCCTGCGGGACAACCGGGGAGTTCCCGTCTCTGACCCTTGCTGAGCGCCGGCAGGTTTCCGAACGCTGGGCACAGGGCGCCGGGGGGCGTTTCAGGGTGATCGTCCATGTTGGCGGTACCTGCCTGGAGGATTCCAGGGAGCTGGCGCGCCACGCAGCCGGTATCGGGGTCGATGGCATTGCCATGATGGCCCCTTATTTTTTTCGCCCGGCATCTGTGGATGAGCTCGTGGACTATTGCGAACAGGTTGCTGCTGCGGCACCGGAGCTGCCTTTTTACTACTACCACATTCCCGTCATGTCCGGCGTTACGCTGCCGATGCGGGACTTCCTCGAGCTTGCCGGAGGCAGAATTCCCAGCCTTGCAGGAATCAAGTTCACCCATCCCGACCCGATGGATATTCGCAGGTGCCTGTCCTTTGAGGATGGACGCTACGATGTGCTCTTTGGGATGGACGAGGCGTTGCTGGCGGCCCTCGCGCTCGGCTGCCGGGCGGCGGTCGGGACGACCTACGGTTTTGCCGCTCCATTGAGCCAGGCGATCATTGCCGCCTTTGACCGAGGAGAAATGGATGAGGCGAGGAAACTGCAGAATCTCTCGGCCGAGATGGTTGCGGTCTACCGGAAATACAGCGGAGCTCATCCGGCGATGAAGACCATGATGAAATTCTGCGGGCTCGACTGTGGCCCGGTGCGTCTGCCCCTGAAGCCGCTTTCTGCAGCCGAAGAGGAGACTTTCCGCCGGGAGATCGAGGCCACCGGGGGCCTGCAGTATTGCCCGGGCGCTGAAAAGGCCGGCTGATGGCAGATCAGTTTCTCCGGCGCACCAGCAGCTGGTCGATGCTTACGGCGGCTACGATGATCACGCCGGTTACGATTTCCTGCACCGGGTTCGGTATGTCGTAGAGCACACAGCCGTTTCGAAGCAGGCTGATGATATAGGCGCCCACCAGCGCGCCCAGGACGCTGCCCTTGCCTCCACTGAGGCTGCCCCCGCCGATCACCACCGCGGCGATGATGTCGAGCTCCTTGCCAATCGCTGTGCTGGGGTCGCCGTTACCCAGGGTGGAGAACTCCATGACGGCCGCAGCGCCGAAGAAAAAGCCGGCCAGCATGTAGACCAGCATTTTCTGACCCTCGACTCGCAGGCCGCAGAGACGGGCGGCAGTTTCGTTTGAGCCGATGGCGAATACATAGCGGCCGAATACCGTGAACTTCAGAATGGCCCATAGCAGCAGGGCGAGGACCACAAGGGCGATCAGCCCCCTTGAAAAAGGGCCGAGCCCTGCACCGTAAAGCAGCTCGTTGAGCCAGGTTTCCGGGGCATTGATCTTCTGTTCGCTCGACATCAGCTTTGCCAGTCCGCGGGCGATGCTCATCATTCCCAGGGTGGCGATGAAGGGAACAATCTTGAAACGGGTGATGATGGCACCATTGAGCAGGCCGATAGCGGCCACGGTTGCGAGTCCTGCAAGCAGGGCGCCCGCCGGGTCGTAGCCGCTTTCCAGGCACAGG
>CAZTRG010000075.1:0-56947 GCA_964615885.1 uncultured Planctomycetia bacterium | reverse complement strand
TTTCAGGGTCCCTGGCATCGAGATGTCTCAGGAGCCCTTCGGTGATGTAGGTGTCGGTGCCGGTCGGCAGGTGTGGCCCATGCTGCTCGATCGCCGCAAAGGGGATGATGACGGGAAGCTGCCGGTCCAGCTTGTCGACATCCAGGGTCGTCAGGTCGGCGAGGTGCATGGTTATAGTTTCCTGTTCCGGTCTGGTCGGATTAGTTCAGACCTCTAAGCTTATCAGCAGGACGGGGAAAGTTCGATGCGCAATCGGGGCTGCTGAAAGCTCTGGTTCGGGGGACTCTCTATTTTCCAACGTAAAAAATTGTCAACCGGGGTGCTTTAAGACCGGATCACATTAGAATAAAAACGAGTCAAACCAGCACTCAGAGTTGTGCTGAGTCGCTCCGAAACCGATGCCGGAACCGGCACCTGAATCGGAGCCTCTAATGGAGCCTGAACCGGAGGTCGGCTATGAGCAAATGGAGTCAGCGAATCGGCTTTTTCGTGGGTGGTGGAGCCTGTCTTGCAATCCTTTTGAGCATTGTTCTTTCCGGTGCCGGGCCGGGCAGGGGCGGGTTCGATTTCTCCCTGGCAGCTTTGCCGGTTGCTGCAGCCCAGTCTGGCCTGAGGCCGGAAGAAGAACACCTGGTGAAGCTGTTTGAGAAGGCCTCCCGCTCGGTTGTCTTCATCACCAACGCAGCCATCAAGCGCAGCTTTTTCCTCGATACCAGCCGCGAGGTTGCACAAGGCAGCGGCAGCGGCTTCGTCTGGGACAAGAAAGGTCACATCGTCACCAACTATCATGTCATTGCCGGAGCAGATTCCATCATTGTCGGGTTTGACAGCAAGACCAGCTACCGTGCCAGCGTGGTGGGGGTTGCTGCCGACAAGGACCTGGCGGTTCTCAAGATCGACGCGCCGGCGCAGAGCCTCTATCCCCTTTCGATTGGAAAGTCTGACAACCTGAAGGTAGGGATGATGGCCCTGGCGATCGGCAATCCATTCGGCCTCGACAGGAGCCTCTCCAGGGGAATTATCAGCGCCCTCGGCAGGGAGTTTCGCTCATTGACCGGCCGTACCATTACCAGCGCTATCCAGACAGATGCAGCCATCAATCCCGGCAATTCCGGTGGGCCGCTGCTGGATTCCAGCGGCAGGCTGATCGGGGTCAACACGACGATTATCAGCGGCAGCAGGAGCAATTCAGGTGTAGGGTTCGCGATTCCAGTCAACACGGTGGACCGGGTTGTCGGCCAGCTCATCCGTTTCGGTAAGATCAAACGTCCCGCCCTGGGAATCTATAATTTCAGCGATGAACAGGCTCGCTACCTGGATATTGAAAAAGGAGTGGTGATCAGGAACGTGGCCGAGAAATCAGGCGCGGCTGCGGCCGGGCTGAGGGGGATTCGTGAACTTGGTAACGGGAGGATCTCCCTTGGAGATGTCATCATTGCCGTGGCTGGAGAGGCTGTTGACGATACCGATGACCTGCTCAATTCGCTTGAGAAGTTCAAAGGCGGGGACAAGGTGAAGGTCAAAATTCTGCGCGATGGAAAAGAAAAAACCCTGACCGTCAAGCTGCAGGAAATCGATTAGGCCCGGGTCCTTTCCCGCCGGGGTATTTGCGCCGTCCGGCAATCGGTTTGATAGCTTGACAGGAGCCGGGTATTTGCTGAAGCTGTAGTCATTGTTTCTGACTGCTTACACTCAGTTTAGGTGCTGGTAGATTATGGCTGGTTCGTTCTGGGAGAAGGTGGGGCGCAGTGTCGGTGATGGCCTGCAGAAGGCCAAGGATGCTGCAGCCACCATCAGTGAGAAGGGCGAGGCGATCCTGGATAAGCAGGAGCTGCGCCGGCGGATCAGCCGCCTGCGTGAAGAATTGAGCCGCCTGGTTGAGAAGGAACTGCGGGGGGCCGATGGCCCTCCCTATACGCTGGAAAATGCAACGGTCAAGGAGCTGCTGTCCGATATCAAGCTGGCAACAGAAGAGCTGGAGAAGCTTGAGTCGGCAGGGAAGGAAGAAGAATCCGGAAAGAAGGATGCAGCTGCTGAGGCATCCGGGCAGGACCGCCAGGAAGAGGTTGAAGAACCCGAATGAATGGGTTCTATGGAACCTGACTTTCCAGCCAGAGGCCTTTTGACGGGCTTCAGGAGGGTTTTCAGGCGATCCGGCTCCTTGCCATGGATCGGAATTCCCTTGACAATTTCACGCCTGCTGCCTAGAATTCGCCCGCTTGTGGGAAATGTAACATACTTTAAAATAGACACTTATGACAAAACCAGCCGTTGCTAAGGCTGGGCCTGGGAATGAGCTAATTGACTATGGATCTCCCGAAGTATATCAAGGAGTTGAAAGAGCTCCTTGAACTCATGAAGAGTCACGACCTCGCAGAGGTTGAACTCGAAGAAGAAGGCCAGAAGATCCGGCTTCGAAAGACCGAGCCGCATATCTCAGCAGCTCCGGTTGCAATCCAGGGTGGTATTCCGGCGGCTCTGCCGCCCGGGGGTGCTCCCGAGGCTGGCACAGAAGAGCCTGCTGAACCGGAAGATGACCTTCACAAGGTCGAGTCTCCACTTGTGGGCTCCTTCTACCGGGCTCCGAGTCCTGAAGCTGAGCACTTTGTGAGTGAGGGGGACCGTGTCGAAGAAGATACGGTTCTCTGCATCATCGAGGCGATGAAGGTCATGAACGAGGTTACTGCGGGTGCCAGCGGAATCGTCCGGGAGGCTCTTGTTGAAAATGGTGATCCGGTTGAATTCGGTCAGCCTCTCTTCAAGATCGAAACCTCGTGAAGAAGTTCTCCCGGATTCTTATCGCTAATCGTGGCGAGATTGCCCTTCGTATCCTGCGGGCCTGCAGGGAGCTGGGGATCGAGTCTGTCATTGTCCATTCGGAGGCAGACTCGGGCGCAGGTTACCTCGACCTGGCTGACCGCACTGTCTGTATCGGTCCGGGTCCGAGCCAGCAGAGCTACCTTGATATATCCAGGATTATTGCTGCGGCCGAGGTGGAGGATGTCGATGCAATCCATCCGGGCTACGGTTTTCTTGCCGAGAATGTTCAGTTTGCCGAGATCTGCGAATCCTGTGGTATCGAATTCATCGGTCCGGGAGTCGATGCGATCAGGTTTCTCGGGGACAAGGGGAAGGCGAGGCAGCTTGCAAGGCAGGAAGGAGTCCCCTGCGTCCCGGGTAGCAAGGGGATCCTCGACAATGAAGACGAGGCCCTCGATATTGCCCAGGAGATCGGCTACCCGGTCATCGTCAAGGCTGTTGCCGGTGGCGGAGGCCGTGGAATGCGGGTGGCTCACAACAACATCAGTCTTCAGAACGGATATGCCCAGGCGAAGGCGGAAGGCGAGGCAGCCTTCGGCAACCCTGATGTGTACCTTGAGAGGTACGTAGATAAACCCCGGCATGTTGAGATCCAGATCCTCGCTGACAACCACGGAGAGGTTGTTCACCTTGGGGAGAGGGACTGCAGCCTGCAGCGCCGGCATCAGAAATTGATCGAGGAATCACCTTCTCCCGGCTTGCCTCCCGATGTGCGGGATGCAATGGGGGAGGCGGCAAAGAACCTGGTCAAGGCGGCCGGGTACGCCAATGCCGGTACGGTCGAATTTATTGTCGACCGGGACTTCAACTTCTACTTCATCGAGGTGAACACCCGGATCCAGGTTGAGCATCCTGTTACCGAGATGGTTACAGGCATTGACCTGATCAAGGAGCAGATTCGCCTGGCCAGCGGCGAGCCCCTGGGAATGACCCAGGCTGATATCCAGATGAAGGGGGTCGCCATCGAGTGCCGGATCAATGCAGAGAATGTTGAAGATGGATTCAGGCCCTGTCCCGGCAAGATTGTGAACTTCCGCGCTCCCGGAGGACTTGGAGTCCGGCTCGACAGCCATGTCTACAGCGGCTACACGGTACCTCCGAATTATGATTCGATGATCGCCAAGCTGATCGTCTACAAGGAAACCCGTGAAGAGGCGATTTCATGCATGAAGCGCTGCCTCGACGAGTTCACCATTGAGGGGATCTCAACGACGATCCCCCTGGCCAAGGACATCTTCAAGCATCTGAACTTTGTGGCTGGTAAGGTCAATACCGGCTTCATCGAGGAGTATTTACTCGGTTGAGCCGGTGAGCGGCTGCAGGTGGTCTCAGTGGGCTCACAGGACGGCTCGGCGGCTCGAGCCTGGTTTTTTGCAGGAACCGGGGCAACGATTCTCCTGCAGGAGTCGTCTTTCTACATAGCTCCGTATAATCCTCCCAAGGGGTTCTTGAAGGGGCTGGTATTTACTATTAAAGTGTTCAAGGCTTTTGTTTTACGGCTTTGTGCCGAATGAGTTTCGCGCTCCGCTTTTTATTACGGGTTCTTTTTGTGGTGCCGCGATGAATGGGAAATAAAGGCTGATTCGGGGTGTTTCCCCGGATGTTGACCCCGGAATAAGACAGAGATGGGTTTCTGCAGTATTGCAGCAGAAAGATTTCTGCGGCCCGGGGTGTTTTTCAGCCGAGGTCGATGTCCTTCGGAAAATCAGCGCCAGTAGTTTTTGTCCAGGAGCCAGGTAATGGAGCATAAGTATTCCCCTTGCAGGCGTTTCGCTGCCGGTACTCGTGAGCAGGCCCGTATTCGTGAGCAGGCCGAGCGGGGATTCACCCTCATCGAGGTACTCATCGTTGTCAGCATTATTGCAATCCTCGCTACGATGACTTTTGCAGGGGTTCAGATTGCCCAGCGCCAGGCCAGGAATGCCCAGGCGAAGTCAGAGGTCTCCATGTTTTCCCAGTCCATCGATATGTACTATACCGATGAGAAAACATATCCGGGCCGGGGGCAGAAGCAGATCAATTCCGACAGCAACCAGTTTCCTGACCTCTACCTGGCGCTGCTGGATATGGCCAAGCCGGAGGGGCGTGGAGGCCGCAATGCTCCCTATATCAAGCTGGAGCGGGAACGGATCGTTGTTGAGGATGACGAATGGGATGAAGACACCGATGATGTAGAGAATCGCTGGGTGCAGGCCAGGAGGAGCCAGGTCGCCGATTCAAAGGTGAAGAAATATTACCTGGATCCGTTCAGGACCTTCAGCGTCTACGTCTATCGCTGCAACAAGGGAAGAAAGCCCAAGGGGTGGATGCTGAATCCCCGGAGCTATGATTTCTATTCGATTGGACCCGACCAGGAAGATGACACGGTCCTCGGCGATGATGAAGAAGACGAAGAAAACGAAAATGACGATGTCTCGAATTCCTGAGAGAAACTCGATCCCTGCTTCGGCTCCAACCGGTAGAGACTCCGGTTTTACGCTCATCGAGATCCTGATCGTTATGGCGATCGTTGGCATTCTTGCCAGCCTGGTTCTCCTGGCTATGGGCACGGTCCAGAAGCAGGCCAAGGACAAGGCCACCGCGGCCTTTGTCGAGCGGCTGAACCTTCATATTAATGATTACTACCGGATCAGCGGGAAGCTTCCCGATGATGGCAATGACACGGTGTTCGAGCGCGAAGGTGTCCGCCTCAAGGGTTCGGCTGCGCTCTACTGGCAGTTGACCAATAACGTGACGGAGAAGATCGTCGTTGCCGGAGAGCTCATCCAGAATGAGCGCGATCCCGTGGCAAAATTCTCAAGCGGTAACATCATGAAAGAAGACTCTATTGTCTACCTCATTGATGCGCATGGGGGGCGCCTGCACTACGACAATCTCGCAACCCGTAAGCGGAATGACCCTGAGGAGGATCCCGGGGATCCGGACTCCAATTATGGCAGGTGGAAATATACAGCCGGCTTTGATTCGGACTACGAGATCCTGTCGCTGGGGATGCGGGAATCGGAGGAAGAGGAGGGGGAGAGGAAGAAAAAAGAACAAGAGGAAGAGGATGAGAAGTATGACTTCTGAGCCAGTGAAAGGACCCAGGATTGTTGCCGCGCGCGCTGGTTTTACGATCATCGAGCTGATGGTCGTGGTGGCGATTATCGTGATGGCTTCCGGCGTCATGGGACCGACGCTGATGGATTTCATGAGGAATCGAGAGCTCGAGGGGATCCGCGGCCAGTTTGGCAATATTTTCAACATGGCCAGGTTGCAGGCCGTCAACCAGCGCCGGGATATCAGCGTCGTCTTTTTCCGCGAAGGGCCGAGAGTCTTTGATGAGCTGCGAAAGGTCTTTGTTGATAAGGATGTCTGGTCAAGCAAAGGGCCCGCGCTGGCGGAATCGCCGCCAGAAATCTGGTATGGGCTGGGATTTGCCGGGGGGGCATCGAGCTATGATGAGACCCGGGCAAAGCTTGTTGTTGCTTCTCGAAACGACAAGCGAAAGACGGTCCCCAGGAGTATTCCCTCTTTTTCTCAATGGCAGGAATCCCCACGTTCGAGTTACAGGAGTGTCGGGACAAAATCAAGCAGTCGAAGCTCGGGAGCAGTTAATAACACCAGGAGGTACCGGACCAACGATCTCTTCAAGGTGACCTTCAATCGAAACGGGACCATGGTTTTCAGTGATGGGTGCAGTGATGTACCCACATCGGTATTCAATAATGAAGGAGCTGCCGGCCGTCCGAAAACTGCCGATGTGGTTATTCTCCAGTATGATTCGCAGATGGCGTGTTTCATAGATGTGAGGCCGACCGGCCAGGTGCGAAGCAAGTCGAGGCCGCTTGGCGAGATTCCGGCGCAGCGCGGCGATGTGAGTCCCATCAGGACTGTCGTCAAGAGTGCAAAGAGCTCATCCCGAAGAAAATCCAGAAAGTGACAGGCTATGCCCTTCATTAAAGAGCAGCGAGAAGACATTCACGATAGAGGGGTTCCGGGCACCCGGCCTTACGGCCGTCTTCGCAGGGAGGGTTTCACCCTGATCGAGATTCTCATCGCGACCTCGATCCTGACTCTCGGACTGGTAGGAATCCTGGCCCTGTTTCCGGTTGCTATGAAAGCAGGCGGGGACGTGGTGGAGGACTCTAACTCGGTGGTGATTGCGCAGTCGATCGTCAATGCGATTCGAAGCGGAATTCGTAACAGCAAGGGCTACACCTCTGAAATTGACCCCAAGCCCTATTTTCTCCTGCGCCACGATGGAGTGAGGGACAAGGTTCCAGTTGATCCCCGGCTGATAAAAACCACGGGTGATTATTACATCCAGCTGCCGCGCTTCAGAGAAAACACCAGCTTCTCAGGTAGCCCTACCGAGCAGCGCAGGAAAGCTCTCAAGCGGGGCGATTCCCTGGTTTACCCCGGCGGCAAGGTTCTGCGAGCCGGTACCAAGATAGAGAAGGTCTATGAGCTTGGGCGGAACCTGATTCCGAACCTGGGCAACCAGGATTCTCTGAGGCGGGACTTCCTGAATCTTGGGGAGCACGAAACTGCCAATCCTGCATTTCTCGAGGAGAAGCGGGTGCTCAGAGATCTCACCATCGAGGTCTTGCGGGATTACTCTTTTGCGATCAAGGTCAGGAACAGCTTTTTTGATGCAGACTCCGCTCCTGACAAGTCTTACAGGCCGGCCAATAAGCTCTATCACTTCACAGTCCTGATCTTCCGGGCGTTCCCTGAGGATCCGGTTGAGGAGGATGATGAGGAGCCGACGCCGGTTATGAAGGTATTCTTCGAGGCCGCGATATGAACCGAACAGCTCAGCCCCTGCACACCAGTCATGACAAAACCTCCTGCCCTGATCGAGGGCAGGGATCCACGGCGGGCTTTACCCTCATCGAGCTCATGGTGGCTCTCGCCCTCTCGGCAATCCTTTCGATTATGATCATGATGATCTCCACGGGTGCGCAGGAGACCTATTCCGCGACCCTGCGAAAGGTAGAGGTCTACAATCGTTTTCGCCTTGCTCTGAATACCCTTACAGAGGACCTGGCGGCCTGGATTCCCACCCAGGAGATGGAATTCTATATCGATGGCAAGGGCGCCGGAGCCAGGCGGAATTTCCATTTTGAGGCGGGCGAGCAGGTTCCTGATACATCCGACAGCTACGGCCCGGGTGTCGTTAACGGGGGGACCCCAGCCTATGACGAGTATGCACATATTGTTCAACAGCATTACCTGAGCAATGAAATTGAGCAATACAACCGGGGCGACTCGAGCTACAAGCAACACGATGCCTACCAGGTCTATTTCCGTACGATGACCTATATCGAGGGGCAGAATCGCGAGGCGAATATCGAGTACATGCTCGTTGACCCAGGGCGCCCGAAGACCGAATGGAAAAACGGGGTTCCCCCTCCTCCAAGCAGGTTCGGAGAAGGAGGTGCCGGAGAGAGCGGAAGGGAGAAGATCCGTGACCTGGCTCTCTACAAGATTGTCCGTTTTTTCCGGATTGATGAAGACCTGATTACCAAGCGGGACCTGTATCCGGTGGAGCGCAGGGTGGTGGAGGTGGCGACCAATGTGACTGATTTCCGGGTGGAGTTTATGAGCGAGAATCCATTTGGTCGAAGCAGCAGAAACCCCCCGAAATTCCGCACGCCCGAAGAGGACTACTCCAATAAATTCGGCGAATTAGCGGTGCGTGCAAAAAGAGAAAAGCTGGGAAAGAACGGCAGTAAATATACGAAGATATTCGGCTATGGAAGCGTGCTGCTCGACAGGAAGTTCCCCAAGGCTATCGCTGAGAGCGCGGTCTGGGGCGATGACAGGCTGCGAAGTGCCGCAAAGGATCCACAGCCGGTAAGGGTTGGCTTCAGGGGCAGCTCAGTGATTAATTTCGGTGAGATTGTCCCCGGTGACAGGGTCTACATCTTCACCGAATCAGAGCGTGGCGGACAAAAGGCAGGGGGTAATGTTACAGGCCGCCTGGCGGCTTTCCCTTCCGGTGATTACACCGTCAAGACCAACATCAACGGCATGCTTGAATTCGTCGAAGATATCGACACATCCCTGTGGAACGGCAAGGATCAGTCCGGGGTTCTCTACAAGGTGGCCTTTATGCCTACGGCCCTGAGAATAACCCTGCGAATGGTCGACGACGAGGGACTCAACCCCAAGACGATGCAGCAGGTCATCTGGTTGCGGCGCCGATCCCGCTGAGGCAAGCCCGCAAGACCTGGTCCCTGCAACCTGAAGGCAAATCTGCAGAGCAGGTGCCCTCAGACCTTTTCAGGGTTCATCGACATGAGGAACTCTGCATTCACCTTGTTAGCCTTGAGCTTCGTGGTGAGTAATTCCATCGCCTCCGCCGGGCTCATGTCGTTGAGTATCTTGCGCAGGACCCAGATGCGCCGCAGCTCTTCAGGGTCCAGCAGGAGCTCCTCTTTGCGTGTTCCTGACCGCGTGATATCAATGGCCGGCCAGACTCTCTTATCTGCGAGCCGTCGATCCAGATGCAGCTCCATGTTCCCGGTACCCTTGAATTCTTCAAAGATGACCTCGTCCATGCGACTGCCGGTTTCAACCAGCGCGGTAGCGATGATGGTCAGGCTGCCGCCCTCCTCGATATTCCGCGCTGCGCCAAAGAAGCGCTTGGGTTTCTGGAGGGCGCTGGCATCGACTCCACCGGACAGGATTCGTCCGGAGTGGGGCACCTCGGTGTTGTAGGCACGACCAAGGCGGGTGATCGAGTCCAGGAGGATGACAACATCCCTTCCGTACTCAACCATACGCTTGGTTTTTTCTATGACCATCTCTGCAACCTGCACATGCCGTGAGGCCGGTTCGTCAAAGGTTGAGCTGATGACCTCTCCATCGACCGAGCGCTCCATGTCGGTGACTTCCTCCGGGCGCTCATCGATCAGCAGCACGATGAGATCGACCTCTGGATTGTTCTTGGTGATGCTGTTGGCCATCTTCTGGAGAAGGACGGTTTTGCCGGTGCGCGGCGGCGCTACGATAAGTCCGCGTTGTCCTTTTCCAAAAGGTGTGACCAGGTCGATGGTCCTCATCTCAAGGCTGTCAGCTCCCAGCTCCATGACCAGGCGCTCTTCCGGGTAGAGTGGAGTCAGGTCATCAAAGTTCGCCTTGTTTTGAAGGTTCTCGGGCTCTTCGTAATTGAGCGCCTCGACTCTCAAGAGGGCAAAATATCTCTCGTTCTCTTTCGGGGGGCGGATCTGGCCTGAGACGATTGTTCCGGTACGCATGCCGAAGCGCCTGATCTGTGATGGAGAGACGTAGATGTCATCAGGGCAGGGGTAGTAGCTGTAGCGGGGAGAGCGCAGGAAGCCAAAACCATCCTGCAGGGTTTCAAGCACACCTTCACCGAACATGAGGCCGCTTTTGTCGGTCCGCTCTTTGAGGATTTTGAAGATCAGGTCCTGCTGCTTGAGCCCTGCGTACTCCTGTACGCCCTCTTCCCGTGCCAGCTCATGCAATTCGGAGATAGCCATCTTCTGGAGCTGGCCGATATGGAGATCTTCTCCCTCTGCGTCCTTCTTCTTTTTATCAAGGGCCTTTGCCTCTTTCTCCAGATCCTCGTCGCTGGGGAGGCCAAAGGTGGCATCGTCCTTCTTCTTGCCCCGGGAGGCCTTGCTTGATTTGCCTGTCTTCTTCTTAGTCGGTTTTGCCTTAGCCACAGTCACTCACTCTTTCTATGAAAAATCCATCGACACCAGGTTCTGGTAGAGGGCTTCTACCTGCTGGCGTGTTTCGTCCAGACTTCCTGAATTATTGATAATGAAACCAGCCAGCTCTTTCTTGTCATTCTCAGGCATCTGGCACGCCTCTCTGTCTTTCAGTTCCTGCTTCGACCACCCTCGCAGCTGGGTTCGCGACTCCCGGAGCGATTCATCTGAGTTCACGAAAATGATCTCGTCACAAAAGTCTCGCAGGGTCGAGGAGGCGAGCAGGGGTACATCCAGTACCAGCAACTTTTTCTCTTCGCCGTTTTTCGCCATAAACTCGTTGATGCCTTCTTCTATCCGGTTTCTGACTTCCGGGTGAATCAGGTTATTCAGCCGGACGAGTTCTGCTGCATCGGAGAAGACCTTCTTCGCAATTTTTGTCCGGTCAACTTTTCCCTCTGCGGTAATGATCTCGTCTCCCCACCATTTCCGAAGAGTAGATTTTGCCTCTTCCTTTTCAATCAGCTCATGTGCAATCGCATCGGCATCGAGGGTATCTGCACCAAGCGCGGCGAACATATCTGTCACCGTGCTCTTGCCGGAACCTATACCGCCGAGAATACCCAGTATCACGTGGACCTCTGCAATCTGTCCTTCTCATTGACCGGCGCCAGGGGCCCCGGGAATATCCGGACATATATGCCAAACCATTCCGGGGTCCTTGATGCAGGAACCCGGGTCAGGCGGCTGAAACAAATTGTGTAGTATGGAAATTAAGACTTGGGAAGTGTTCCGAGCATCAGACTGTTTTTTTCAGCGCCTTTTCCGCTGAGGTTCCCGGCAGGTGGGGGACCTCGGCAGCCCTCCATCCTCTGAAGGCCCCGGGCGCATGGACAGTCTTTTGTTCGGTATTCTCTTCAACTTCTTTTTTTGCGGTCATCCCTCTCAAATTCGATAACCGCGGCGATCCAACCTCAAAAAAGCTCCATGGACCGCCTGTGGCGTTTGGACTGATCTTACCTGTTCCCGACAGTTTCGGGCCAGATTACCGCTCCTTGGCCCCTGTCACCGTTTCTTTGTCTAAAAACCCGTAGAAGGCCTTCTGCGGACTCTATTGACCTGATATCCCGGGTTTTGGGGCCAGGGGAAGCAGGCGCCACTGCATATTCTTCTCTAGTAGGGTATCCTTACCTGTCGTACATCCCCCTGTCAAGGAGTATAGACACAGTTTTCTCGGAACCTGCCTGGCGGCTTTGGCCAGGAAACCTTTTAAGCAGTCGGTTGTTCCTTCCTTGACAGGTGTGCATGTACCTATAAAATCGTAACCTTAGGTCTCTGAAGCGTTTTAGACCGTTTTTCTACCCCGAAACATTCCAGATTATTCAAAGCCGACAAGCTGCGGGCTCTATGTATGGAGCCATTTGCTTCTTGTCTGCATGCAGGAGGAACTCCCATGGCCCAAAGGGAAAGCTCTGTATTCTTATATCTTTTCGTCGTTGCGATGATGTTGTTTGTTCTCATGACCGTGGGCTTCTTTATGAAGCACAACGAGCTCCCGATCTGGGAAGAAAAATATGCTGACCTGGAAGCAGACCTGGATAAGACAAAGGTCTCGAATCAAAAGCTTCTGGGAGACAACAAAAAATTGAGAGCCTTCATAGTAGGTGAGGGTGAGGTTTCGGAATTTCCGCAGGCCGATGGCCTGATCCAGGACATGACCGGCGAGATGAAGAGGCTGGCAGCGAAGATCAGTGAGGCCAACAAGGACCTCAATCGCAATGCCGACGTATCCTTCAGCTACCTGGTTGAGCCCTATTCGAAGTTCCCCGGAATTTTCAGCGCCTACAGGCTTATGCGCGATGAGGCCGTCACCGAGCGCGATGAGGCTGACAAGACCTTCACCGCAGCTATTGCCAGCCGCGAGGACACCATCAAGACCCTGACCAAGGATCTGTCTGAGCAGAGATCCCTGGTTGCTGAGGCTCAGCAGGAGGTCGAGGACGCCAAGAGCTCTCACCTTACCGTGGTCGAACGCCTCAAGCAGGAGTTCGAGGAAAAAGAGGAAGAATGGACCGAGAAAGAGCTGGGAACCAACCGCCAGCTGCAGCGTAAAGATTCCGAGATCGGGACGCTGGGCATTCTTGTGAAAAAACTCCAGGCTCGCGACCGCCAGCTCCTCACCATTGAGGATGCCAAGCCCGATGGAAAGCTCGTCCACGTATCCAACGAGCTGGGTAAGGGCTGGGTGAACATCGGCCGTAAAAATCATCTGAAGACCGGCCTGATATTCAGGGTCTACCGTCCGATCAAGGGCGGAAAGAAGATGTACAAGGGCCGCATCGAGGTTCGCCAGGTTGATGAGCAGCAGGCCGAAGTCAGGATTATTGAGCAGGTTGACCCTGAGCGTAATCCCGTCACCTCCGGTGACCTGATCACCAGCCCCTTCTACGATCAGAAAGAGGAGCCGATTTTCGTTTTCGCCGGCACCAAGCTGACCAGCCAGGAAATGACAGAGGATTTCCTCCGGGCCAAGCTTAAGGGTTACGGCGTGGCGGTGAAGGGTAGCGTGGATATCAACACGAGCTACCTGGTGGCTCTTCAGGACTACGAGAAGACTACCGAGTTCAAGGTAGCCGAGCGCCTTGGAGTTCCTGTTCTGCGCGAAAAGGAACTTATGGAGTTTATCGGTTACTGATCAAGCTGGAGCCGGTTCTTTGCACCTCACCTCGATGTGGGGTAGAATCTGCTCTCTTTGATAGGAAAGCCTTTGTGGCGTCTGAACAGGTGTATCCTGTCGCCTGCACACTCCGTCTGTGAGTCTTTACAGCCGGAGTGGAGGCCGTTTCCACGGTGAAATGGCCAATGGCGGCGGAACTGGAAGGACGCGGCGGCGAAGGGCAGGGAAGGACGGAGATCAAACCGCTTTCCCGGCTTGAGCTTCGTCACCAACGGGGTGCCGGTTCTGAGGGGGTGATTTCCCTCCGGTGGCCGGTTTCGTTTCTCAAGGCAGGATAACCCAGGTTTTCAAGCTTATCCTGGCAACCCCAGGTGACTGAGGCGGTGTTATGCGCGAAGTACGCATGACCTTCGGGGAACATCTCGAGGAACTCCGGCGGAGAATACTCTGTTCCCTTATCTATGTTTTCGTAGGAGTGGTCCTGGCCCTCATCTACGAAAAACAGCTGATGGACATCACGCTCCAGCCCCACCAGCGTGCGTTCAGGAAAGCCCAGAAGACAAAGCTGGTCGAACGCCTCAACAATCAGCTTCAGGACCTGGATGAGAAGATGATCTTCCTCGAGCCGGGTACCCCTGGTGCGCGTTTCACCTCCCGGGACTGGGAGCTCTTTTACCTGGGGGAGGTGCAGCGTAAAAATGTAATCACGGAACTTTCTGAGCCTTTTGAAAGTTTTGCCGGGGGGCTTGGAGAGACCCTTCCTTCACTTCCCCCTGGTGAGAGAGCCCAGTTTGAGGAGGCCTACCGAAGGCAGGGAGCCCTGCTTGCTGAGCGGGTTGCCAGGCATTTTGCCACAGTGAATGAATTCCTGCCTGTTCCCGAGATTCCGCGACGGTTCAGGAAATACGAGGACAATCTGCGCGCCCTGGTTGCTTCCCCCGAAGAGAGGAACGATTTACTCCTGGGAGGCTGGGAGGGCTCCCTCAAGAGCGAGATCGGCAGGTTCGGAAAGTACAACCAGTTCCTCAGCGACCGCAGGGAGGCGGTCCGCTCAAGCCCGGTAACCGTCGAGGAGCTGCAGCAGCAGGAGACACCTGCCGGGGCGGCTGCCGCCGACCTTGCAGTTGAGGACTATCTTCTCGAGGCGCTGCAGGGATTTGACGAGATTATGGGCGATATGCAGAAGACCGAGGAGAGTCGCATCATGGTGATCTCCTATCTTGAGCAGTTCTATACTCATCTCAAGGTGGCCTTTATTTTCGGCCTCCTGTTAACTTTCCCCTTCGTTCTCAACGAGGCCTGGAAATTCATTGGAGTCGGGCTCTATGACAGTGAGCAGCGTTACGTCAAGCTCTTCCTGCCTTTCTCCCTCGGGCTGTTCGCAACCGGGGCTTTTTTCGGATACATCGTCCTGATCCCGGTGGCCCTGACCTTCCTTGCCCAGTGGGGCGGCGCCGATATCCAGATGGCCTTTACCCTGGGTGATTACATCGGCCTCTTTTTCACCCTGACTCTCGTTCTCGGGCTGGTTTTCCAGACGCCTTTGATCATGGTATTCCTCAACAGGGTCGGCATCGTTAGCGTAGAGGGTTTCGGGAAGTCGAGGCGTATGGCGATCATGATCGGCTTCGTTCTTTCAGCCTTCCTGACGCCTCCGGATCCTTTCAGCCTCCTGTTGATGGCGGCTCCGCTGGTGTTACTTTACGAGGTGGGAATCCTGGTTTGCCGATTACTCAATCTTGGTAAGAAAAAAGAGGCCCTCGGATGAAGATCGGCATACTGGGACTGCCTTCAAGCGGGAAGACAACCTTGTTCAGCCTTTTGACTGAATGGTACGACGAGCCGGATCCTTCCCATGCAGGGAACAAGCCCACGGTGCGTTCGGTAAAGGTGGTCGATGAGCGCCTGGAGAGATTGCGCGATGATTACCAACCCAAAAAATATACTCCGGCAGCGCTGCAGTTTCTCGATTTCCCGGCCATGTCGAGTGAGAACTCCAGCGGGGGGATGGCCGACCTCCTGGCTCCCGCGCGGGAGCTTGAGACTCTCATCGTCGTGCTCAGAGACTACCAGTCCCCGGGTGAGGAGGCGCCGGATCCCGCAGCAGATCTCCAGGAGGTCCTCGGCGAATTTATCATTGCTGACCTGGTTGTTGTAGAGAATCGCCTGGCTCGACTGCAGGAGAGAAGCAACAAGCCCAACTTTAACGATGATGACCGTCGCGAGCAGGCGCTCCTGGGAGAGCTGAGCGAGCATCTCGAATCGGAGAGCCCTGTGTCGAGTTTCGCTCTCGACCAGGCGCAGCGCAAGTCCATCAGCGGGTTTGGCTTCCTGAGCCTCAAGCCCTACCTTGTGGTTGTGAATTCCGGCGAGGGAGGCTCCGGAATCAATACCGCAGAGCTGAGTGAAACCACCGGCGCAGAGGTTCTTGCCTGCAAGGCGCTCAATGAGCTGGAGATTCTGCAGCTGCCGCCTGAGGACCAGGAGGTGTTCCTTGAGGAATATGGAATCGAGGAATTGAGCAGGGAGTCCATCATCTCATCAGCCTACTCCACGGCGGGCCGCATCAGCTTTTTTACCGCCGGGGAAAAGGAGGTCCGAGCCTGGACCATTCGCGATGGGACGGTTGCTGTTGATGCCGCAGGGGAGATCCACAGTGACATTGCCCGCGGTTTTATCAGGGCGGAGGTTGTCAGCTATGACGATTATGTCGCCTGTGATGGAATCAAGGGTGCCCGGGAGAAGGGTGTCTTTCGCCTGGAGGGTAAGACCTATCCGATGGCAGATGGAGATGTCGTGGAGTTCCGTTTCTCAGTTTGAGTGGGAGTCCCGCTGCCTGGCGCTGCTCCCCCCCGGCGGGAAGAATTTCTCCCGGGGTTCGGACCTTTTCGACGTTGACTCACTGGGGCCCCTTTGCTAATATCCGCTCCCGCTTTTGAGAGCGGGACGTTTGGAATACAGGACCCGGATTGATGATTTTGCCCGGCAGGGAACACGCGCTAAGCGTGGGAAAAGCCAGGGTGCCCTGGTTGAAGACCTGGTGGAGTTCTCTTCGACCGGTTGGGTTTGCGGGTCCGGCTTATTGTTTATTCAATTAACCAAGGTGGTATTTTTCCCGGGTGGGAGACCTGGTATCGACGATGTTTTGCCTGCTGAGTGCAGTTGACTTCCATCGTCTCTCGAAGAGACAGACGCTGGAGCGCTGAACTGCCCCTCGTGTTCGCAGCACTTTCTGCGGCATAGTGAGCTTGCCCTTGCGGCGAGGTCCAGAGGTAAGAACTTTTCTCTGGATTGCCGGTTGGTCCCGGTCATTCAGCGGACTGGACAGGATTCAGCTGGCGAGAGGTCACCGAGATCTTCGCTCCTGCCGTGGTTGGTGGAACCCGAGGCTGTGGAGTAGGGCTGTGTCGAAGACCCGGCCTGGCCGAGGGAATGAACCAGGAAGAGGATTCGGGATGATCGTCAAAAGGCTGTTTCTGTTTTTGTGATCCGGCAGTGATTGCCTGGTCGCGAAGTCGCCTGCAGGTTTCGTTGATCATCTCTTCCCCCGGGAATTTATTTTTTGTTCATAGGGAAGTGTAATAAAGGAAGTGAAGAGGCGGGTTTCCTGTTTCACCGCGTTTAGGTGGGTTTGGTGATGGAATCCCTTCCCTGGCCAAAGGTTCGGTCAAGAGACGGTAAGACGGTTTCGTTCAGAGCGCGGCTGGCTCCTCAACCTCCTTGTGGGGGCGGTGCCGCGGCGCTCAAGAGGAGGCTCCGGAAAGGTTCGGAGAGCTTCGGAACCGGGGATTTTACCTGACCGCATCGTATGGCCTGGGGGGAATGTGGAATAGCCTCATGAAAAGTGGACTTCTTCAAGACAGCTGGACTTCTGCCCGGGAAGGACTACAGGTCCGTTTCGGCGAGGAATGCTATCAGCGCTGGCTTGCTGATATTACCGTCCTCTCCGATGGAGAAGACCGGGTCCGCCTGGGCGTTGCCAACCGGTTTCTGCAGGAGTGGATCGAGTCACGCTACCTTGACGGCATCAGGGAGGTGCTGGAGGGGCAGGCCGGCAGGGAATTGACGCTCGATATCTCCATCGACCCGGTTCTCTTCAGGAAGCACCGGGAGGAGCAGAAACGGATATTTACGAGCCCTGCGGATGCTCCTGGAGCTTCCAGCCAGGCTGACTCCGGCGCGGCGCTGAAATCCTTTGAATGGAGGGGGAAGGATAGCCGGAGGCGGCGTGGAAATTCCGCCCAGGTACCAGCGGAGGGCTTTGAGCTTGAGAATTACGTGGAGGGAGAACCCAACCGGCTGGCCTGCAGGGCTGCACACGAGGTCTCCCGCGAACCCGGAGCTTTCTACAATCCATTGTTTATCTGGGGTGGGTCCGGTGTCGGGAAGACACACCTCTTGAGGGGGATCGAGTCAGCTGCCGGGCAGGAGCTGAAGAAACGCTGTATCAGTGCTGATCGTTTCTTTAATCACTATGTTGCAAGCATCCAGGATGGGACCACCGAGAAGTTCCGGCGGCTCTACCGGTCGCTGGATCTCTTGCTCATCGATGATGTTCAGAACCTGTCCTCCAAGAAGAAGACCCAGGTAGAGTTGCTGCATACGATTGACCACCTCGTCCAGTCGGGGCGGCAGGTCGTTCTCACCTCGACCAGGGGGCCCAGGGATCTTGAGGAGCTGTCACCTGCCCTGAGGGGAAGGTTTCTCAGTGGCCTGGTGACTCGCATTCGGCCACCGGACTACAAGATGAAGCGCCGGATTGTACGCCAGCACTGGTCCCGGCTGGAACGGGGAAGGGGGGCGCTCAAGCATGGAACAAGGGGCGAGATCGACAGCGAGGTTCTTGAGTTTCTCGCCGAGGGAATTCGCGGAGGGGCCCATGAGCTGCTTGGCGCTGTTCTGCAGCTGGATGTTCATGCCCGGGTTCTGGGGCGCCCACTGAGTGTTGCCGAGACCCGCAGGGTGCTGGCTGACAGGGTCGGCAGGGGACGGAGTGGTCCAGATACAGAAACAATCATCCAGGAGACCGCCGGCTATTTCAATTTGCCGGTAGCTGAGTTCTCCTCGGCCAACCGCCTGCGCCCGGTTGTTTTTGCAAGGCAGGTGGCTATCTATCTCACCCGGAAGTTTACTCCGCTGTCTTTTTCAGAGATCGGCAGGAACTTCGGCAATCGCAACCATACAACGGTAAGATGTGCTGTAGTGAAGATCGCCGGTCTCCTCGAAGCGAGTGACCCCATGGTCTGCAACCCGGTGAACGCGATCATCGATCGACTCGAAGAGTGAGCTCCTGTTCAGGCAGGAATCGACCGGTCCAATACTCATGCCAGCACAGAAGAACGAACAGGACCCCGGGCAGGAGGCTGCACTGCTGGCGCTGCCGGGAGTGAATTCTCAGCGTGCCCTGGCGCTGAATGGCCTTGGGATCTTCCTGCCCGGCGACCTGCTGTCCCATTTTCCGAGGTCCTACCAGGATCGCAGGAATGCCAAGGTCATCGGTGCCATCGAGGTTGGCGAGCAGGTGGTTCTCAGCGGGCAGCTGCAGAGGTGCCGCGGCAGAAGGCTGCCGCCGAGGCGCCACATGCTGACGGCAACCCTGATGGATGACAGCGGCTCTGTCGACCTGGTCTGGTTCAACCAGCCGTACCTGGAGAGAAGCCTCCGGCCGGGGGATATTCTCTGCGTGTTCGGCAAGGTGGCAGAGCATGCCGGCCGCAAGCAGATCGTTTCGCCTGAATTCGAGGTGGTTGCCAGTGATGGGGATGGAGAGGTCCTGGAGGACAGCATCAACCTCAACAGGGTGGTGCCGATTTACTCCCTGCGCAAAGGTTTGACCCAGAGATTCCTGCGTACGCTCGTGGCGGGTGCGCTCGATGAACTTCGTGAAGGACGGACCGAAGATGGTTTTCCTTCTTTGCAGGAGACTCCCTTCGATTTTTTTCTCGAAGACGGCGCCCTCCTTGAGAGAGAGATCCTCTCAGGCAGGGAGCTGCCCGTGGGGCTCCTGGAGGCCTACGAATGGATTCATTTTCCTCCCGCAAGCCTGGGCGATGAGCCCGGCGATGCTCCCATCGTGCTTGATTCGCGCCAGAGATGGGAAATCTGCCGGGACAGCGCCCGTGCCCGCCTGGCATTTGAAGAGCGTTTCGCTTTCGCCACCAGGATCTGGCTGCGAGGCCGGGCCTTTCGTGAATCGACAAGCGATGTTCTTGAGACCAGCGATTCTCTTGATGAAAAGATCCGGTCTGTCTTTCCCTTCCAGTTCACCCCGGACCAGGACACCGTTGTCGAAGAGGTCAGCCGCGACATGGCCTCCGGTCATCCGATGTACCGCCTCCTGCAGGGAGATGTCGGGACAGGAAAGACAGCGGTAGCGCTCTATGCTCTCCTGGTTGCAGTGCGCAATGGACGCCAGGGCGCCATCATGGCGCCCACAGAGATTCTTGCCCAGCAGCACTTCGCTACGATCAGTCGATATCTGAGCGGTCATCCTGGTGTAAAGATCGCACTGCTGACCGGGGCGGTAAAAGCCCCTCAACGACGCGAGATCCTGGGCGAGCTGGCTGAGGGCCTGATCCATATTGTTGTGGGCACCCATGCCCTGGTCCAGGAAAGCGTCGTCATGAAAGATCTTGGTGTTGCGATCATCGATGAGCAGCATCGATTCGGAGTAGCTGAGCGCTCGAAGCTTCGCAGGAAGGGAAGAGAGCCGCACATCCTGGTCATGACGGCTACCCCGATCCCCAGGTCGCTCCGGATGACCCAGTACGGTGACCTGGATTTGTCGATCATCAAGGAGCGTCCTCCCGGCAGGCAGCCGGTGAAGACCTACCCGGTCCGACCTGAAAAAAAAGCCGACTCTCTTGAGTTTGTTCGCAAGCAATTGAAAGAGGGACGCCAGGCTTTCTTTGTTTTTCCCCTGGTCGATGAATCCGAGAAGCTTGATCTTCATGCGGCGGTGGCGGGACAGGAGCACCTGGCAGCGGAGGTGTTTCCCGAATACCGGGTTGGCCTTGTGCACGGCAGATTGAGCAGCACGGAGAAGGATGAGGCGATGCAGTGCTTCCGAAGCGGCCGGACGCAGATCCTCGTGGCGACATCTGTCATCGAAGTCGGCATCGATGTGCCCAACGCAACCGTTCTCTATATCGAGAACGCCGGCCGCTTCGGACTCGCGCAGCTGCACCAGCTGCGCGGACGGATCGGCAGGGGGGAGCACCCCGGCTTTTGCCTGGTGAGCCTGGAAGGTTGTGGAGATGAGGGATTGAAGCGCCTGGAGGTTTTCACCCGCACCGATGATGGTTTCGAGCTGGCGGAGAAAGACCTGGAGATGAGGGGGCCCGGGGAATATCTCGGGATTCGCCAGGCAGGAATCATTCCCCTTGGCGGACTGGGGGCTCCCCTGGCCAATATGGCGGCTTTCAAGAAGGTTAAGGACCTTGCAGAAGATTTCTGGGAAGATCCTCAAAGCGCGCCTTTTTATGAGCGTTGGAGTGGGCTCCTGGGCCTTGAAGAATCGACCGGAGAGGGCATTATGGGCCTCGATTGAGCAAAAAAACCTGCTCCTTTGACTGGTTGGTTTGGTGTTAGGTGTTATTCTTGTATAGGAAAGCCTCGATAGACCAACTTTCACTTGGTTGGCCAATAATCGGTGTGCTAAGATGAAATGTCAGAAGAAATGGCCCTTATATGAGGGTCTTTACCGTTTTTCTCCCCCGCTTTCTTCCGGTAACTCTTTGGCACGCTCAACTTAAGAGTGTGCTCCGGCTCCTTTATTTGCCGAAATAGAATTACCCGGTTGAGTCAGGCGAGGGGCTCCGAGGTTGGTTTCGTTCGGAGTTTGGAATTATCCGGATCTGCCCGGGTTGGCCTGGCAGGTTCAGCTGAGGAAAGGAATTTGGGGGTAATTTGATGCGTCAAAACATCACGATCACATTGTTGGCAATTTGCGTAACGTTGTTGGCTGTTAACGTTGTTCAGCAGATGGCTCGTCCTGACCTTCCAATGGCCTTCGGCCAGGCAGTTGGAAATACCCAGGGCCAGTATGTTCTGGCAACGGGAATGTCGACCACGGGAAGTAACAATATGCTTTATGTGCTTGAGGTCCCGACGAGAAGGCTTGCCGCCTATACCGTCAAGACCCGGTCCATCGAGTACAGGGGTACTCGTGACATTACCTACGATATGAAGGTTGAGCATTACGATCCCAAGGGCAGGAATCCAACTCCTGGGGATATGAAAAAAGCGATACAGAAGAATCTGACCGGTAAGAAATAACGTCGTTAAAGAAGTGAAGTATCTGAGTCTGAAATAAACGAGGAAATGAGCGAGGTTCTGTAAAGTGAGTGAAATGAGCTTTGAAGAAGCCGCCAGGGAACTCGGTATCTCCGAAGAGGAGCTCGAGAAACTGGTCGCTTCCGGCGAAATCGCCAGCACAAAGGATGGAGACAATCTCCTCTTCAAGAAAGAGGCGATTGAGAACTACAAGAATCAGGGAGATGTAGAGATCGTCCTTGCTGACGATGAACTGAATCTCCTCGATGACGACGATGACGAGATCGATTTCGGTATTGATCTTGACGATGGAGACGCTGCTGCCGATGGCGGCAGCGAGGACGCAGGCTCCGAGGTTGCTGATATAGCAGCCGAGGATCTCGGCGATCTTGAGATCTCCCTCGATGACGATCTCGGCGGTTCGGTTGGTGATGAAACTGTCCTCGATGTCGAGAGCCTTCTCGACGATGACGATGCTGACAGTGAAGGAACCACCCCGATTCCCGGTGCCGAAGATGCCAGTACCGCAGATACCGATCTTGGAGACGAGACTCTCCTGGATACCGACATCCTCGACCTGGGTGATGACGATGCGGACACCTTTGAGCTGGATACCACGGAAGACACCCTGCTTGACCCGACGGAAGAAGGTACCCTTCTTCGTGGTGGTGGTGCACGGGTTATGCAGCTGAAGAAACGCAAGAGCCACGCAGCCTGGACGGTTCTTCTTTCCTTTGCCGCGCTGGCCCTCCTGGTCCCCATGGCCGTTCTTCTTGCGACCATTTATAACGAAGATCTGACCAATGATCGTGGCCAGTATATTGAGGCCCAGACGGTTCACAAACAGTCATGGATCGCCGAATACGCTGGTGAACAAGGCGACAAAGGCCTCAGAAGCATGGTCCATGGTATTGCCGATATGTTCGTTGATCCCAAGGCCTCGCCCAAAGCCGAGCGTAAGTAAATCCCTGTAAGCAGTAAAGACCAGGCTATCTGAGTTCCTGTTTTTACTGAGGCTACAGTGGTTGAAGGAAGTATTCAAAAAGGACTGTTGCGCCTAAAAGCGCAGCAGTCCTTCTTTTTTGCCCTGTTCCCGCGTTCCTGGGAGAAGAAGTACCGATAAAAGACCTTTTCTTGTCCCAGGCAAACTGTTATATATTTCTCAACATATTTTGAACCTTGGGGTTTCACCCTGCCTCGATGGATGGGTGGAATCCACCGTACGGGACGGCGTTCAAGAGTTTTGAAGGGAAGAGAACAGAAGGGAAGTGAAGTCATGAGGAAGCTCGTGGTACGCGGGTTGGCTGTGGTATGTGCGTTGTCTCTGTTGTCCGGTTGTGTGTCCTATGGGGAATACAGCAAGCTCAAAGGTGAGCTTGAATTGTCCCAGCAGGCCAATCGGCAGCTGATCGACCAGTACAACAGGTTGCTGGTTAAAACGAACAGGCAGGCTGCAGAGGGAACTATTTCAGAGGCCGAGCACAAGGCGGCCCTGGCTCAACTTGAAGACCTCCGTGCGCAACTGCAGAAGCAGGAGGGAGCGAGCTTTACTACTGAAGATGTGCCAGAGGGCGCAAAGATCGAAGAGGGTGGAATCAGCCTCGGATCCAACCTGCTCTTTAACTCCGGTATGGCGAGCCTGAAAAAGGGAACCCACTTCCCAGCTCTTGACTCGATTGCCGGGAGCCTGAAGGGCAAGTACGCCGGCTACAATATCATCATCGAGGGGCATACAGACAATGAGCCGCTCAACAAGACCAAGAAGCTCTATGAGTATAATTTGAAGCTTGGCTTTGAGAGAGCCACTAACGTCTTCAAATATCTCAACCTGAAGCATGGTATCCCTGAGGGAAGGGTTACTATTTTCAGCTTCGGTATGGCGAAGCCGCTTGATCCTGCTACCCAGAACACCAAGGACGGTCGGCGCGAAAACCGCCGGGTTGTCTTCCGTCTCGGCCAGCAGGTTCAGTAACCAGGCAGGTTGGTTTTTCCGACAGGGAATGAAGCGATGAACAATTGCGTTCTGCGCGTGCTTTCCGCTGCCGTGTTGCTGGCGCTGTTGAGTGGCTGCGGGACCTACGATCAGCTCCATGAGGAGCTGATGGCGGCCCAGCGAACCAACCAGCAGTTGATCGACCAGTACAACAGGTTGCAGCAGCACACAGATGCCCGGCGGGCTGCAGTGGCTATTTCAGCAGATGATATCGCCGGGGTGACGGGTGCCGAGGTTGAAAATGGAGGCTTGCGCCTTGGCGCCGACTCCCTTTTCGACCCCGGCAAGGCTTCTCTTAAAGGTGATCGCATACCTGTACTCGATGATGTTGCGGGCATGTTGAAGGAGAGGTATCCGGGGCAGAAGATCATTGTTGAGGTTCACACAGATAATGAAGCCCTGGAGGAAGCCCGGGATGGGTACCAGTACAACATCCAGCTGGGTCTGCAACGAGCCGCCAACGTGTTCAAGTATCTCAACCTGAATCATGGTATCCCGGAGGAGCGGGTGGCTATCTTCAGCTCGGGGACGGGTAAGTTACCCAGTGCTGAACCAGCCGGCTCCGGGCAGGGGAAGAGGAAAAATCGGCGGGTGGTTTTCCGGCTCAGTGCCCACAGTTATTGATGGCGCCGGTAAGGCCGGCTTCGGTCCGAAACTGGTTTTCCTTCGAAGCGTCCAGGTGCACCTGGGCTTTTTTTCGGTTCAGGGCGTCCCCCTGGGCAGAAGAGGGCCTGTAAGAGAAACTGTGACCGGGGACCCGGATGAGCAGTACAGAAGAAAATCGAGAAGGATCGGGTGAGGGGAGAGGGCTCCTCGCGCGTCTGCGTGAAGCCGGAGTTATCCCTCGCAAGGGGCTTGGGCAGCATTTTCTGCATGATCCGAGGATTCTGTCTTCGCTGGCTGAGGCAGCCGGTGTTGAGGGGCACTCCACGGTACTAGAGGTCGGAACAGGCCCTGCCAGCCTGACCCGTGAATTGGCCTCCAGGGCTGAAAGGGTCCTGACTGTTGAGATCGATGGGGCTATGGCTGCATTTGCAGCGGCTGAACTGGAAATATTCGATAATGTGGAAATACTCCAGACCGATGCGCTGGACGGAAAGAAAAATCTACAGCCGCTTCTTTATGAGAAATTGAGCGGCCTGGGCGACTTTCTCTGGGTTTCCAATCTGCCTTATGGGATTTCAACCACCCTGATCATTGCCATGCTGGAATCAGGAGTATCCTGGCAGAAAGCCGTTCTGACCGTTCAGAATGAGGTTGCTGAGCGTATTTGTGCCGCTCCCGTGGTCCAGGGCCAAGGGCGGCGTGACCGCTCCAGGGCGCAATCCAGCATTGGTTACGGACCCGCCTCTCTCCTGGTCGGCTACTGGGCCCGGTCAGAATACCTCAAAAAAATTGCCCCAGGCTCCTTCTGGCCTCCCCCAAAAGTTGATTCAGCAGTGATTCGATTAGAACCTCGCTATGAAGTAGTAACTGTTGAACTTAAAAGGGATTACATTTCCTTTGCTGAATGGGTTCGGATCCTTTTTCAAAGGCGGAGAAAGCAACTGGGCGGCAGCTTGCGCCGCATCCTTGGCCAGGATAAGGCTGATAAAGCACTTACATTGAGCAAACTGGATGGAACGCTTCGGCCTGAGAACCTTTCGCTGGAGGATTTTCGGCTCCTGGCCCGGTTATTTCCGTTCAATAATGGTTGAAGCTTTCTAATTACGCCCCTAAAATCAAGTGTTCGAAGAAGTAATCGCATATGGCTTCCCGGAAAAAATAGAGGGGATGGCATCCTGATTCACCAGCATTGGTGATCGGGACGAGCGCCCTAGCCGGTGGCGCAAAATTTACGGGAGCCGCCTGGGATTTGTAACTCGCGCGTAATTGAGGCGTTTTAAAGCGTTTTCAGCAGGTTCGGGCGAGGCAGAGATAGCTACAGGGATCTTTTATAAATTTAGATTCCGTTGCGCGTCGACTGCTGTTCGTGTGGACTTTTTTTCTGGTTTTCCTGTTTCAAGGATTTCCAGGGAGCTCGCAGGAGAGTTTTGAGGGCTGTTTGAACCCTCTCAGGATGAATCCCCGGACGATTTAAGTGTTGAACCAGTTTCCTGGTTCAACAGGTTTGAAAGAAGATTGACGAGTCGGTTTTCCCTGTTGGAAAAACGGCTGCCTGTTTCCTGGAACGTGGATGGCCGGACGTTTGATTGCTGGAGGGCCCCGGGCCCTGCTGCAGGAGATGTTCCAGCCGCCTGAAGGGGGAAGATTTGGTTGCTGCTGAATCTGCCAGAGGATTCATTCCACAAACTGACCTTGACCAGATCAAGGCCAGGGTCTCCATTGATGAACTACTGAGGGATTACGATCTCCAGCTGGTCGATTCCGGCCGGGGGAGGCTCAAGGCCCTTTGTCCGTTCCACAATGAGAAGACCCCCTCCTTCTCCGTGAACACCGAGAAGCAGTTCTATCATTGTTTCGGTTGCCAGGTCAGCGGCAACATCTTCACCTTCGTTATGGAATACGAGCGCCTTGGTTTTCCGGAAGCTGTTGAGCTCCTGGCGCGCAAGGCAGGCGTTGTCATCCAGCGCACCGCGAAGAAAGACGACCAGTACCGTAAGACCCTGGGGCTTTTTGAGGCCCTTGATTTTGCGGCCGATTTTTACCATCGATTCCTGCTGGAGGCTCCCGGAGCTGAGGGCGCACGGCAGTACCTGGAGAAGCGTGGTATCCATCGTGAAATGCAGGAGCAATTCCGATTGGGCTGTTCTCCCGCCGGGTGGGAGGAGCTCCTTGCTAAGGCGACTGCAGCCGGGCATACGACCGAGACCCTGGAGCAGGCCGGCTTGATCAGGGAGAGGAAGTCCGGTAAGGGCACGGGGCATTTTGACGAATTCCGGGGCAAGTTGATGTTCCCCATCCAGGATGCCCAGGGCCGAACGACTGGCTTTGGAGCCAGGCGGCTGGAAGGCGATGATGATCCGGCTAAGTACCGCAATACGCGGGAAACGAAAATATTCAACAAATCACGAGTCCTCTACGGACTCCCCCAGTCCAAGCTGGGAATTCGCACCAGGAAGGCGATCGTGGTTGTCGAGGGCTACACCGACACGATCATGGCCCACCAGGCCGGGCTCGATTTCTTCGTTGCCAGCCTGGGGACCGCCTTCACGAAAGAAAATGCACAGGCGCTGAAGCGCTATTCCGGCAAGGTCTACATGATTTTTGACGGAGACAGCGCCGGGCTCGATGCTGCGGAGAGGTCTCTTGAGCTGCTGGTGGCAGAAGACCTCGATGTCCTGATCTACCCGGTGGTGGATGGCAAGGACCCCTGCGATGTGATTGCCGAGTCAGGAGGTGATGCGTTCTGGGAGAGTGTTCAGAATGACTCGATGAACATCTTCGATTTCAAATGGAAGCGAACGCTCGGCTCGCAGGAAGCGGCCACCAGCCCCCAGGCCCTCTCCAGGGCTGTTACCGAGTTCCTCGGCCTCGTGGCAAAGATATCCGACAAGGTGGCCCGGCGTGCGACCTTGAACACCTACATTGAGAAGCTTGGTCTTCTCGGCCTGAAGCCGGGAGATCTGCCCCTTGCCGGGCTGGGCCTTGATGCCCCGGCGCCGGCGGCAGCAAGTGCCCCACAGCAGGAGAGCAGCTCTGAAACGGAGACCTCTTTACACCCTCTTCTTGAGATGGTGGTGCTTTGCATGAGCGATCTGCCGGAGAAGGCGGTGGAAATCTGGAAAGCAGTACCGGACGGCCTGCTGGCCGGGGAAACAGGGCAGGCCCTGCAGGCATCGATTGCAGCGCTGTCCTCGTCCGGCTCCTTCACTGTCGACAAGCTGGTGCATGATATGAACCCTGTTGTGCGCAGCACGGTGATCGAGCTGCTGGACCGGCAGATGGAAACAACGGTAAATCCCGACGGGGAAGCCTTACGGCGCTGGGCAAATTGCCGCAAGGATCTTCAACGCTGGAGTTTGAACGATAAGATTGACAGGCTCACCAGGGAGCGGATCTCGGCATCCGATTCGGGTGATACTGAGCAGGAAAAGAGTCTGCGTAGAGAGATCTCGGGTTTGCGCCGGGAACGATCGAGACTCAAAGAAACGGATGAATTAACACTTTCGAGTTAAGGAAAACCCCCAGATATTTCATTTAAGGAAAACCAGAATTCCTGCCTCCAGCTTCCTGGAGCTTCGCTTTGAAGACAGGCTTTGAGGGCCTGCTTTGAGGACAGGATCAATTTTTGGAGAGAGACATGGACGACAAACTGAAACTACTGATTGAAGAAGGCAAACGTGATGGCGGTATTACCTATAACCGCTTTAACGAGATCTTCCCGGAGGACTGCAATTCCCCTCAGAGGATCGACGAGATCTTCGCCATTCTTGACGCGCATGACATCGAGATACGGGATAACAAGGTAGCCGACCCCAATGAAAACGCTGACTCCTCGACGAGTGAGGCTCCCGAGAAGATCGACGACCCGGTTCGTATGTACCTGACCCAGATGGGCGAGATCCCCCTCTTGAAGCGAGCCGAGGAATTGCTCCTGGCCAAGAAGATCGAGATCTCCAGGCAGCGTTACCAGAAATATGTCTTCGGTAGCGGGCTGGCCCAGGGTGTGACGGTCAAGGTGATTGACGATGTGCTGCGGGGCGAGATGGCCCTGGATAAGGTCGTCAAGGTGACCCCCTCAAACAACGAAGAAATCAGCAAGGAGGACGTGTTCCGTCTTATCAAGACGAACCAGGCCACCCTGCGAATGATCCACTCTGAAACTTCCAGCGACTTTGCCAGGTTCCTTGGTGATGATCTCTCGGAGAAAATGTGTGGGAAGCTCATCTCCCGGGTCAGCAACCGTACAGGGAAGGGCTGTGTCCTGATCCAGGAGTTCATTCTCAAGAAGACGGTGGTGAACCAGTTGCGCCATGAGCTGAAAGCTCTCCATCGCAAGATGCTCAGCATCCTGAATGAAAAGACCAAGATCGAGCAGGCCCGCAAGAGGGGCAAGAGGAAGCTGCGGGCTTGCGAGAAGAACCGCATGGCCGAGCTGGATGCGAGGCTCCAGGAGTACGAGCTCCAGGCGCTCGAGCCCATCAGCGAACTTGAAGAGCGCATGGTCAAGATCGATAAGTGGCACACCGAATACGAGATCGCCAAGAGGAAGCTCTCAGGTGGAAACCTGCGCCTGGTGGTGAGTATTGCGAAGCGCTACAGGAACCGTGGATTGACCTTCCTTGACCTGATCCAGGAGGGCAACACCGGCCTGATGAAGGCGGTTGAGAAATATGAATACAGGCGGGGCTACAAGTTCTCGACCTACGCGACCTGGTGGATTCGCCAGGCGATTACCAGGTCGATCGCTGACCAGGCCCGTACCATTCGAATCCCTGTTCACATGATCGAGACGATGAGCAAGGTGCGCAATGCGACCAAGGAGCTTATCCAGAAAAACGGCAGGGAACCGACGATCAAGGAGATCTCCCAGAAGCTCGATATAACTGAGGAAGATACCCGCAAGGTCATCAAGATCTCCAAGCACCCGATCTCGCTCGACAGGCCGATCGGGGATTCAGATGACGGCTTCTTTGGTGATTTCATTGAAGACAAGGGGACCGTTTCCCCCGTCAATGCCGCCACCCATGAGATGCTCAAGGAGAAGCTGGGAGATGTTCTCGGCACCTTGACCTACCGGGAGCGGGAGATCATCAAGCTTCGCTATGGGCTTGGTGATGGCTACACCTACACTCTCGAAGAGGTCGGGAAGATCTTCAAGGTGACCCGGGAGAGGGTCCGGCAGATCGAGGCGAAGGCGATCCGTAAGCTTCAGCATCCTATTCGCAGCAGGTTGCTTGAAGGCTTCGTGGAGTCGATGCCGGTTTAGGCACCTGAGAAAGCCAGGGAAATGCTGATGAATTGGAACAGGATTGCGTGGAGGCAGGAAGCGGGTTTCGCTATGCGATTCCCAGTGCGGCAGCAGCCGGTCCTGCCTGCCGCTGCATAAAAAAAGCCGGTCACTAAAGTGACCGGCTTTTTTTTATTGCCAATTGCACCCAATCAAGAGAAGTTGTTCTGCTTAATTAATGAACAGAGGCGTCGATGCACCCTTCACTAGAAAAACTCCTGGACGTACAGAAACTGGACCGCGAAACGAGGCTCCTTGAAGAGGCCAAGGCTCGCAGGCCAATGGAACTCAATGATGAAAAGCGGAAGGTCGCCGCCGGCAAGGAAACGGTTGGCGGCGTTGATGAGGAGATTACCGCCTGCCGCCTGAACATTGACAAGGGAGAGCTCAATATCAAGGAGCTTGAGGAGGGCATCCAGAAGTCGAATATCGCGATGAACGGGGCCAAGTCCAACACCGAGTATTCCATCTTCCAGGAACAGATTGCCCGGAGTGAAGAGAGCAAGGGGGCCAAGGAGGTAGAGGTTCTCGAGCTCCTTACCTTGCTTGAAAACCTGCAGGGCAAGAAAGCCGATGTGGAAAGAGATCTTGCGGACCTCGAGAAATCCTACCAGCGTAAAGAGTCCGAGGTTCTCGGCCTGGTGAAGGAGCTCGAGGAAAAGGTGGGAGGCCTGAAGGATGAGCGCGGCCAGCTTGCAGTAGAGATCACTTCCGACCACCTTGATCTCTATGAAAGAATCAACAGCAAGGTTGATGCAGATTGTATCGTGGCGGCGGAAGAGAGTGCCGATGAGGCGGGGGTGTATTTCTGCCAGGGTTGCTATATGACAGTGACCAAGCAGGAGCTCAACCAGCTCGCTCTTGCCCAGGACCTGCTCACCTGCAGGAGCTGCTCGCGCCTGCTCTATCTCGAGGATTGAAGATCCTGTCTTTTGGGGCTCGCAGGCCTTAAGCTTGCCTGTATAAAGCCGGGGCGCTTCGAGTTCAGCTATGATTTTTAACAGCCAGCAGGTCATTCCAGGTCGTAGTATTTTCATGTTCTTCATGGGAATGCTCGCTCCTTGCGCCTTATGGGCGTGGGCTCCTGATCCGGTCAATGGCTGGGTGTTCACTCCCGACCGGCTTGCTGGTGACGTGGTGAGCGCCTCCTCCGGCAGTCTTGATGGGAGGCTCCTGGGCGGCGCGCGTATTGGGTCCAATCCCCCGGCCCTGCTGCTCGATGGCAACGATGACCGGATGGTGGTTGAGGGTGCGGAGTCTTCAGACCTTCCGGTTCGCGACATCTCGGTTGAGGCCTGGGTACGGCTTGACTCAGCGACCCGCTGGGGCGGTATCTGCGGCTATATCCAGGATAATGGCAGCTTCGAGAGAGGCTGGCTGCTGGGCTACAACAACTCATCTTTCAGCTTTGCGCTCTCAACCGGTAACACCCTGACCTATCTCGAGGCCGCCGGGGACTTTGAGCTGGGCAGGTGGTATCACGTTGCCGGCACCTACAATGGCGCCGAGCTCAAGATCTTTGTCAACGGCCAGCTGGAGGGCTCTTCGAGGTCCCGCTCAGGCAATATCGACTACGCGGATTCAGACCTGGTGGTGGGAGCCTATGTCGATGACAACGAGTTATGGCCCCTTGACGGCCGGGTCCGCGAAGTACAGATCTACGATGAGACCCTCTCCCAGTCGGATTTGCGGGAGCAATATCTCTCCGGGCGCGAACTCTTTGGAGAGGCTCCGGAGCCCGGGCCCGGTGGTGAGCGGGGACTCATTGGACAGTGGACCTTTGATGATTCGAATGTGAGCGGGCGCCTTGTGCAGGACCGTGCAGGGGGCTTCGACGGGACCATCCAGGGGGAGTATGAGCTGCTTGCCAGTCCCCCGGCCCTCGTGCTCGATGGTTCCTCTACCTTTGTCCGGCTTGACCTTCCCGGCGGCTCTTCCGCCCTGCCGCGACGGGCGCTGACGGCGGAGGCCTGGGTTGCGGTCAATGAGGGGACCACCTGGGGAGGAATCCTCGGCTATATGCAGGACAATGGAGATTTTGAGAGAGGTTGGGTCCTCGGCTATGACGAATCGCACTTCACCATAGCCCTGTCCTCAGGAAGCCTGACCTATCTTGCCGGTGATACCGAGTTCCAGCCCGGCACCTGGTACCATGTGGCGGGCACCTACGATGGAGAGACTCTTCGCCTCTATGTCAATGGCCGCCTCGATGCCAGCTCAAGGGATCAATCCGGAGACATCCAGTATGCTGACGCCACCTTTGTCGCCGGAGCCTACGAGGACGACAACGAGTTCTATGCCCTGGATGGCGCACTGCATGAGCTCAAGCTCTACGACAGGGTCTTGAGCGAGGCCCAGCTCCTTGAGAATTACGAGGCGGGACGGGAGCTGTTTCCCGCCCTGGAGCCGGTACTCATGGGGCCGACGGTGCGGTTCACCTCTGTGGATACAGCCCTCGTCTCCTGGAAGACAGCGAGACCCTCTGCCTCGATTGTCGATTTTGGTCCGACCCGTGCGCTTGGCATGACGGTCAGCGATGAGAACGAAACCCTTGACCACGAGGTCCAGCTGGAGGGGCTTGAGCCCGGCACCCCGTATTTCTACCAGCTGAGGCATAGTGGGGAGAATAGCGAGTCGATAACCCAGGTGTATGAGTTCTCGACCGAGTTTAATTTCTCCGTGCCATCGGTCGAGCAGGTGGCATCGCCCTTCGGCGCCGATGCGGATTCTCCTGCCTACGCCCAGGCTGCGGAGAGAATCCTCGCGCTCACCGGTATCGAAAAGGGTTACTGCCTCGATCTCGATTGTGGCAGGGGCCGGCTGGCTGTCGAGCTGGCGAAGCGCTCAAAGTTGAGGATTGTCGGGGTGAGCCCCGACCGGGACGAGGTGGCTGCCGGGCGTGTCCTTCTGAGGGAGGCCGGTCTCTACGGCTCCCGGATCACCCTTCACCACCGCCCCCTGCGGGATCTCCCCTATGCGGAAAAATCATTTAACCTGGTGGTTTCAGACCGCCTCCTCCAGGGGGGACTTCCCAGGGCGGAGGCGACCGAGATGTTTCGTCTGCTCAGGCCCTCCGGCGGCGTGGGAGTGTTCGGTCATCCCTCCTCTGTGCGCGATGCTGTTGCCCTGGAAGCTATCCGTGGCTGGGTCGGAGACCTGCCGGCGGATTCCGAAGAGCTTGGACCTCCAGGCACCTGGCTCGGGGTTGTGCGTGGAGCACTTGAAGGTGCTGGAGAGTGGAGTCATATGTACGGCTCACCTGACAATGCGGCAAACAGCCATGATGAGCTGCTGGAGCCTTCAAGAATGAGGATCCAGTGGTACGGCCGTCCAGGTCCCAGGGGGATGATGGACCGCCAGCCCCGCCAGCAGGCTCCTCTCTACGTCAACGGCCGGCTCTTCAGCCAGGGCAACGACAGGGTCTACGCTCTCGATGCCTACAATGGAACCGTGCTCTGGTCTCTCGATGTGCCAGGGATGAGACGTGTCAACATTCCCAGGGACACCGGCAATATGTGCGCCGATGCGGACGCTCTCTTTATCACTGTCAAGAACACCTGCTGGCGGCTTGGCGGCGACAGCGGCCGGCTGGAGCAGGTCTATACGACAGGAGCAGGGCTTGAGGATAAGTCAACAGACTGGGGCTACCTGGCGGTGGCGGGGGAGCAGCTGGTCGGCAGCCGGGTCGTCCCTGAATCCAGCTACACCTCCTTCAATGGCCCCGACAAATGGTATGACGAAACCTCCGGAGGTTATGGAACCTCCCAGGTGATCAGCCGTTCAATCTTTTCGCTTGCCCGCGATGATGGCCGTGTACGCTGGAACCGTGAATCCGGGGTCATCCTGAACTCGACGATCACGATCGGCGGGGGGAGGCTTTATTACATCGAGACGACATCGAGCTCCCTGGTCAATGCCGGGGTGGGCCGAACCGGCTCTGCTGATCTCTGGAGAAATAATTACATGGTGGCCCTGGACCTGGCCACCGGCGAGGTCATCTGGCGTCGCCCCCTTACGCTCCCGGCATCTCCTGCTCCCCTGGTGGCCTTCCTGCTCTATTCAGACGAGCGGCTGATCACCTCCATCGCCAACAGCAGGTATCACGTGACCTGCTACTCTGCGGCCAATGGCGGACAGCAGTGGAGCCGGGACCATTCCTGGAACCGCAACCATCATGGCGGGCACATGTACCATCCGCTGGTGGTGGGGGGTAAGGTCATCGTCGAACCCCGCGGCTACGAGCTCTCCAGCGGCAGTGTCGCCTTCAGCTCGCTGCCCTCGCGTGGAGGCTGCAGCACCATGAGCGCGGCGGCAAGGATGGCGGTCTATGTCGACTGGGACTATGACAACGGCTCCTTCGGTTTCTGGAACACAGAAACTGGAGCTCGTGTCCAGAGAGCCGGCTCTCGCGGCAACTGCTGGCTGGGCCTGATCTCCGGCGGCGGCATGGTGTTCAGCCCGACAGCGAGCTCGGGCTGTGTCTGCCGCTATCCCCTCCAGACCTCGATTGGATATTCATCATGGTAGGCTACCCGAAAGAGAAAATCTCAGCGCCTGGCCGGCAAGGGCAGCGACGAGCTCCCTGGGGGAGCCTCCGCTTATTCGGTCTTCTCCTTGCGTTCCTGCCCGGTCTTTCGGGAGTGCTTTTCGGCGAGGACTGGCCGACCCATCGCGGCGATCTTCAGCGCAGCGGAGTCTCCAGGGAGCAGCTGCAGCTTCCCCTGGTGCAGACCTGGGCCTGGCGCTCAGCCCATCCACCGGCCCCTGCCTGGACCGGCCCGGCTAAGAAAAACTACTATGCCACCAACCAGGTACTCCTGAAGTCACGGCTGGCCTTCGACAGGGCCTTCCATGTGGCGGTGGCGGGAGATGGCCTCTATTTCGGGTCTTCAGTTGACGATACGGTCTACCGTCTGAATACCGCCAACGGCCGCCAGCAGTGGGCCTATACCACCGATGGGCCGGTGCGCTTTGCGCCCACCATCCAATCCGGGAAGGTCTATTTCGGGTCAGAGGATGGGAAGGTCTATTGTCTGCAGGAGGCAGATGGATCGCTCAGCTGGAGCTATACGGCTGCAGCTGAGAACAATCGCCTGGTGCCCAGCAACGGGCGCTATGTCTCCCCCTGGCCGGTTCGAAGCGGAGTTCTCGTCAGCTCAAACGTGGCCTATTTCAGCGCCGGGCTGTTTCCCGGTGAGGGAGTCTATATTTGCGCCGTCGATGCCCGGACCGGATCGGATCGCGGCGCCAATCTCTGGCGGCGCTTTCGCAGGAATGATGTGTCGCTGCAGGGCTACGCTCTCCTCTCTGCCTCCAAGCTCTACTTCCCCGCGGGAAGAAGCTCTCCCTATATATTCAGCAGGTCATCAGGACTCCTGGAAGGCCGTTTCGGAGGAGATGTGATGGGGACCTTTGCACTGCTGGCAGGGAATTCACTCATCAACGGACCAGGCTCCCGGGAGGGGGCCCGCATCGAGGAGTTTAATGCCACCAGTCGTGACAGCATCGCCGTCTACGATGGCGGCAATTCCATGGTGGTCACCTCCTCGGCATCTTACCTGCTCTCCGATGATTCGCTCGTCGCCCTCGACCGCGGCAACAGGCGGGTGACCTGGAGACGCGAGGTCAGCTTCCCCTACGAGCTGATCCTGGCGGGAGACACGATCTTTGCGGGCGGCCGTGATGAGGTGGCGGCCTTCGACAGGGCGACCGGCGAGACCCTCTGGACCTCCCCGGTGGAGGGCAGGGCCTATGGGCTGGCGGTGGCTGACGGAAGGCTCTTCGTCAGTACCGACCGGGGGACGATCCATGCCTTCGGCCCGGGGGTTGAAGGGCGTCCGGCCTTTGTGAGGGGAGATGCCAACCGTGACGGCGCCGTTGATATCTCCGATGCCGTAACAGTCCTCTTTCACCTCTTCAGGGGTGAGTCATCACTTGAGTGCGACGACCATGCCGACACAGATGACAATGGCCGCCTGGAGCTGACAGATGCCGTCTACCTGCTTGATTTCCTTTTCAGGAGAGGAATGCAGCCCCCGCCTCCTTACCCCGCGCCCGGCCTTGACACCACGCTCGATCTCATCGAGTGCGGGAATTCTCCCTGAAGCGGAAGGCCTCCGGGGGGATAAAAAAAACGGCCGGCCCGAAGGCCGGCCGGTCAGCAGATTGTAAGCCGGATTCTGTTGGTCGGACCTGGGTCCTTCCCGAAACCATTCATCTTTGCGACCTACCCGGGAGTTGTGCGAATAAATCCGCGCGAGGCGGGCAACCTCTGCTCCCCTATTCGGTCTTGCTCCATGCGGGGTTTACCATGCCGGAAGTGTCACCACTTCCGCGGTGAGCTCTTACCTCACCTTTTCACCCTTACCTGCACTCTCGCGAGGCCGGCGGTATATTTTCTGTGGCACTTTCCCTGGGATCGCTCCCGGTGGTTGTTAGCCACCACATTGCCCTGCGGAGTCCGGACTTTCCTCGTCCCTTTTAAATGAGCCGGCCCGAAGGCCGTCAACTGTGGGCCGCGGCTTCGACCTCTACTGACCGCGTTATTATAATAAGGGCCGGATGAATATCCACTCCAGACAGGCGATTATCGCACAGAGGATCAGCGTGCCGCCTGTCAGCAGGAAAAAATAGTGCAGGCTAAGGCGCAGGATCCGGCGAGGTTCGCTGAGGTAGCTGAGCGCGCAGACCAGGGGGATGATGAAGCCAAGAATGAAAAGGGCCAGCAGTTCGAGGCCAAGGTTCATGAGGCGCTCCCCATAACATCGGTAACATCCGGTATGAAGTCGACTGAATCATAGTCGGGTTTCGGCTCGGGAGTGTCCCGGTTCCAGGTTCGTACATCGAGAACATGCAATACAAGCAGCACGTTGAGCATTCCGCTGACGACACAGAAGAGCAGCCCCAGGTTTTTGTAGGGCGGCAGGTTGGTCTGTATCTGCTGGAGGTTGTTGACCCCGACAACGGGATCTCCCCAGAGCCCGTTGGCAACAAAGGTGCTCAGCCCGTTGCCTGCCTGCAGGCAGAAAAAAACGGGGTGGACTTCGTAGGTGACGGCCATGAAGCCTCCAATGAAGCATTCGCCGGTCCAGAAGAGCCCGAGCAGCAGGGTTCCCAGGATCACCGCCCTCCAGTGGTAGCCCAGGAGAAAGTACCCGGCTCCAGGGACGAGCCAGGAGAGTACGCCTGCAAGCAGTCTGTCATAGAGAGGATTTTTCATTGTTGCCGGATTCAATTCACCAGGTGAAATCTGCAGTGCCTACATTTCAAAGCGTTCGCCGAGGTAGTACTTACGGGCATTCGGGTCAGACAGGATCTCCTGCCGGTCTCCGTGGGCAATGATCCGCCCATCGAGGATGATGTAGGACCGGTCGGTGGTGTTGAGCGTCTCCCGCACATTGTGGTCGGTCAGGAGGATGCCGATTCCTCTTTCGGTCAGCTTGAGGATAATCTGCTGGATCTCACTGACTGCTATCGGGTCCACCCCGCTGAAGGGCTCATCGAGCAGGATCAGGCGGGGCTCCATGATGAGCGCCCTGGCTATTTCGAGGCGCCGTTTCTCTCCACCTGAAAGAACAGCCGCCTTGGAGCTCAGCAGCCTGCCGAGACCGAATTCTTCGACCAGCTCGTCACGTTTGCGAACACGGTCGGCCGGCGGCATGGGCGAGAGCTCCAGGATGGCGTTGAGGTTCTGCTCGACCGTCAGGCCCCGGAAGACACTGGGCTCCTGCGAGAGGTATCCCATCCCCAGCCTGGCCCGCTTGTACATCGGGTAGTTGGTTACATTCTTTCCCATGAAGGAGATGGTTCCCTGCTCAGGGCGGACCATTCCTATGGTCATTCGGAAGGTGGTTGTCTTGCCGGCCCCGTTCTTCCCAAGCAAGCCGACGATCTTTCCCGGTTCAACGGTGAAGCTGACTCCCTGGACAACAAGCCTGCCGGTATAGCTCTTGGTAAGCCCCTCTACCTGCAGGAGGGGCTCCTGTTCCCCGGAAGGATCGAGGGTGGAGACGCTTGTCTCAGAGGCGGTTTCCGCTTCGGTTGCAGGTTCTTTTTCTTTCATCATGAATTCAGCTCCTCATTCTTCATTCAGCGTATGAAGCGTCCCTGGTAGTTCCAGGGCCATCCCGGCCAGAAGACCAGCAGGGCCTTGCCCAGCAGATTGTTTCCCGGTACGTATCCCCAGACTCTTCCATCAGAGGAGGATGGGCTGTTATCACCGAGGGCGAAAAACTCGTTGGCCCCAAGCTGGATCTCATCCTTGCCGTGATCGGTTGTGTAGTAGTTGTCCTGGTAGAGCTGGATAGCCTCCACGTTGGCATCGACCCGGCTGCCCAGGATCCAGAGATAATAGTCTGAGTGGGGTGAGGGAGGAGGGGGGTTGTCGACATCCGGGACGCTGATGTAGCCCTCTGCCTCCTGCAGGCTGAAGATCTCCCTGCCCTCGAGTCGAACGACCAGGCAGTCATCGCAGTTGACCAGCTCAATCCTGTTCTTGCGGTTCAGCTTCAATGCGATATCGTCTCGCTCCATGAACAGGGCCGGCTGCGGGAAGCGGAGCTTGCGCGGGTTCTTGACATCCGGGCGTGGTTCGTTGATCAGGCGCTCAATGACCGCGGGGCGGGAAGGGTCTGGCTTGCCGGTGGGCAGCCGGAGCTGAAAGGTCCAGTTGCCATCGCGGATTTCCGCTCCCAGCCACCCTCCCGGAGTTGAGGGGGTTACGGTGAAGCTGAGCATGACATCCCCGACGGGGTAGCCGCCGCGGGTTCTTCCTGCAAGGGAGTTGTAGGGGATGTAGTTGTCCAGCCCACGCTGGTATTCCAGCAGGGCCGGTTCACTGCTTTTAGATGAGTTGAGGCTCCATCTGCCGTCGGCGAGCTTTTCCCAGGCCCCTGCGCCGGTACCGGCGGGCTCTTTCCACGCCTCGACCTGGCTCAGGCCGCCCTCCCTGATGGAGCTGTCTGATCTCTTCTTCCACAGGACATCCTGGATGAAGGGGTGATTGGGTTTGCGCTCGATCTTGCCGTCAACGTAGAGGTCGCCTTCGACCAGGTTGATCTTCTCCCCCGGCAGGCCGACGAGTCTCTTGATGTAGTTCTTCCACTGGTCAAAGGCAAAGACGATGACATCCCAGCGCTCCGGATCGCCCAGGTCGTAGGCGAACTTGTTCACAAGAATCTTGTTTCCCCCGGCCACCGCAGAGGTCTCGATGACCTGTTCCCAGCGGTGTCCGCTCAGGGGGCACCTGAGTGTTCGAAGGGTGGCCTGGCTTACCTTGAGCGAAGCCCGGTCCGCCTGCCATTGTTCCCGGCAGGATTCGCACCTGATTGGGATCTTGTCCGGTGCGCGGGCGATAGCGGCCTCCGCAAGAGCGCTGCTGTCTTTGCTGTTGCCGTAAGCTCCCAGGGGGCTTCCCGTGGAGGTTCTGGCGTGCAGCTTCAGCCCGCAATGCGGGCTGGGGCAGTCCTGGGCGCAGACCACGTAGAATCCCGCATTCAGCAGGAGAGTGCCTGTGCTGGAGTCAGTGCGGACGCCGATCTCGAAGGTCTCCCCGGTATTGGGGCTCTCCACCTGCACATGCATACCTAAAAGCGTGGGCGCCATCGATCCGGTCGGGATCTCAAAGGCTTCGACCGCAAAATGCCGGACGAACACCGCCAGGATAACGGCTACGACAAACGCCTCGATATTGTCACGGAACTTGTCGAACAGGGACGGCTCCGTTGTCTCCTCGCCGGATTTCTCTTCAGATGGTTCCGGCTGATTAGGCCTGCTGCTCATGCGCGCATATTAGCACGGCCCCTATTCTCCGTCCAACCTCGCAGGCCTGAAAAGAACCTGCTGCAGGGGAGGATGTTCACGTTTTGCAGAGCCTGGCGAATTGTTGCCTGAATTCCCGAAGAGCCTGCCCCCGGTGGCTGAGCTGGTTTTTTTCAGTTGCCTCAAGCTCAGCGAAGGTTTTGCCGGTGCTTTCCTCGACAAAAACAGGGTCGTAGCCGAAACCTCCTGTCCCGGCCTCACCGCTTGCGATTTGCCCCGGGCAGGTCCCCTCGCAGTAAAAGAGCGTCGGCGGCTCCAGGCCCGGGTCATCCAGGACCGGGACGCAGCAGATCGTGCAGACAAAGCGGGCTCCTCTCTGGTCTGCGGGCAGGCCCTCGAGGGCCTGCAGGAGCTTCCTGTTGTTGTCGGCGTAGCTGCAGTCTTCTCCTGCGAAGCGGGCGGAATAGACCCCGGGAGCTCCGTCGAGAGCATCAACGCAGAGCCCGGAATCATCAGCGATGACCCAGCTCGGGCGCTTCTGCGGGCTGAGAGTTGCGGCCACCCGGGAGAAGTAGTCCGCCTTGAGTTTTGCGTTCTCCCTGAAGGTCGAGCCGGTCTCCTCGACCTCTTCAACAGGAGGCAGGTAGTCAAGGCCGACAGCGTCCATGGAGAAATCCTCGAGTATGGCCGAGATCTCTTCAAGCTTGTGAAGGTTACCTGTTCCCACCAGCAGCATGCTTACTCCCTTAACCTGCTCTTGAGACTGGAGGCCATTGAGTCCTGCAGGCTGGGACAGCGGGTCTCTGCCTCAGGGGACATCACGAAACCGCCACTCGTTTTCTTTCCACCAGCTCTTCCATTCGGCTTTTTCGTAGCCGTGGTTGACTCCCAGGGAGCTGCTCAGGAGCTTGAGTATTTCATTGTTCTCCTTCACCTCTCCGATGCCGCCCTTGTCGGCTGCAGCATTTGTAGTTACCAGGAGGTCGAAGACGCCGGGGATTCGCTTTTTAAGCAGAAGCTGGGTGGCGATTTCACGGGCTCTCTCGATGATTCCGGGTTCGCCCGGATTGATGAGCGTCTGCAGGGCCTGGCCGAAGCTGTCATCCGGATGGAATTTTCTCAGGCAGAGGTTGGTCACCTTGAGCACCTTTGGACTGGGCTCGACGAGGGCCAGGTTGAAGAGCTTGCGTGCTGCGTCCATCGCCTCCGGAGCAGGTTTTTTTTTCTTGTCCTTTGCCCCGGCTGGAAACTGGCTGAGTGCGCTCACCGCCACCAGGCGAACACTCTCGTGGGGGGAGGCGAGGTAGGGGGTGAAAAGCTCGTAGGGCCGCTTTCCCTTATAGGCCATGATCTTGCGAACGGCGTAATCCACCACGATATGGTTGTCAGACTCGACACTCTTGAAGAAGGTGGCGAGCTGCTCAGTCTCCTCCTTGAAGACGAGCCGGGACTGCTCTTTCCTGCTGACCCATTCCCCCTTGTACTTGACCAGGCCAAGGTCGAGCTGCTTTTTGCGGAGGTCTTTTTCGAGGATCCATTCGTTTTCAAAGACGGTGTAGCCCAGCTCTCTGCGGGCCATCTCATGGTTGGGGTCGATCTTCAGGATCAGTCCGCAGACCTTTTGTTTCTGGGGGACCAGGTATTTTTCACGGGCCCAGGTGACCAGGGAGGCCAGCTCGTTGAGATCCTTGCGGTCGACCGAGGCGAAGCGCTCGATGAAAACATCCTGCGGCAGCTTGGCCTTCACGATTCGCTGAATATCCCTGGCCGGCTTGATCACCGAGCCCCGGGTCGTATCGATTCGGTAGGTGTTGTCCCTCTCGCTCTTTGTGACCTTTCCCTCGATGGTCTTGCCGTCACGCAGGTAGACGATGTCGCCGCGGGCAGCTGGTGTGAAATAGCTGCTGAGCAGGAGAGAGATCAGGAGGAGTGGGATTCTCATGGGTGGCCGCCGGGATTTCCTTTCCTTTATTCTAACTCCTCCGGGGCCTCATCAAAAGAAACTGGGGGACTCAGTCGAGCTTGGAGATCAACTCTTTCTGCCGGGAGATGATCTCCTTGATCCCGGTGGCTGCGAGGTCCAGGAGTCCGTCAAGCTGCTGCCGTGAGAAGGGCTCTCCCTCTGCTGTTCCCTGGACCTCCAGGAAGCGCCCTCCCTCTGTCTGGACGACGTTGAAGTCGACATCTGCCTTCGAATCTTCAGAATAGTCGAGGTCAAGGAGGAGCTCGTCTCCAACGATACCGACACTGATGGCGCCGATGGCTTCAAGCAGCGGCTGCTGGGTGAGGCGGCCGTCAGCCAGGGCCTTCTGAAGGGCTATGACAGAGGCAATGTAGGCGCCGTTGACAGAGGCTGTACGGGTGCCTCCATCGGCCTGCAGCACATCGCAATCGATTTTCAAGGTCCAGCCGCTGAGCTTTTCGAGGTCAAGGACAGCCCTGAGGGATCGTCCGATCAGGCGCTGGATTTCCTGGGTTCTTCCCGATAGCTTGCCGCCGCGTTCGCGGGAGCGCCTAGAGCCTACGGAGGCCGGCAGCAGGTCATACTCCGCTGTTGCCCAGCCCTTGTTGCGTCCCTCAAGGAACCTGGGTACGCCCTCCTCCAGCGTCGCCGCGCACAGAACCCTGGTCAGCCCGCTTGAATAGAGCACGGTGGCAGGATGCTGCTCGAGGAACCCGGTATCGATTTCAATCTGGCGCAGGCTGTCAGCCGGTCTCTCTCTGCTCATGGGGCTCCCCGGATTTTGTGGTTGGCAACTGGCAGCAGGATAAACCGACCGGGCTGGTTTTTCTGCCATCATTTGTTCCTGCAGCCGGCCCATTTTGCCACCCTGGTGCGGTTTTTCTCCGGGCAAACCTGTATATTCAGAAACATGAAATACAGCTTACTGCTACTGGTGCTGGCCCTTGTTCCTTTGGCCTGCAGGAATACGCCGCGGCGTTCAGCGGCAGATTATGCTGCCGAGAGAAGACAGGCTGCCCAATCTCCTGCGGCCGAGGGGATCGAGAGATTTTTTGCCCTCCCCGATGAGGTGCTTGTCCGTATCCATGGCCGTGCCCTGACGCGTGGAGATTTTCTCGAGTCTGTCTTCAGGCAGTTTGGCGAGATGACTCTCCTTTCGGAGGTCATCAAGGAAGAGATCTTTCTCCAGGAGGCCGAGCGGCGGAAGCTGAAGGTCTCCAGGGAGGAGATCGAGAGCGAGGTCGAGGAGATTCTTGACGGGATGTCGAGAGATCTCGGGCGTGGAGATGCTGCGGCCGGGCGTATCAAGCTGGCTGATCTTTACGAAAAGCAGGGGCTCACCCTGAATGATGTCCGCGACGAGCTCAGGAAGAAAATGGTCTCCCAGATCCTGGTCAAGCGGGTGACCATCTCCATGCGGGACCCTGCGGGCGTGGATCTGCGCAGTCTCTATGAGAAAAACAGGAGATTTTACACGCGTCATATAGCCTACAGTTTTCCGTCCTTCCAGGACCAGCCGACTGCTGAGCAGGCGGGCAGGAAGAAAGCAGCGCTGGAAAAGGCCGTGCAGGCCAGGGAGAAGATCACCGCTAAGAAGGTCGAGTTTGCCGCGGTGGCCAGGGCGGAGTCCGAGGACCGCGTTACACAGCCGGTTGGTGGCGATCTCGGCCCCATCACCGCGGCGACGCCGATGGCCGAATCGCTTAAAAAGGCCATCTTTTCGCTCAAACCCGGTGAGCTGAGCCAGCCGGTTGAGAATCCCCGGGGAGGTTACCATCTCTTCCAGGTGACGCGAATTGAGCCGGCGGGCAGCTACGATGAGGTGAAGGAAGAGATCCGGAAAAACTACATGGAGCGCGACCCTGATGTAGAGGAGATCCGCCAGGCCTTCTACCGCTTACGTGCGGGGGTGCGTATTGAATGGCCGGAGGAGGAATGAGCTCCCTGGCGGTGGAATCAGCCTTGGTCCCAGGTCTTCTTTCGCTGGGCCGTTTATTTTGCAAAGACAAAGAATCCTGAAGCTGAAAAATTGAAATGCCGGCGCTGGAAGGATAAAACGGTTTCGTGAAAAGAAGTTATTTTCCGGGCTGGAGTCCCATTCCTGCCCGGGCCGGATATGGAAAAGATGATGGAAGAAGCAGAAACCACCCAAGCTGAAGACCCGTCGCAGGAGGTCGAAGAGGAGGCCGTCACCGAGACCGTCACCGAGACCGGTGCCGATGCGCAAGAACCAGCGGCTTCCCCGGAGAAAGAGGAAGAGCCTACAGCGCTGGATGAAGCGGAGCTGCCCCGCGCTCTCGAGGCTGTCCTGTTCTCTGCCGGAGAGCCGGTTACCATCCGGGATCTTGCAGAGCTGCTGGAGTTCGGTGTTCACGATGTAAGAGCGGCGGTTGAGAAGCTCCGCGAGGAGTACGTCGACCAGGACCGGTCTTTTCGTATCGAAGATATCTCCGGTGGCGTGCAGATCATGACGGTTCCCCAGTACGACCCCTGGCTTCGCCGCCTGCACAGCAAGCAGAGCAGCAGCCGGCTTTCTCCAGCTGCGCTCGAGACCCTGGCCATCATTGCCTACAAGGGACCGATTACCAAGGCGGAGCTGGAGAACATCCGCGGCGTGCAGTGTTCACCTACCATCAAGACCCTCCTTGACCGTAACTTCATCCGCATCTCGGGGAAGGCCCCCGGCCTTGGCCGGCCCTTTCTCTACCACACAACGGCCCTGTTTCTCGAGAGCTTCGGCCTCGGCAGCCTGAAAGACCTCCCCCAGCCCGAAGGTCCGCCCCCCAGGGAAGACCGTGAGGATTTTGAGGAAGATTCTCCTGCAGATGCACTGCTTCCTGAAGGAGAGCTTCCCACAGAAGAACTTCCCACAGAAGAACCTCCCGAAGAAGAAGTTTCCACGGAGGAAGAGTCCGGCGAAGAGGTGCCGGGAGATTCTGTCCCTGGAGAAGATGCCCCCGGTGAAGCAGCGGAGCCGGCCGGAATTTTGCCGCAGGAAGAAGCGGAAGACCTCGCAGCTGAAAGCTGATGCCCTGCTTGCAGGACCCCGCCTGTCAGCGATCCTCGTCGCTCTTTTTCGCGATGCAGTAGAGATGCCGTTCGCCCCGGAGGAACAGCTCATCATCGACGATCGCCGGCGAGGCTGAAAACGAATCCTCAAGCTGGTTGGCTGCCAGGAGGCCGTAATCCCCATCGCTTTCGATCACCAGCATGACCCCGTTGCGGCTCAGAACGTAGACCCTGCCGCCGGCTCCGACCGGGGATGAATAGATCATCTGGAAGCCCGGAAGCCGCCTGGGGCCGAAGATCGGGGCTCCCGTTTTTGCATCGAGGCAGCTGAGAAAGGCCTGCAGGTGCCGGATGAAGAAGAGCTTTCCCTGGTAGAGGAGGGGGGAGGGGACATAGGGGGTGTGGCGGTCAATCTTCCAGGCCACCGCTTTGGTCCCGGTCAGGTCTCCGCTGGCTCCTTCAAGGCGGATCGCGAACATGGCCTGGAATTCGTAGCTGCTGGCGGCGTAGAGGAGGCCACCGCCGTAAACAGGCGAGGCGACCACGTTATTGGAGAGCCCGCCGCATTCCCAGAGGACCTTGCCGCTGCTGAGGTCGTAGCCTCGAACACGCGTCGTTGCGGTGATGACGGCCTGGGGTTTGCCGGCCTGTTCGATGATCAGGGGAGTCGACCAGGATGAGACCTCGTCACGGGCTGCCCGCCAGAGTTCTTCGCCGGTGTTCTTCTCCAGCGCTACTGCGAAGGAGTCTCCCTCATGGTCCCAGTTCACCACCACGGTGTCGCCGTAGAGGGCGGGGGAGCTGCCCTCGCCGTGGCCGTGCTTGACCTTCATGTCGCCCAGGTCTTTTTTCCAGACAAGGGCCCCATCGGTATCGAGGCAGTAGATGCCGCGTGAGCCAAAGGAGGCAATGACATGCTCACCGTCTGTGACCGGGGAGTTGGATGCCCAGCTTCCTGTTACATGCGTGCTCTCGTGCGGGCGTTCGGAGTTGACGGTCTTTTCCCAGAGGATAGATCCATCTGCACGGTTGACCGCCAGGATCACTGAGTGCTGGCTGAACTCCGGGGCGATGTTGTCGTGGTCACCATCGGAGTGCTCATGCTTTTCTTCTGTAGCCTTGCCGAAGGCTGCCGCAGAGGTCAGGAAGATCCGGTTGCCCCAGATGACGGGTGTCGAGTGCCCCTTGCCCGGCAGCGTTGTCTTCCAGCGGATGTTTTTTTCTTCGCTCCACTCGATGGCCGGAGTGCTGCCGGGGGCAGCTCCCGTGCCGAGCGGCCCGCGCCAGGAGGCCCACTGTTTCGAAGCATCGAGGCGGTCTTGAGCTGCAGCTGAAGACGGCTCGCTGGCGGGGCTTTGGGCCTGTTTCTCCGCTGCCGGCGCCTTTGCTGGGGCAGGAGCATTCCCGGTCTGCCTGCAGGCCGTCTGGAGCATTCCAACTAGCAGCAGCGTGGCGGTAAAAATGGCAGTACGATACATGCCTGTATTATTTCCAGTTCCCTGTTTGTGTGTACGTTTCTTTTCAACAGTATTCGATATCCACGCCCGCCTGTTGCGTGAATAATTATTCCACCATGAAAAACATCTACATATTGAAAATAGCTGTTCTTTTGCTCAGCCTTTCCGGGATGACTGCTTCCGGGCTGGAATTCAGCCCGGCTGAGGCCGGTGCCCTTGCTGAAAAGATCATCTCCGAAAGCGGGGTCCAGGGAGGTCTCGTTGTTCATGCCGGTTGCGGTGACGGCAGCCTGACGGCTGCACTGGCCGGCAAGGGGGCCGGCAAGGGGGCCGGAGAAAGCGCCTGGGTTGTTCATGGACTGGAGAAAAATGAGAAGCTCGTTTCGGCAGCCCGGCAGCATATCCAGGGCCTGGGCCGCTACGGCAGGATCTCGGTTGAATCCTGGCGGGGCAGGAGGCTTCCTTATGCCGACAATCTCGTCAACCTGATCGTCACCAGTAAATCGCAGGAGCTGGATCCCGCCGAGGTGATGAGGGTGCTGGTGCCCCAGGGAGTCCTGCTGGTTGAAGACGGCGGCAAATGGAAACGGACGGTCAAGCCATGGCCGGAGGAAATCGATGAATGGACACATTTCCTGCATGGGCCGGACAACAATGCCGTTTCCAAGGATAAGCTGGTAGGTCCCCCCAGGTATATCCAGTGGGTTGGTGATCCCAAGTTTTCACGTGCCCACGAGCAGACAGCCAGCTTCAGTGCGGCGGTAAGTTCCCAGGGCCGCATGTTCTATATCATCGATGAGACCCCTCCGGTTGATATCCGGCTCAAGTCGAAATGGTCGCTGGTTGCCCGTGATGCCTTCAATGGCCTGGTTCTTTGGAAGAGGCCGATGCAGAACTGGGTGAACCAGCTACGGCGCTTCCGGTCGGGCCCGGCGAGCCTTCCCTTCCGGCTGGTTGCGGCGGACGACCAGGTTTTTGTGACCTTTGATTTTGAGGGACCGGTGCATGTCCTCGATGCCGCCAGCGGAAAGACCCGCAGGGTTCTCAAGGGCAGCGAGAAGACCAAGCAGATCATCTACCGCGAGGGCTATCTCCTGCTCCTGAGTGATGATGAGGTCAACCAGATGGAGAAGATCGACGCCGCCCGCCGCCGGGGTAAGTTCCTCAAGCACCATTGCCATGTGATGAAGGTCGATGTCTCTACCGGCAAGACGGTCTGGAAGCGGGACATCAATGAGCTGGTGTTTCCCTGTATGGCCCTCAAGAACAACCAGGTTCTCGTGCAGACCCCGACCCGGGTGATGGCGCTGGGGCAGGAGACGGGAAAGGACAACTGGTCTGCAAGTTTCAGTACAGAGCTTCCGATCTCCGGCAACAAGCTGAAGAACAACGAGATGCAGTGGGAGGCTCCTACCCTGGTGGCCAGTGACGATGTCGTGCTCAGCGCCGACTTCAAAAAGATCAGCGCCTATGATTCGAGATCCGGCAAGGAGCTCTGGAGCGGTAAGAGTACCAACGGCTATAACGCGCCGGCCGATGTCTTCCTGATCGACGGTCTCCTGTGGATGGGAGACAAGGGCAGCCGCCGGGCCTTCGACCCACGCACCGGCAAGCTTCGCAGGACCCTGCCCAACAAGGGCGGCTATATGCATGCGCGCTGCTATCGCAACAAGGCGACCGAACGTTTTCTGATGCTCGGCCTCATGGGAGTGCAGATGGTCGATTTCAAAAAGGGTGAGGTCTGGATGAATGACTGGATCCGGGGCACCTGCCAGTACGGGGTGATGCCGGCCAATGGCCTGCTCTATGTCCCGCCGGACTCCTGCGCCTGCAATATGAAGACCAAGCTCAATGGGCGCTACGCCTTCGCCTCCGTCAGGAAACCACTCCCGGCGGAGAAGAAGGCCCTGCTGGAGAAAGGGCCTGCCTGGCAGTTCCTTGCCGCCGGAGGCGAGGAATCGCCCGCCGGGAATGCAGACTGGCCCACCTATCGCGGAAACCCGGGACGCAGGGGGCTTGTGGAGGCCGAGGTCCCCGCTGGGCTCGAGCCTGGCTGGAGCAGCGAGATCGGCGGCAAGCTCTCGAGTGTTTCAGTCTCTGCCGGGCGGGTCTACCTCGCAGCGGTGGATCGCCATACGGTCTATTGTCTCGATGCAAAGACCGGCAAGCGGCTCTGGGAATACACGGCAGGGGGAAGGATCGACACGCCCCCGACGATCTACCGGGGAGGAGTTTATTTCGGCTCGGCGGATGGCTGGGTCTATGCCTTGCGTGCCGCCGACGGCGAGCTGGGATGGCGTTTCCTCGGGGCTCCCGATGACCGCCGGATCTTTGTGCGAGGCCAGCTGGAGTCGGCCTGGCCGGTGCATGGCAGCGTGCTCATCAAGGAGGGGAAGGTGCTGTTCGCTGCAGGCCGCTCTTCCTACCTGGATGGGGGACTCCGGCTCTGCCGGCTCGATGCTGCCACCGGGGCGCTGCTGTCGGAATCTACCGTCTATTCCCCCGGTGAGGATGGCAAGCAGCCTGTTGAGAAAGGCCGCGATGTCCGGGGCCTGCTCAACGACATCCTCCTTGGCGATGGAGAGGATGTTTATATCCGCCACTGCAAGCTGGATTTTGACAAGGGCTCTGAGAGCGAGGGCGGCGTCCATCTCTTCTCGCCGCTGGGCTTTCTCGATGACACCTGGTGGCATCGAGCCTACTGGGTCCTGCACAACGAGTTCCAGTCTCACTGGAGCGGCTGGTGGAAGGTCGGCAACCGGGTTCCATCAGGCCGGATCCTCTCCTATGACGACAAGGCGATCTATGGCTTTGCCCGCGACCGCTATGCCGGCGGTAATACCGGCCAGTGGCGGGGTGGAGAGAAATACCAGCTCTACGCCTATGACCGCAGCAGGCCGATCCAGCCCGCTCCTGCGAGGGTCAAGAAGCCGGCTCAACCTCGTGTTGACCGCAAGGGCAAGCCCAGGAAACAGGGAGGGAAGAGGAAAGCTCCGCCTCAGAAGCCGCTTGTCTACCAGTGGACCTCAGAGGTGCCGCTGCTGGCCACCTCCCTGGCGGTGACGAGGGACGCGGTGTTCCTGGCAGGGCCTCCCGATGTGTTCAAGGCTGCCGGTAAGACCGGCGCCCAGGCGCTTGTCCTCAAGGACGCCGAGAAGGCGCTGGCGGCCTGGCAGGGCAGCAGCGGTGGGGTTCTCTACCGTGCCCGCAGAAGCGATGGAAAAAAGGTGTCGCAGGTGAAGCTGCCCGCTCCCCCCGTATTCGATGGCATGGCTGTTGCCGATGGCCGGATCTACCTCGCCCTGAAAAATGGCCGGGTTCTTCAAATGCGCCAGGGTTCTCCCACCGGCGAAGGAAAGTAGCTGCCTGGCAGCTTCGGCCTGTAGAGCCGTTAGCTTCAGGAATCGAGCTCTCCGATTCGAGCCATAACCGCGGGGATAATCTCTGAGAGGATTTCTTTTCCCATCGCGAAACGCAGGCCGGCGGATTCAAAGAGATCCCTCAGGCCCTTGCTTCCGCCAAGGGCCAGGGCCTTGCGGTAGGCGGTGACCGTTCCCTCGTGGTCTTTGCGCTCCTGTACCCAGGCCTGCAGTGCGCCGATCTGGGCGATGGCGTACTCGATGTAGTAGAAGGGCTGAGAGAAGAGATGCCCCTGGCGGTGCCAGAGGCAGGAGAAATAGTCTTCCATGTCACTCCAGTCGATGTGCGGGGCAAAACGGCTGGCAGTTTCGATCCATTTTTCCTGTCGCTGCGCGGGTGAGTGGCCGGGGTTGGTGTAGAGCCAGTGCTGGAAGGAATCGATGGTCGCCACCCAGCCGAAGAGGTCGACGATGCTCTCGAATTGCAGGTATTTTGCTTCGCGTGCATCTTCAGCGTCGTAGATCTCTTCGGCTCTTTCGAGGCCGAAGAGCTCCATCGCCATGCTGGCAACCTCGCAGAACTCCATGGGGGCTGACCGGTAGTCACCGAGGGGTTCATCCCTGGTCGCGATGGTATGGAAGGCGTGTCCGCCTTCATGCAGGAGAGTCTGGATGTCCGAATGTGTCCCAACGGCGTTAAAGAAGATGAAGGGCAGCCTCATATCCTCGATGGGATACATGTAGCCGCCCGGTGCTTTCCCGGTACGGCTCATGAGATCAAGCAGCCCGTTTCGCTGCAGAATATCGAAATCTTCTTCAAAGACAGGATCGACAGCCTGGAAGAGAGTTCGTGTTTTTTCGATGTACTCCGCCTCATTTTCGAAGGGAGCTGCGGGGCTGCGGCCGAAAGGACTCACCACCCGGTCCCAGGGGCGCAGGGAGTCGATTCCGAGCTTGGTAACTCTCCTCTCTGTGAGATCCCTGACGGCGGGAACGACGATCTCTTCCACGGCATCGTGGAACTCGTAGCATTGGGCGGGCTCGTAATCAAAGCGGCAGAGGGCGCGGAACCTGTAATCGCGGTAATTGTCGAAGCCCGCGTTCACCGCGATCCGGTGGCGCAATTGGAGCATCTCGTCGAAGATCTCCTCGATTCGCTCACGGTCCTCGAGGCGGCGCCCGGAAAGTTTGCGGAAGGATTTTTCGCGCAGGGAGCGATCGGGTTTTTCCAGCAGTGCTCCGCATTGCTGCGGTGTAAGGGTCTCCCCATCGATCTCAACGGTGATGGCCCCCTGGATCTCCAGGTATTTTGCGTGCAGCTCAGAGTCCTCGGCCTCAAGGAGGGTGTTCTCCTCCCGGAAGAGTTCGGCCTTGGTCTTTCGTCCTCGATCGAAGATCGAGTAGTGCTCCGGGAGCTTCTCCCTGGCCGGGCTGGCAAGGTACTTGCGGTCCAGGCGGTCATCAAGCTGGCTGTAGAGCGGCACCACGTCACGTTCAAAGGAGAGGTAGCTTTCCTTGATCTCTTCATCGACGGTGTCGCAGGTCATGGCGATATAGCGCCGGGCCTTGCCGGCATCGATCATCGAACCAAGCTCGCTCCAGTAGCGCAGGAAGACCTCGAGGTCTTCCCTTTCCTCCACCGGCATATCGAGCAACCTGTTGACCTGTTCTTCGAGGGCGGCCTTGTCGGTGGGGTCGAAATCTTCCGGGATAAAGTCTCTTGGCGGCGTTCCGACATCAGGGTTCCGGGTAAGTTGCATGCGTTTATTCTCTGGTCAGATCCGGTCCGCAGGCCTGGTAAAAAGAGGGGGGGACTCATGACATTCAGCACGAGGCCCCCCTGGAATAAATGGCGCGCCCACCAGGATTCGAACCTGGAACCCCCGGTTTCGTAGACCGGTACTCTATCCAATTGAGCTATGGGCGCTTCCGTTGTCTCGTCTTGAGTTTCAGGATATTAGGAACGGAGGCGGGGTCTTTCAAGGTTTTAATCCGTTACTGTTGCCGGTGTGCTAGCGGCGGGTGCTGATTGCGCCGATGGGAGGGTGGCTGATATACTCTCCGGGCGGTGCAATGGAGAACGCAGTATGAGTGATGAAGTCCCGGCTTTTCTTGAAGACCTGAGCCCAGAGCGCTTCATGGGTGAGGCCCTGAAGGAGGCTCGAAGGGCCTTTGAGGCTGAGGAGGTCCCCGTCGGGGCCGTAATACTCGACCTTGAAAGCGGCCGGATCGTCGCGCGGGCCCACAACCAGCGTGAGCTCCTCAGGGATCCAACCGCACATGCAGAGATCCTCGCCATTACCCAGGCCGCCGACTACTACAAGGCCTGGCGCTTGACCGGCTGTGTGCTCTACGTAACCCTTGAGCCCTGTCTCATGTGCGCGGGTGCGATCGTACAGGCTCGCATCCCGCAGGTCGTCTACGGAGCGGTGGATCCAAAGGCCGGCGCCCACTGCTCAACTTTCGAGGTGCTCGCCAACAGCTCGAATAACCATGTGCCCCGGGTCCAGGGCGGGATCCTGGCTGATGAGAGCGCCACCCTGCTGCGGGATTTCTTCCGGCAGAGGCGTTCGGGTGGCCTGGGCCGCGGAGAACCGGGGTCCACCAACGGCTCAGCGGGCTGATTCGAACCCCTACCTGCAGGCAAACAAGCTCCCGGGTTTTTCCGGCCGTTCTTGACAAGCGCGCGGGCAGTTCCCACAATTCGCGGTGAGCCATTGGCCGAATGATTTCCAGCGGAGAGATGCCGGAGCGGCCGAACGGGATGGTTTTGAAAACCATTGACCTCGCAAGGGGTCCCTGGGTTCGAATCCCAGTCTCTCCGCCATTTTCTTTCCTGGTCCGCCCACCCGGCCGGGCGCGCTCATTCCTTCCGGATCTTGCCGGTATGGAAGAACCGACCACCATTTGTAGCCGTATGGTTTCTTGACACGGGATCATTCGGGGGTTTAGCCTGCATTTCAGTTGGTGCGCCATACTTGGGTGTATCTTTCAAAGAACCCGTTTTTCAGGAGTCGAGCCATGCGAGTAGCTGCAGGTGTACTGATTCTGGTCGTTGCCGTTATGAATCTGATGGGGGGATGCAGCTATACAGTGGGGGGTGGTCTTATCGGCGGGGCCGGGCATCTTGTGGAAGAAGCTGGAAAGGAAGCCGCAAAAGAAAGCGAGGATCCCAACGCAGCCGCAGACCTCGCGAAACTCAGCGAGGGCGCAGACCAGGCCAAGGCAGCGGGAGGCACCTTGCTGCTCTGGGGAGTATTCCTCCTGGTTCTGGCTGGACTGCAAATAGCCGCTGGTGTGCAGTTGTTCCGGGCTAAGGGGGCAGGCCTTATCAAGGCTGCCGCGGGGCTGGAGATCCTCAGTGATGTTGTTACGATCGCCTGGTTCGGTACGTTCATCATGGCTGCCCTGGGCCTGGTTGCGGCTGTTATGGCGATTGTGTCCGCAAAAGAAATTTCAGCAGACCCGGCTCCGGTTGCAGAACCCGCTCCGTCCGAACCGGAACCGGAACCGGAACCGGAACCCGAAGCCGAAGCCGAACCGGAAGCAGATTCCGACTAGGCAGGGGTAGAAGCCTCTTATTCCAGGGGATAGAAGAGGGGAGCGGCACAGGCTGTTCCTCTCTTTTATCCGTGGCCTCTTTGTTTCTCTCTCCAGATCGAGCCCACGGTTATGACAGGCGAAGTCAGGCGAATATTGAGTTTTGAGCCCGTCCGGGCCAAAAACAACCCTGTCATCATCCTGGCCCTGGTCTCCTCCGCCCTCTACTTCATCGTCATCGGCCTCTATCTCGGTCGTTCGGCTGAGGAGATCAACAGCGCTTTTTCCGAATTCAGGCAGATTGCGGAGGTTGGTTTCCAGGAGAGTGAGCTGCCGGTCATCGGCTGGATCAAGGAGGCAACGGATCCGGCCTTGCGGTCATTGTTTGGTAACCATTCTCCATTGCTGAGCATCTTTTTCTGGCTCGCCCTGATCGGAACCCCGTGGATTGTCATGCTGGTAGCCTCTGACCAGACCGCCAGTGAGCTGTCCAGGAAGCATATTCGATTTATCCTGCCGAGGGTCACTCGCCGCAGCCTGTTCCTGGCGCGACTGGTGAGCTCCTGGATCAGCTGGTTGGTGATCTCTTCCTGCTCTCTCTTCCTGGTAGGCCTGGTGCTGATGCAATTCGGTGATGGAGAGAGCAGGGACTCTGATTTTCTCCTGGTGCTGCGGATGGTGGGGGTCCTGGCGATCTACGGCATTCCCTTTATCTCGATGATGGCCTTTATCAACACCTTCGTTCCAAACGCTTTCCTGTCCTACCTGCTGGCAACCGGGGCCTGGTCAATCTTCTGGGTACTTGGGGCGGCCGGATCCTGGATCAGCGATGGATTCACCTTCTTCAGCTACCTGATGCCGACAGTGGTGAAGTACCCGCTGCTCTCTGATGACCCCCAGCGCTTCCTGCTGGGACTTGCGGGAGTGGCCGGCTACAGCCTGGTATTCGTTTTTCTCGGCAATCTCATTTTCAGCAGGCGGGATGTCTGAGCCATGAACGCCCTGGAGATCACAAGACTCAGCAAGTTCTTCAACCGCGTGGCGGCGCTTGACCAGGTCAGCTTCGAGGTTCCCGCAGGCTGCGTGGCAGGGCTCGTCGGGCCTAACGGCGCGGGTAAGACGACCCTCTTCTCCCTGCTGGCCGGTTTTCTCCAGCCCAGCAGTGGGGAGTTCCGGTTATTTGGAGAGGGGGGGGAGCAGCTGAGCCCGGGCAAGGGAGCGATTTCGATACTGCCCCAGGATGCCCGCTTCCTCAACCAGATACCCGTCTTCAGGCATTTCACCTGGTACGCAAGACTCATGGGATTCAGTCCGCCGGAGGCCGAGGAAGAGGCCCGCCGTGTTCTTAAAGAGGTGAATCTGCTGGAGGCGGGAAACAAGCAGGGCGACCAGCTCTCTCATGGAATGCACAAGCGTATGGCGATTGCCCAGAGCCTGATCGGTTCAGCGGAGATTATTCTGCTCGATGAGCCGACCGCCGGCCTCGACCCGGCCCAGGCGCGGAATGTCCGTGAGCTGGTAAGAGGCCTCAAGGGCCGGCAGACAGTGGTCGTCTCCAGCCACAACCTCGATGAGATCGCGGATATCTGCGACCACGTGGTGATTCTCGACAAGGGCAAGGTCGTTTCCTCTGAGAAGCTCAGTGATCTCACCCAGCAGACGGGGAAGATCACCTTTTCGCTCAATGACCTTGCCGGGGAGGAGCTTCTCCAGGCTCTTCGTGCACTTGCCCCGGTTAGAGATGCCCGGCTCTCTTCCGACCGCAGGAAGGTGAGCTGTATCGTCGATTCTGAACAAATCGATAATGCAGAACTGGTTACCGAGCTGGTGGGGATCCTTTCTGCCAATGGCCTCAGCTTCACCGACATCAGGAAAGGCTCCACCCTGGAGGAGAGATTCCTTGATGTGACAGATGGAAAAGGTTGAGCGCTCCCTGGTCCCTGGTGGCAGGCCTTGAGTTACCGGGAAAAAATAACCGGCTCCAGGCCGAAGAGACCCTGTTCAGCTCCAAACCGGGTTGGCAGTAGTGGTTTCTATCGAATAAACTGGGGGGGTTGATTCGGGTAACGTTTGTACTCTACGCAGTCGCCGGCAGGGTTGAGCCAGGCCTGCGTACAACCTTGCGTGTCTTTCCATGAAGATGGAGCGTGTAGCTATGGAGAGAAAGATCTTCGGCTTGCCGGCCTGCCTGGCTCTGCTTCTCTCTTTGAGTGCCTGCAGCACGATCGAAACAGAGAAGAGGGACTGGAGCTCTTACAAGGGGCCCGGTAACGTCTACTTCCAGCTGGATGAACCCCACCCGGTTGAACTGCTGGAGGATCCTCTTGAGCCTTTAAACAGGGCTATCGGGGCGGCGAATTTTATTTTTCTCGATTATGTCGTCTCGCCCCTGAGCAAGGTTCATCGTTTCATATTCCCTCCCGCGGTTCGAGCCAGGATCGATAACTTCACCTATACCCTGGCCTATCCCAAGCGCCTGGTGGCGAACCTGCTCCAGGGGGAGGGCTCTACCGCAGGGGTCGAAACCTCCCGGTTTCTTATCAATGGAACCCTTGGAATAGTGGGGATCTTCGACCCGGCATCGGATCTCGGTTTCGCTCGTCCCGACCCCGAGGATGTCGGACTCGCCTTCGGGCGCTGGGGCTGGGATTCAAGGACCTATCTGAATCTTCCCTATTACGGTTCCAGCAGTATCCGGGATGCGACCGGCGAGTTGTTTAATTTCGTCCTGACGCCAACCAACTGGGTGCCCGGTGGATTCCTTTTCCTGGGTATCAACTCACAGTGCGACCGGATCGATGACGTGCTGAGAATGGTTCGAGCCTATCCGGACCCTTACGAGGCCTCCCGTTTTTTCTGGTCGATCCAGAGAAGCGCACGCATCGCACGGGTTGAACCGGGCGAGAGCAGGCCTGGCAATGAAGAGACCCTGATGGCTCTCTACCTGGCTGTCTCCGATCGTGCTTTCCCCTCCACCGGGGAGACCGGGGAGATCCTTGTGCCGGCAACGGGCAAATACCTTCCCTACAGCTACTGGCTTCAGCCTGAAAAGGCGCCATTACTTTTCATATTGCCGGGCCTCGGCTCTCACAGGGAGAACGAGCGGACGATCGCCCTGGCAGAGATGGGTTACAATCGTGGCTTCTCGGTGGTGGTCATCAGCAGCTCCTTCCATCCCGAGTTCATGAGCGCGGCCTCAGAGCAGGAGGTGCCGGGCTATCCCCCGGCGGATGTTCCCGAGCTCAGGAACGCTCTCCAGCAGGTGCACTCCGACCTTGAAACCAGTTACCCGGATCAATTCACGGGCCGCAGGGCGCTGATGGGTGTTTCGATGGGGGCCTACCATACGCTCTACCTGGCCTCTGAACAGGATTCGGCCGAAAGCAAGGGCCTCGGTTTTGATCGTTTTATCGCAGTTAACCCACCGGTCAGTCTCCAGTATGGAGCTTCACGCCTCGACAAGTTGTACTCAGCGGTCAATAACTGGCCGGAGGAAGAGCGTGAGGGACGTATCGTGAAGACACTCCAGAAAGCATCTTCACTTACTGATCCAGGCATGAAAATCGAAGCAGGAAGAGGGTTCCCCTTTGACCTTGAAGAGTCAAAGTACCTGATCGGCCTGCAGTACAGGCTCATCCTGAGGTCTGTCATTCATGACAGCCAGAAGCGCCACGATCTCGATGTGCTGCAAACGGAGATCAACGGCTGGCAGCCGACCGCCTCCTACCGGGAGATCAGTGATTACTCCTGGATGGAATACTTTTACGCCTTTGTCTATCCCAGCTTTTCAGCGAAAGATTCGAAGCTGGAGAAAGCCAAGGACTTTTTCGACCGGGGCGACCTGCGCTCTCTCGAGAGCGGCCTCAGGAGAAACAAGGCGGCCTATGTGTTCACCACCAACAATGACTTCCTGCTCTCTGAAGATGACCATGCCTGGCTGGGTTCGACCTTCGAGAAGCGCCTTACCGTTTTCGAGGGCGGCGGGCACACGGGGAACCTCCACAAGAAAGAGGTCCAGGACAGGATTTTTTCCGCCCTCGAGGGTATGCAGGTTTCAGGTGAGGTGACAAGCCGTTAGGGCAATGCGCCTGGCTTGGCTCCAGGGGTGATTTTTCTGGCTGACAGGAGCGGGAGGTATCAAACAGAAATGACCAATCTTACACCACCATGGGGAGCCCCGGAGCCTTCCGGCGAAGGAATCTCCCGTCGCAGTGCCATCAAGCTCGCCGCTGCAATGGCCGGAGCATCGGCAGCCGGGGCGAGCCTCGGTGCCGAAGAGAAAAAACCCGATGAGCGAAGGGCCTCTCCCAGGCGCTTCAAGATGAAGAAATCCATCAACCTCTGGGCTTTCCCCTACCCGCAGCGAATGAACCTGCGGGAGTGCCTGCAGCTGGCGAAAGATGCCGGCTTCGATGGAATCGAGCTCAACTACAACCTCGAAGATGATCTCTCACCGAAACTCAGCTCGAAGCACTATACCGAGATCAGGAAGATGGCTGAGGACATCGGCATCGCCATCAGCGGTCTCTGCTCGTT
>CAZTRG010000074.1:0-26160 GCA_964615885.1 uncultured Planctomycetia bacterium | reverse complement strand
GTCAGTGCCGAATGAAGGAGAAAAATCTCTAGCTGCTCTTCGTGTCGGAGAATATCCTGAAACGAGACTTATTTGCCACAGGCAATTAGCCACAGAGATCTCCCCATGGCAGCAATTGGCTATATTGCTCGGTTTTGGCGGTATTCCGAAATTCCCGGCGAAGCTTTTCGGGCCTTAACTATTCCCGGAAATCCCGCAAGTTTCTCCTGCTGTTTCACTCAAATCCGGCGGAAACACTCCCTGGAAATCGCATTGGACAGGCTCGTGGAAAACCCTGAAATAGTGAGGAAGGCACTAAACAGTTGCAGTATCAAATACGACCAACATAAAATTCGAGCCAACCTCCTCAGCGTCGCCTGCTTTTTCACTATTACCCCGCCCAATGAACACCCATCCTGAAAGGATGGTCGACAGAAGAAAACAAGGGGTGGGCTGTTCGGATACAGGAACCAGGAAAAGATAAACGGCATGAAAAAGGTACTGCGCTCACTCGGCATCTACGGTCTCGACAAAAGATTGAAGAGCCTGTTTCGAATCACCAAGTCGCGAATGAGCTTTGCACCCTGGGGGAAAAAGACCGAAGACTGGATTCGCTCATCCATTGATGTTGTCCGCTTTTCCTCGATAGCCCTCGCTTTTAACCGGATTGAAAAAGAGCAGATCCCCGGAGAGGTTGCAGAGATCGGTGTTTACAAGGGCAAGATCGCCCGGTTCCTGAGGCATCTGTCCCCTGACCGTCGCATGCACCTCTTTGATACCTTCGAGGGGTTTTCTAAAAAAGACTTCGAAACCGCCGAGGAAGAAAAGGATCTGCGCTTCAAGGATACGAGTGCAGAGACCGTACAACGCAGGGTCCTGGAAGCCGGCAGTCCGGATGCGGAAGTAGTGATGCACGTCGGATTTTTCCCTGACACGGCAGTCGAGCTCGACAAGGAAACCTTCTGCTTCATCTCGCTCGATGTCGACAAATATGCGCCGACCCTGGCTGGACTGGAAGAGATGTTTCCCCGTCTTGAACCGGGAGGCTATATCTTTATCCACGACTACAATAGCGAGGAGTCCAACCGGGGCGTCTCGAGAGCTGTAGACGAATGGATCAAGGAAAGGCCTGAATCGATATTTGATATCCCCGATCAATCCGGGTCCATCGTCATCAGAAAGTTGAAGAGTTGAAGCAGTCGAATAACCTGCCCTTTGAACAGGTTCGCCGTAGAATGGCCTTCGGATTCAAGTAAGCGTAAAGCGAACACCACCGAAAAAAACAAGCCGATGAAAAAACAGGGGCTCCTTTTTATTCTCCTCACACTGGCCCTGGTGGGGCTGGTTGCTCTTCGGGCAATGACATACCTGGGGAATCCTCCACTGCTGCAGGAAGCCGAGGTCAAGAACCGGCCCATCGAGGTGCTTGAAAACGATTACGTATCGTCGAGAACCTGCGAAGCCTGCCATCCCCATGAGCATGCGACCTGGCACAGCTCCTATCACAGGACCATGACCCAGGTGGCCACCCCCCAAACGGTTCTCGGAGAAAAAAGCATCGGCACCACGGGGCACTTTGACGGGACGGTCAAGACCTGCCTGGGCAAGGATTACCGCCTGGGAAGGGATGGGAACCAGCTCTGGGTGGAGCTCCCCTGGGACTGGGGTGTGAGCTGGATCTCACAGGCTCCGATCAAGATTACCCTGTTCGAAGCTCCAGAGACGGAAAACGGCGCTCCTGCTCCTGCCAGGGTTCTTGTCAACCAGGAGGCCGGGGGTAAAGGTTCCACGACGGTAAAAAAAGCCGGCAGGTACTTCCTGAAGGTGGAGACACCGGGGAAATGGGTCATCAACATCAGGAGAGACGCTGATTACCGCGAGCAAATTGCAGGATTGAGCCTCCGCGGTGAAGGAAACAGGGAAACCAAACCCTTCAGCGTGAAGAACGAAGAACCGGATCGAAGAGACATTGTCATGACGACCGGCTCACACCATATGCAGGCCTACTGGTATGCCACCGGCGACCACAGGAAGGTAGGCCTGCTGCCGCTGGTTTACCTCAACCTCGAAGACGACGAGGGCTGGGTCCCGGAATTCTCAACCTTCCTGCATGACCCTGAAAGCCTGCGCGCCTACAAGGCTGAGGGCAGATGGAACCAGGCCTGCTACCAGTGCCACGCCACCGCCTCCCAGCCGCGGCTCGACAGGACGGAGTTCGATATGGACTGGGAAATCAAGTGGAATGCGCAGGGTCCCTTCAAGCTCTCCCTCTTCAGAGCAGACGAGTCCGGCAAGGGCACTCTTGCCGCGGTCCTTACGGAGCAGGAGCAGGGTGGCGTGGGCTCCTCGAAACAGCAGAAGGCCGGAACCTACTACCTGGAGGTTGAAACGGCCGGCAAATGGGCCATCGGTGTCAGGAGACAGTCAGACTTCCTCGAGACGGTGGCAAGGGCCAACTTCAAGGGTGAGGGGGCGCAGAAGCCGCAGAAGACAAGGTCCTTTATCATGAAGGCCATCGACACGAAGGTAGCCGAGCTCGGGATCGCCTGCGAAGCCTGCCATGGACCGGCCAGTGAGCATGTGAAGATCCACAGGGATCCAGCCCTGCGCTACAAAAAGCACCTTGGTGAAGGCCTGCCGGATACGACCATCCAGAACCCGGCCAGGATGAAGCCAAAGGAGGCCTCCCAGGTCTGTGGTCAATGCCACAGCGTATGGTATGAAACCCTGGAGGAAGACAAGGCCAAGAGGGAGTCCGGCTACACCTACCGCCCCGGAGATGACCTCTCTAAAACCAGGGAGGTCGTCAACCGTGAGGACATGAACACCCAGACCATCCGGAACATCATCAAGAGCGAACCTCACTACCTGCCGGACCGTTACTGGTCCGATGGAATGATCCGGATCGCAGGAAGAGAATACAGCGGGCTCATCGACAGTCCCTGCTACACCCATGGAGACCCGGACCCCGGGAAAACGATCACCTGCATGTCCTGCCATACCATGCACAATAAAAAGGGAAGCGCTGAATCGATCCGGCAATGGAAAGACGACCAGCTCGGCGAAGGCATGAAAACCAACCAGGCCTGCCTGCAGTGCCATGAAGAGATCGGTGCAAAGCTCTCTGAGCACACCCACCACTCAGCCGGTTCTTCCGGCAGCGAATGCTACAACTGCCACATGCCCCATACGACCTATGGCCTGCTCAAGGGGATTCGCAGCCACACCATCAGCAACCCCTCAGTGCAGGAAAGCGTCCAGGTCGGCCGGCCCAATGCCTGCAATGCCTGCCACCTTGACCAGACCCTCGGCTGGACAGCAGGGCACCTGCAGGAGTGGTACGGCATCGAGCCACCTGAGCTCAATAAGGAGCAGGAAGAAATCGCTGCCTCCATCCTCTGGGCTCTCACCGGCGATGCAGGACAGCGGGCGCTTAGCGCCTGGGCCATGGGCTGGAAGCCCGCCCAGGAAGCCTCCGGAACTGACTGGATGCTTCCCTTCCTGGTACCACTTTTTGAAGGAGACCCGTACCATGCTGTCCGCTATATCGCCCAACGCTCCATACGGTCTCTGAACCCCCAGTACAAGTACAGTGGATTTGAAAAAGCAGGCTATATGAGCCTTGCGGTTAAACGGGAACAAATGAGAAGGGATGTCGTCGGGATCTGGGAGAGACAGGCGAGAAGCCCTGGGACAAAAAGAAAAGAGCTGTTGTTTGATCAAGATGGAAAGCTGGATAAAGTCCGCTGGGGACAGCTGGTCAAGAGGAGAAACAACCAGCGCGTCAACCTGGAAGAATAACGCGGCAACCCGGCTATCGGGGTAAGCCCTGGAAAGAAGAATCTCTATGAGCAGGACCGGAACCAAAGAAAAGAGCCAGGTGGTACACCGCCACCTCCGCCTCGGCTGGACCCTCCTGTTGGCATTCCTGAGCCTCGGGATCGTCCTGGAGACCCTGCATGCCTTCAAGGTCGACCTCTACATGAACACCGAGAACCAGACCCGGCGGCTCTTGTGGACCCTGGCCCATGCGCATGGAACACTCCTTGCCATCATCCACCTGGTTTTTGCAGCAACGCTCCGTTTCCTGCCGCGCGAAAATCCGAAACTTCAGTCCAGCGGATCCCGCTGCCTGACTGGAGCCAGTATATTGATGCCGGCGGGATTCTTCCTCGGCGGAGTCAGCTTCTATGGAGGCGACCCGGGGCTGGGAACCATCCTCCTTCCCATCGGAGCGATCCTGCTGCTGATGGCTGTGCTGAGAACCGTTCTCGCCATGAAGGATCTCGATCAACCCGCAGCCAGCGAGGAAAAAGGGCAGCAAAAGGCCGCCCCCTAAATTGATGAAAATGAAGACTCTCTCCTTAATTTTCCCTTTTGCTCTCTGCCTCCAGGCCCTGGGAGCAGAGAAAGGGCTCATTCCTGCCGATGCAAAACTCGAGCATCTCTTTACCCGCAGCGCTGCGATCAAGGGGGGCCTGACAGAGGGTCCGGCCGTTGCTCCCGACGGCAGCATATTTTTCTCTGATATCCCCATGGGCAGGGAAGGTGGAGCGGGCATGATCCTGCGCCACGATCCCCGCAGCGGAAAAACCACCGTGTTCAAATCCGACAGCGGCAAGTCCAACGGGCTGATGTTCGATTCAGCCGGCCGGCTGCTGGGGTGCCAGGGCTCTGATTTCGGCAAGCGGCAGGTCGTTGCCTGGGACATCAAAACCGGAAAAGAAACCTCCATCGCCGGCAAGTTCGCGGGCAAGCGCTTCAATGCCCCCAATGACCTGGCCATCGATCGAAAAGGCCGAATCTACTTCAGCGATCCGAGATACGTGGGGCACGAAAAGCGGGAGCTCGAGCACCGAGCCGTCTACCGGGTCGATACAGATGGAAAGGTCCACCAGGTTACCCGGCAGGTAGAGAAGCCCAATGGGCTCGCCTTGAGTCCCGACCAGAAAACACTCTACGTGGCCGACCACAACAACGGAACGGACAGGATTGACCCCACGCAGGCGCCTCCGAAACAGGGGGCGATGAAGCTCTATGCCTTCGGTCTCGATGACAAGGGCCTGGCCACCGGCCCCCGCAGAACTCTGATCGATTTCGGCGAGGAAAAAGGAATCGATGGCATGACAACTGATTCGAAGGGGAACCTCTACCTGGCGCTGCGCAGCTCCACCCGCCCCGGGATCCTGGTCGTCGACCCGTCCGGAAAAGAGCTGGGTCACATCTCCACCCGTAACGCACCGGGGCTGCCCGAAGGAGCCGCCGGCCTGCCGAGCAATTGCGTATTCGGCCGGGGCTACCAGGCCGGAACCCTCTACCTGACCGTGGACACTTCCCTCTACAGGATTCGCCTCAATGCCATGGGGCACCACCTGCCCACCGACAAGCAGAAAAAACTGCTCGGTGTCCTGCGCAAGGAATTCATAGCCATCACTCCCGGGGAGGGAAGCTACCCTGCCTCTTTCGAGATGGGACGGCGGGGTGGGCCCGCCTCCGAGTCTCCTGTACGGAAAGTAAAAATTTCCGCCCCCTTCGAGGTGGCTCGCTACGAGGTTCCCCAGGACCTCTGGGAAGCCGTGATGGGTTTCAATCCCAGCCGCTGGAAGGGGAAGAGAAACTCTGTCGAGGTTCTCGATCTCGCCGATGCTGTCCGGTTCTGCAGCTGCGCCACCATCCTCATGAGGTCAGCCGGCCTCCTCCCGGCTAGGGACCGTATTCGCCTGCCTTCGGAAGCTGAGTGGGAATATTTCGCCAGGGCGGGAAGCAAAACCTTGTACTCTTTCGGTGACGATGCTTCGAAGCTCGGTGACTATGCCTGGTTCCACGGTAATGCCGCCGGCAACGACCCCCCCGTTGGTGTCAAGAAACCGAATCCATGGGGACTCTACGACATCCACGGCTACCTGTGGGAGTGGTGTAGCGACGAGGCTCACCCCGACTACAGCAAGGCTCCGGCTGATTCCCGGCCCTGGCTTACAGGCGGCACCCGGGGACAGGGCATCCTTCGTGGAGGCAGCTGGAAAGACAACGCTCCCTCGCTCTCCTCCTCCTTCCGACGGCTTGCCCCGGCAACCCTCCGGGATGATGCCGTCGGGCTGCGCTGCGTTCTCAGCCGGGACTAGGTCAGGCCGATTCCTGCTGGCCGTCACCAGCGCTTGAGGCCTCCCCGGCGATCAGGATGATCTTGTCACCTGCAGCGGGCTGCACATCGGAGTCGCTGGTGAAAACCTCCAGGTTTCCCTTGGAATCGAGGAGGAAGAGTGGAGTACAGGATTCTCCATACCGCTCCTGGAGGGCTTCAAAAAGAAACTCTTCGCTGAGCTTGACGGCCTTCACGACACCCCCCTTGAGGAAGAGCTGCTCCAGCGCCGGGTAGTTCAGGCTGCCATCGCCAAGCTCCCTGCACCTCAGGTGGGTATTGGCTCCTCCTTCGTGTTCTTTCTCCAGCGTGTCGCTGAGCTGGTAGAGTTCCCTGCGTTCGAAGATCTCTCTGAAATGCAGGGCCGCAAGACAATTGGCGTCATCGTTGGGCGTCAGGGCTACCAGGCGGTTGATGGCCCCCAGGTCCATCTCCTCGGCGGAGTCCTCCGACAGCACATTGCCCAGGAAGGTGTCGAAGCCCTCCATCCTGGCCTTGTTGATATTGGCCCGGTTGCTGTCAGCCAGGAGAACACCAATACCCTGGTCCCGCAGAACTGCGGCAATCTGCCGCGCCCAGCTGTGCGCGCCGATAAAAAGAATACCCTGTGGGTTTTCAAGCGCGACGCCCAGGCGAATTGCCAGCGGGCGCGCGGTCAGTCCGTAGATAAAGATTGTCGAACAAATCAGGAGGAAGGTGACAGGCACCAGCTTCTCAGCACCCTCGACTTTTCCCGACAGGCTCAATGCGAAAACAGAGGCCACTGCAGCTGCAACGATTCCCCGCGGGGCCATCCAGGACAGGAACAACTTCTCCCGCAGGCTGAGCCCGGAGCCGAGCGAAGAGATAAAAACCGCGGCCGGGCGAACCAGCAGGATCAGGGAGCCGGCAAAAAGAACCTCCCCCCAGCCGAGCTCCTGGAGGTCCGAGAGCTTGATCCGGGCAGAGAGAACGATGAAGAGAGCGGAGATCAACAGCACCCGCAGGTTCTCCTTAAACTCGATGATGTGCCTGACAGCAACCCATCTCTGGTTGGGAAGACAGAGCCCCATCACGGTAACACCGAGAATGCCGGACTCTTCCTGGAGCTCATTGGACAAGGCGAAGACAACGACAACGGTCATCAGGGTGATGGCACTCTGCAGGAAATCGGGGACCAGGTACCTTTTCAGGCAGAAAAGCAGCCCGGCCGCCCCCATGACCCCCAGGCCGCCGCCGATCAGCGTAGCCTTCAGCAGTCCCTCCACCGCCGGCATCAGCCCCGGCTCACCGCCACCATGGGAGCCATGGGCGAGCCCGGAGAAGAGCGCCTGGAAAACAAGCACTGCGACAATCGCCCCGAGTGGGTCGTTGAGGATCCCCTCCCACTTCAGGATATTCCTGATCTGCACTCCGGGCCTGACCTGCCGCAAGAGGGGCAGGACCACTGTTGGCCCCGTCACGATCAGCAAGGCACCGAAGAGAAGTGCGAGCTTCAGGTCAAAGCCGAGAATCCAGTAGGCCGAGGCCGTGGTCAGTCCCCAGGTAACCAGGGCCCCCAGCAGGATCAGGCTGAGCACCACCTTCCCGGTTTCACGAAGCTCAGAAACCCTGAGCGTCAGGCCTCCCTCAAAGAGGATGACGGCCACCGAGAGCGACACGATCGGGAAGAGCACAGCTCCGAAGAGCTTCTCCGGATCGATGTAACCAAGCCCCGCCTGTCCGGCAGCGAAGCCGGCTGCCAGCAGAAATAGAATCGAAGGGAGCTTGAGACGCCAGGCGAGCCATTGCGCCCCCAGGCCCAATACGACGATCGCTGTGAGACTCAGCAGTATGTTTTCTGGTTGATCGGGCAAATGAGAAATCGTCCCGGGTAATGGAAAAAAACCACCGGAAGGATAACACAGGGAATGCTTTAAACGCCCCCAAACCAGCCGGAAAGCCGCTGTTTTGCTCGATTCCTGCGATGTTGGGTATTTTTACGCTTCGCAGAGTTCGACTCTAGCTGATAATTGCATATCAGGTCTGAATTTCTGCGCCCAAGGGCGGCGCAACTGCCAACCAGCCAGCCACAATGCGGTCCTGGCCAATGAACACTCCAAAAACTCTTAATAACTGTCCCCGGTTGCGGTGGGCATTCCTGGCGGTGATGGCTCTATTGATGGGTCACGATTCGCTGCTGGGGCAGTTTCGTGCTCCCAACATCATCTCTGCGAACGTGGACGCCGGGTCCTACTGCCTCGGAACAGATCTCTTTGAGAATCTGCACATCGCCTATGTAACCGATGGCGTCCTCAACCTGCACACCCTGCTGGCAGACGGCCGGGTAACCGATCTCCTGGTTGCAGCCGATTCTGCCCAGCCCGATCTCGATTTCTTTTCAGTAAGCCTCCACCTTTCCTACCTGCACCGCAGTGTTGCCGCCGTCCTTGAGGAACCCGGAAGCGAGGTCTGGTATTCAGCCCAGATCGGCCGGACCTTGCGCCAGCCCGAACGTATCTCCCGGGAGGGTGAACGCTGCCTGAACCCCGTCATCGAGCTGAGCTCACGGGGAGCGCCACATTTCGCATGGGAAGCGCTCAGCCCAACCAACGAAAGCAGTATCCAGGTCGCCAACCTCAATGGCAGAATCGCAGACCTCGGCCCCGGAACAAACCCGGACCTGGTGATCGATTCCCAGGGCCGGATGCATATTTTCTTCCTGCGCAACGGTGTCATTCATTACACCCACGATACCGAATCAGCCGAGGCACGGACCTTTCCTGGAGCAGAACCCATCAGCACTGCGATCGGCGGGCCGCACTCGCCGCCCCGGGTCGCGCTGACAAACGACCCGGAGGTCTTCCTGGCATTCTCTGCCGGTGGCGACCTCTACCTCGCCGGCAATGGAGACGGCGGCTTCGAGAAGCCCCTGCTTGTCGATTCTGAAGGAGCCCAATCCCCTTCCCTCCATATTGACTCAGCCGGCAACCTGACGCTCACCTACCAGAAGAACGGAGACATCTACCATCTCTGGGGACCGCCCGGAGAGCTGAGTGCTCCGGAACAGATCCTCAGCAGTCCCGGAGATGAGCTGGCACCGGAGAATTCCACCGACAGTTTCGGTAACCATCCGGTGGTGTTCGTAAGGGACAACTCGCTCTACATGACAACCGATGCACTGGCTCCACAGGCCGCTTTCAGCAGCTCCCGGATATCAGGCATCGTCCCCCTGGAAATCCAGCTGCGTGACGAGAGCTCCGGAGACCTGACCTCCTGGCTCTGGAGCTTTGGCGATGGAAGCTCCAGCCTCCTGCAGAACCCCGTCCATACCTACGAAGAACCCGGTGAATACAGGATCCAGCTGACTGTCAACGGCCCCGGAGGCAACAGCACAACCGGGCCGGAGCAGATTATAGAGGTGGTCGAATCACAGAACAGGATGTGGATCGGAGATGTCAGGGTCTATCCCGGACTCGAGGGAGTCTATATCCCCGTCGGCTTGTCCCATGATGTTCCGGTACAGGCCCTCCAGGTGGCTGCTACCTTTGATCCGGAATTTATCGAGGTAGTCGATGTCGACTTTCTCCTCGGTGACCTGCGCCACCTCAATGCGGAACTTCTTGCCTTCAATATCTCCAACAATCCGCAGCTTCCCTATGTAACCTCGGGGATTATCTTCGATATCGAGCCCCCCTATGACGGACGGACCCTTGCTCCGGGAAGGAACCAGAGAATCATGAACATTGTCGCGGATATTTCCCCCCTCGCACCGGCCGGGGGTTCAAGTCCCTTCAGGCTCAGCAATGGCGCCGGTGAGCCACCGCTTGAGAACATCCTCACCGTAAATTCGCAAACGGTTCTCCCCCGGGTCGAAAACCGTGGAACCGTGTTTTTCGAGCCGCTGGAGAGCAGGGCGGAGGCCTTTGTGCGGGGCGACACAAACGGCAACCAGCTGGTCAACATCTCTGATGCCGTGGTGCTGCTCGGCTATCTCTTCCTGGGAGGAGAGCCCGTGACCTGTCTCGATGCAGCTGATTCAAACGACAGCGGGACCATCAATGTCGCCGATGCAGCCTATATCCTGAACTTCCTCTTCCGGGGAGGCGCCATGCTGCCGCCACCCTATCCCAACCCTGCGCTCGACCCCACGCCGGACGCACTCGGCTGCACGCCCTGACCGAGAAGGCTCAGTTGTAGTTGACCCGCCCGCGCTTTTCCCCGCCGAGGCGGTTAAACAGCCTGGTCCGTAACTTCTCAGTCTTTTCAACCATCTTGCGAAGCCGTTCCCTCTTCTTCTGGACCATCTCCAGTCGCTTGCGACTCTCGACAATGACCTCCTCCATAACATCCAGGATCTCCCCGAGACGGCCCTCGAGGAAGATGTCATGGAACAGGGATCCGAGGAAATTGACAAGCATGGGCTCGAACTGGGAGAACCCGAACTCCATGTTGACCACACACACCAGCTCTTTCTGAGCGAGCTTCAGGTTGCGGTTGGCCCCGTAGACCATTTCCCTGGCCCGGCCAATGTTGGAATGCCTGAAAAGAGTTCCCGTGTAGTCGTTGTCGATCCAGCTTTCGACATCAAAGGCGCCCTTCGCAGCCGTCAGAAAGTTGCTCGCGCTCACGAGATAGTCCACGTTGTGGCTGAGATACGCGATGGCATCATCGACATTGATCGCGTCCTCGGTCAGGCCATTCCACAGGTACTCTGTTTTCTTGAACTCCTCTCCGGCCTTGCGCAGGCGGGAGGATTGAACCGGAGCGACACTCTGCAGCGCCTCGTGACGCTCTTCCAGGAGCACCTCGCGCTTGCGGGCGAGACCGTCAAAGGTCTCGAAACGTGCCTCGATATCTTCCTTCTCCCTTCGCAGAAGCTTGAGCTCCTCGCGCACCATCTCAACTGCACCCGCTGCAATAAAGTCATCCTTAGAGCGCAGAAAGAAAGGGCCGAGTTTCTCGATACTCTGCCGTTCAGCGGCAATCTGTTTCCCTATTTTCGGATAGGGAAGCTCAGAAAGCTCTGCATAGCACCCCTCGTAGCTTTTGATGAACTGATCGAGAACTTCAAGATCCGTCTCGAGAAACATCACCTGGCGGTTCAGGCGACGCTTTTTCTCGAGCTTGATCTCACAATACCCCATCTCCTTCTCGATTTTTTCGATCTTGCGGACCATACCTTTAAACTCCATCCAAGGCTGACAACCGGCCCATCTGTGTATTTCAGAGGGGTGGCTGGAGTCAATTCCCGCCGGGAAACGCAGGTTGCTCTCCCTGCATCGTCCCGAAACAAAGCGCTGACTCAAATGTTCCCGAATTTACCTTCCCGGAAAAAACCTCTGGTTTCCCTGCTTTGAAAACCAGCAAATCCGGGATTTCCTGTGCGATAACATCAAGTCTACCGCCTGCGGATTTTCCTGCAGAAAAAAGGGCCCCCAGCGCCCCTTGCCACCGCCTTCTTAATACTCACAAGTCTTTCAAAAACATGGTGTTATAATTTCTTCTCAGGATCGCTCGAAAAAACCGGATAGAATAATCCCGGAAAACAAAAAAACCCGTTTTAGAGTCCTTCTGGTACCGAATAAAGGCCGATGAAAAGAGTGGGTTTTTAACCCTGACCGGCTTATTTCGCCCTCACAGTACTTCCCAAATACTCATCATGAACCTCCTGAAATCTCTTTTCGTTCTCCTGGCCCTGGGGCCTGCCCTCGCGGCTGACCCCGAATTCGGCTGGAAATTCGACCGGGGCTATAAGTACCTGTGGATCGCCAAGGGTGAAAAGATCGGCGAAACTGTTTTCCGGTTCAGCCGTAAAGAAGGAGCTGCCGGAGCCCCTGCCTACTACCAGCTGGCCAGCAGGAGAAAAATGGAGAGCGCCGGCCGTATCCAGGATTCCTCGACGACAATGGTCTTTGCAAAAGACGGCTCTCCCTCGAGCTACCACGAGGAGACCCGCTTCCGCCTTTCGTCCGCAAAAAAATTCGCTTCCCTGCAGGAAATCAGGATCCGGTTCGAAAAAGGAAAGGTCACCACCACCTTCGTCAACAACGGCAACCAGGAAGGTGCATCAAAAAAAGAGCTGGCTGTCGGCAAGGAGACCTTCCTCTTTTCAACTCTCTGCCAGGAGCAGTGGAACCTGTTTACCAGGAAGCTGGACAGCAAGAGCCCCACCAGCCTTGAAACCTTCTACCCGGAATTCGGTGAGGTCATGAAAATCGAGTTCCGCCCCGAGGTTGCCAGCGCGCCCCTGAAGATCGGTGAAAAAGAATTCCCGGTTACCCGCTTTTCCTTTGAGGCAAAGAAATGGAACTGGACGGGGAAGATCTGGGTGGACTCCAAGGGGCGCATGCTCCAGTACACCTCCGGGCCACTGAAGATCGTCCTGACGGGAAAGATCGACTGAGCCGCCCCCTGGCGCCGCTGCCTATTTTTCAACCAGGGACATGAAACGTTCGAGACGCTCGAAATGCTCGTCGACGATCCTCTTCAAAACGGAGAGATCTTCACGGCCTCTCTCGTCGAAATAGAAATCCTTTTCGTGGGGCTTCAGGCCGAAGACGGGATAGACCACGAACATTGAATAGACCCTGCTCATCTGGAGAATTCCACTCAGCAGGCCCTCGACCCGGTTATAGCATTCCTGGTATTTCTTCGCCGCGCTTTCACTCTCATCGCTCTTGCCCCTGTGTTCTTTCAGCAGGGCCAGGAGGCCCGGCCTCCAGTTTTCGTCGAGATAGGCTCTCCAGTTGGCCTCCGCAAACCGGCCATCCTTTCCCACCAGGGGCTCATGAAACCAACCGGGCCGCTCCTCGTTTCGGATGGCCAGCAACTTCGGGTTCCAGCCCTTGCCGAGCCTGCGAATTTCATCAACCCGCGAACGCAGGCCGTCACGGTACCGCCGGGCCGCACTGACCATGCGAACAGTATAGGCCTGCACCTCGTGGTCCTCTTTTTCAGCGACCCCCGGCTGACCGATAAATACCCTGCCACTTGCAGAAACCTCTCCCAGCTCCTGGAGGATGCCCTCGCCCAGCTCCTTTTCCAGTTCTGCAATCAATCCAGGGTCTTCAACAACAGCATTGAAGCTGGCCGACAACTCATGCAGACCTGAATACCAGCGCTGCCCGGGCGACAGAAAAACGGTACCCTCCCAGCTCCCGGCCTGCTTGACGACCGCAGGGTCGAGACAGCTGGCAACCCGGAATCCATCAAAAGCCAGGTGGGTATAGATTCCCGCGCCGGGAGGCAGGCTGGTACTTCCCTTAACAGAAACCCTCCCTCCTGCTCCCCAGTCCTCTACAAGCACCGCTCCCAGCTTGATAGAGATCCCCTTCTTTGCTGGTTTCCTTCCTTTTTCGGGCGGCACAAGCGGGGGAACCTGGAGCGACCATTCTATCTGTGAAGGCCTTGGAGCCAGCAGCTGGAGCGCAGCGCCTGCCGCCACCTCTGCCTCCGGGTCATCTCCAACCAGGACATTGTCAAACCGGGCAACCAGCTCTCCCTCCAGCTCAATGAGCAGTTCCAGGGAACGCCCGCGCCTGGCCGGGGGGAAAACGAAGTTTCCATCGGAGTCCGAAACAACACTCTGATCCCCCACCGTTAACTTCAGGCCGGCAAAGGGATCCCCTCCCGGAAGGGAGGCCCTTCCCCCTAGCGCGAGCTCCCGGGGTTCCAGGACCTCGGCCTTCGGCTGCTCGATCTCTACAGGCTCCTCCTCTTCCTCCAGGTCAAAGACCAGCCTCTGGGGAGAAAAGTCCCGCTTCTCCTGCATCAGGTCCTGGAAATAGTAGAGCCCAAGGACCAGGGGGATCAGCAGAACAAGAAAGCCCAGCAGGGACAGGTGAAGGTTTGACCGGCTCTTACTCAAGCTCTCTCTTCCCTCTGTTCAGGCCTTCGTGCAATCGACCGGGAGCGGACAGGAAGGCAGGCCACCCGGTTAGATGGTATGTTAACACCATCAGGGGAATCTAAAAAGACCCCGGTGAAACTCGGTACTCCCTCACCTTAAAGACGGCCTCTTAGCCGGCGCCGTTGCAATCAAACATGAATCCGGCCACATGAACCCGACCAACAATATCCCGGTTTACTCCGATGGAGTTTTTCTTGAACACAACACGGGCCCGGGACATCCGGAGCGGGCAGCCAGGCTGGAAAGCTGCCTCAAGGCCCTGAAAAACTCTGAACGACTCTCGGGAAAATTGAACTGGAGCACTGGAAGGCCGGCAACGCAGCGGGAAATCCTGCGGTGCCACCAGGGCAGGCATTATGAAAAAGTCCTCAAGGCCAGGGGGCTCCAGGGCCGCTTCGATGCAGACACTGTCCATTCAGAAAAATCTGTGGATGCATCGCTGCTTGCGGCAGGCTGCCTGCTCTCGGCAGTTGAGACCTGCTATGGAGGAGAGCACCCCGCGGCATTCTGCCTGGTTCGCCCACCCGGGCACCACGCCACCCCCTCCAGGGCGATGGGCTTCTGCCTGTTCAACTCGGTGGCCATTGCCGCCAGGCATCTCCAGCAGATGGGCTGCCGGAAAATACTCATCATCGACTGGGATGTCCACCACGGCAATGGAACACAGGACATCTTCTATGCCGACCCCACGGTTTTTTTCTATTCGCTCCACCAATCTCCTCTTTACCCGGGAACGGGGGCTGCCAAGGAAAAAGGCGAGGGAGCCGGCGAGGGAGCCACCTTGAATCGCCCACTGAAGGCAGGCTTCGAAGCCGGAGCCTACCGGGAGCTCTTCAGCCGGGATCTTGACAGGATTTTCGAAGACTTCGACCCCGACTTTGCCCTCATCAGCGCCGGCTTCGATTCCCATGCCGAAGACCCCCTCGGCGGGCTCACCCTCCGCAGTAAAGATTTCGCCTGGCTTACCCGTAATGTTCGAGACCGGCTCTCTCCGGGCCGGCTGGTCAGCGCCCTGGAGGGCGGCTACAACGTCGAAGCTCTCTCACGGTGCGTTGTCTCCCACCTGGAGGCTCTCCTGCCGGGAAGCAGGCCGGACATTCAGATAAAGGGAAAAAAATGATAGAATGGCTGTCCGGGACGAGTAAAGATCCTGGCCCGGCCGGGTCTCCGGGGATCATCTGAACTCCTGAAAGGGAAAACATGAAACACCTGAACTTCATCACCCTCTGCCTGCTGGCATTGCTGCCACTGACCGGCTGTGGTGAAAAACCTTCTGTTCCAGCTGAAACGGGGAAGCCCCCGGAGCCGGAAAAAGAAGCTGCTGCTGAAACCACTCCTGCCGAGGTGGCCAGGCCGGCTACCGAGCCCACCAGTCCACCTGCTGAAACGGCACCGGCTACCCCCCCAAAAAAAGAAGAACCAGCAATCAGCAGTGCCATCGAAAGCCTGACCGCCAGCCTTGGCTACAAGCTCGATGGACAGGAGGAGGGAGATCCGAAAGCCGAGCTTGAAAAAGGTCTCAGCTTCCAGAAACAGGGGCGCTATACAAAAGCTCTCGAAGTACTTGGGCGTGCCGTTTCGATGAAAGGTGAGAAGAGCTTGCGGGCAGAGATCCTGCTTGAGCTGGCGGAGACCTACTTCAGGCAGGGCAAAGATGCCCAGCAGGAGTCTCTCGAACCGGGAGAGCTGGTCGAAGATTCAGATCAGAGTCTCGAAATCAGCGCGGTCCTTTTCAAGGAGGTCGCCAGGCGCTACGAAACCGAGCTCGACTTTTCAACGCAGGCCGCCTACATGACGGGCTCCTGCTACCTGCTCCTTGGTGATCACCGGCGCGGCCTGAAAGCCTACAAGTCGGCCTTTGAGGACTTTCCGAGGACTTCGAAGTACCGCTCCAGGGCGCTTGAGCGAGCCGGAGTCTGCTATGCGGGGATCGGAAACCAGGTCCAGGCCCGTGCCTTCTACGAAAAATATGTAAGGGATTATGGAGCAGACCCCAAGCTGGCCTCCACGGTAGCGAAGATCCGCAACAAGTACCTGCCGGAGCTTGCGCTTACAGGAAGACCAGCCCCCCCGATTCGGGCCTCAAGCTGGCTCAATGGGCATATCACCGGCGGTCTCGAAGAGCTCCGTGGCGAGGTTGTCGTCGTCACCTTCTTCTCCACCTGGTGCAACCACTGCAAAAGTGAATTGCCCCGGATGAGAAAGGATGTGGAAAAGTGGTCGAAACGGGGAGCCGTGTTCATCGGGATCGCCAACCCGAGCGACCCCAAGCGTAAATCACCCGTCGATGTTTACGTAAAGGTGAACAAGGTACCGTTTTTCGATGTCGCTCTTGATGATGGAGGACGAAACTGGAGGCCCTACCATGTCAGCGGGCTTCCCGCCGCTGCCATCATTGACCAGGACGGGATCCTGCGCTGGCGCGGGCATTACACCTTCATGGGACAGAGTCTCCTGGAAGAGCTACTGCCTGAATAACCGCCTTAGTGCGTAACCGGACGAAGCCTTCGTTTTGGAGGCTTTTGCGGTAAAATAGATTTTCTGCATTTTCAGTATTCGTCTGAATTGGGTTGGCAACCGGGGTCCAGACCCCGGTGTTAGTACTGTGATAGTGATTGGATCGGTACCTGGAAGGTATCCAGTGCCCGGGAGAGTATTCTTCCGTAATTCGAAAACAAGCTGACAGCATTGAAAATACAGCTGATGACCTGGAAATTCCTGGTGCAGCAACAAGGTGAACGGGAAAAATCCCGGGAATCGGAACCAGGAAGCAGGTCTGTGTCGACAAGGAGAATGTCCGTTAGAATCCGTATGGAAGATTCCGGCAATACCCCAGATGAGCAGTAAACAAGGAATCCTATTTCAGCTGGCTTTAACAGCTCTCGTCGCGACAGTCGTGCTGGCCCCGGCCGGGCAGGTCCTGGCGCTTGACTGCAATCGAAACGGCATCGAAGACCGTGTCGACATCAGCACCGATACCAGCCCCGACTGCAACGACAACGGCATACCTGACGAATGTGAATTTGCCCCCCTCCAGTTCGGCCTTCGTGAACAGGCGATCACCGTGGGAAGGTTCCCGAGGGCCATCACCTACGGAGACTTCGATGGGGACGGAGATAATGATCTCGTCACCGCCAACAAGGATGCTGACACCAGCTCAACCCTCTCCTTCCTCACCAACGATGGAACCGGCAGCTTTACCCGGTCGGATCTCGAATCTTCCGTCAGGGCAAGCTCCATCTCAGCTGCCGATCTCGATGCAGATGGGAACCTGGACCTGGTAACTGCGAACTTTTTCACCCTCGAAGTGTTCTGGAACGAGGGGGGTGGAGAATTTTCCGTGCCGGTAAGTATCGAGGTCGACCGGGCAACCCGTTTTGTCACCACCGGCGATCTCAACCAGGACGGACTGCCCGATCTTGTTTTCACCAATACCAGCAATGACGACGTCAGCCTCATGCTCAATGAAGGCGGGCGGTCTTTTTCGGCCAGGCTGAGCATCACGGTTGGTGACTATCCCACGGCCGCAGCCATAGAAGATTTCAACGGCGACGAGCTGGCTGATATCCTCGTACTCAACAGCCGTTCTGACAATGCCACCCTCATCCCCGGGAACGGGAATGGGACCTTTGGCGATGCACGGACCCTGCCCCTGAACGCTGCCTACCCAACCCAGCTGGCAGTGGCAGACCTTGACCTCGATGGCGACATAGACGTCGCAACGGCCAACCGTGAATCTGTATCCATTCTGCATAACGATGGAAACGGCAACCTCGAGCAGGTCGATGAATTCTCCGCCCGGCCCAGCCAGATCCTGGCAGCCGATCTTGATGGAGATGGAGACCGCGAGATCGCCTTCGGTTCGGCAAGAGACTCTGCTGTATCCATCCTGGTTAACGTCAACGGACGATTCCTGACTGCCCCGGTGACCTTCCCCGTGGAGTTTGCCCCCGGCCTGCTGGCCATCTGCGACCTGAACTCCGATGGTAATCCCGAGGTCGTCTCCGCTTTTGAGCGATTCACCAGCGTAGGTGTCTTGTGGAACAGGGACCAGGGAGCGGTGGCGCTCGATCCCGTTCTTGTCAGCATGGGACCCGCCCCCCATGCCGCAACCATCGGTGATTTCGACAACAATGGCTTCCTGGACGTCGCCACAGGAGATGGCAACGGCCGCTCCATAACCGTCTTCGGAAACACCAACGGCACCCTGAGACCGCGCCGAACGGTGGCCGCAGGTGAATACCTCAACGCGATCGACAGCGGTGACTTTGACGGGGATGGTGACCTCGATCTCGTGACCGGGGCCATGATGAGCTCGCATATGCAGATCTTCGAGAATGTCGGCAACCTTGTGTTTCGCCGGGAGGGACGCCTCGTCACCGGCAACAGGCCTTTCCAGGTACAGGTAACAGAGCTCAACGGTGATGGATTCCCGGAGGTGGTGAGCGCTAACGAAGGAGCAGGAACCATCACGGTCTGGCTCAACAGGGCCGATGGCAATGGGACCTTCAGCGGGCGGAGAGATTACCGGGTCGGACGCCAGCCGGCCTGCAGCGACTCGGCCGATTTCAACGGTGACGGATCCAACGACCTGATTGTCTCCAACAGGGGCTCTCGAAATATCTCCATCCTGCTCAACCAGGGCAATGGGCTCTTCGATAACGCCACCGAGATCCCCTTCGATGGAGCCCCGTATTACGTTGCAGCCGGGGACTTCAACCGGGATGGCCTGATGGATGCAGCCGTTGCCAACCCATCCGGGCGGGCGGTCGTCATTCTTAATGGCCGGGGAGATGGGAGCTTCGAGGCCGGGGTCAGCTATGATGCCGGCGGTGCGCCCTACTCCCTGATTGTCCATGACATCAACGGCGATGGACTGCCGGATGTCATCACCGGCAACTCAGAGGGAGGAACGATCTCGATCCTCCTCAATCTCGGAGATGGAACCCTGGGCTTTGGCCTGGCCTACGAGGCAGGTGGAGGACCGCGCTTTGTCGTGGCCGGCGACCTCGACAACGATTCAGATGCCGACATCGTCGCCGCCAACCACGACAGCCGGGACATGACCTTCTATTACAACCAGGCGCCCACGGTGCTGTCGGTTACCCACCTCGAGGAGATCTGTACCGAGCTGGATTACCATGAGCTGGCCACCGCGTCCCCACGCGGGCTGGACCTGAAATTCGTGATGCCGGTACGCCCCGGCGAGCCCGGTACCCTGCCCGTCCTCTACCAGAATGGAAGGCTCTTCGATCTCCACCAGGACTTCCTCACCCAGACCTTCCCGGAGCGCTTCCCCTTGCTGGGACCGGATGAATACAACCGGCTTGTCGGGCTAAGGGATACCCGCCAGTACTACATCGGGTCCATATCGCGTATGGCCACTGAAGAGGGAACCGCCTTTGGATTCAGTGTCTACACAGACATCAGCTCCAGCGCTGCAGAGCTGCTGACCATGGAGGAGGTTCGCTCGATCTACGACCATTTCGCCCAGACCTTCCACCAGGGTCCCCTCGCCTACCTCCCCGACAGTGTCCCCGCCCGGGAGAACGCGGCCACCTGGGAAGACCCCGGCTTCCCCATCCTCTTCGACACCCGCAATATTTCAGCCGATTATGTTCCCTACACCCAGGCGGTCGGCTACGGCACCGTCAAGCTCCTGGACCGGGAGTCCTTTGAAGAGGCCAATGACAATGGCCGCATCAGCTTCCAGGACATCCTGGTGCTCGATCATGCGCCGCGGGATATCGAGGGAGTTGTCTCAGGCGTCATCACCGCCGAGCCCCAGGGCCCTCTCAGCCACCTGTCGATCAGGACAGCACGACGAAATACACCGAACGCATTCCTTGAAGGAGCCGTCTCCGCCTTCACCCCCTTTGCGGGACAGCTGGTCAGGCTCGAGGTTCGGAATGATGAGTACCTGCTTCGAGCTGCAAGTCTCGAAGAGGCCGAGGTCTTCTGGGCGGAAAACCGCCCCAGCCTGGCCGCACCACCGGACAGGGATACAGAGTTCAGCGAGCTGACCAGCCTGGCCGGGATGGACCTCACCGCAGATGGAACAGAGCTCGTCTCCCGCTTCGGCGGCAAGACGGTCAACCTTGCACGTCTGCAGGCAACACTCTCGGGAGAGTTTGCGCGCTATGGCGAGGTCGGCTTCGGCATTCCCATCAGCTATTACATGGATTTCATCCGGAACAACCGCCTGTTCTCCACGGTAGACCCGCTTCGCATTGTCACCTACGAGGAATACATCGATGAGCTCTTCGCCTCCGAGGAGTTCCAGGCCAGCTCTGAGTTTCGATTCCAGAGCCTTGAGACTCTCCGTGACCATATGGAGGACAGGGGCGTCATCGATTCCGAGCTGGTAGCTTCCATTGCAGGGCGAATCGATGAGGTTTTCGGCTCCACCACCGCCAAGGTACGGCTGCGGTCTTCATCCAATGTTGAAGATGCGCTTGAATTCAACGGCGCCGGGCTCTACAGCTCCTCCTCAGCCTGTGCCGCGGACGATCTCGATACCGATGATGATGGTCCATCCCGATGCGAGGCTGACCGCGACAGTGAACGGGGTATCGCACGGGCGCTGCGAAGAGTCTGGAGCAGCCTCTGGAACTTCCGCGCGGTCGAAGAGCGTGCCTTTTACGGCATCGACCATGATCTCGTCGGCATGGGTGTCCTGGTCAGCCGTACCTTCGATGATGAGAGGGCCAACGGCGTGGTCTTCACCGGCAACCCGTCCAACCCCCTCGACTCACGCTACCTGGTAACATCCCAGGTCGGAGAAAACAGCGTCGTCAGCCCTGAACCGGGAGTCTCGACAGCAGTGGACCTCCTCCTGGTGGACGCTGGAACCGTCCTCGACATCACCAGGTCAACCCAGTCATCGCTTGTGGGTGCGGGAGAAAACGTGCTCTCAGACCAGCAGCTCCGGGAGCTGGGGCAGGTTCTCTGGCACATCGACCGGAACTTCCCCCTGGATACCGGCGAGCGGGACCGTGACGAGGTCGTTCTCGATCTTGAGTTCAAAATTGAAGAAAACGGGGCCCTCGCCATCAAGCAGGTGAGGCCTTTCCTGCGCAATGTCCCCCTGCCGGCCCGCCCCGATTTCGAGCTGGTCATTCCGCCCGAAACCACCGTCTGCGTAGGCTTCGGCAACGCCAGCATCCAGCGTGACCCAAGGAGCGTGTACGAGCTGAAAAGCCAGGTGCGGCTCCGCAGCGGCTCCCATGTGCTGGGTACCGCCAACCTGGTCTCCACCCTCGACCTCATCGAGGAGCTTCGCTTCGGTACGGACTCCAATCTGCTGGAGCCTGCCGGGCCGGGACTCCTGCGCGCCAGCCGGATTGCGAACAACGATGGAAGCACCCGGCACAGGTTCATCTTCGAACAGGTCTTTGCCATCGATGAAAACCATCGGCTGAAATTAAAACTGTTCCTCCTCGAACCCTTCAGGGCCAGGGGCGAGGACCTCATCGCAGGCTCACTCGTCCTGGACGCTGCCTATCTCGAAACAGGGCTCTCGCTGCAGGGAGAGGTAACCTCCCTGGATGACCCCGATATGAGGTTGTTCCTCGACTACAACTCCTGCTCCTATGACAGTCTCGATCTCTGGGAAGCAGAGGCCACCCTCGATGACGGCACCCGCATCTCCATCATCGAGCGCTACCGTCCACCACAGAACGAAGAGTTCGGCCCCATTCGAATGCAGAGAGGGACCGTCACCCTGCGCGGACAGAGGAGAAGCACCTCCTCCTACTGGAGCCTGGTCTACTCGGCCTCAAGGCACAATACCTTTGTACGCCACTGGATCCTGCTGGATCCGCCGGTAGAGGTCCAGGGCTTCGAAGAGCCGGTAGCCATTGTCGAGCTGGTGGCGCCGCAGACCAACAGCGCAGGAGAGATCCTGCAGGAGCCTTCAGGAAGATACCTCAGCGCCTCCTTCACAGAACTTGGACGAACAGGTGTCAGCTCCTACAGCCACGGCCTCTACACCGAGCCGGAAGGCCCCATCCTGCAGCGGGGGGATGTGGATGGAGATGGCAGGTTGTCGATAACAGATGCGATCACCTCCCTTCGCTACCTCTTTACCGATGGAGAAGAGCCCGGCTGCCTGAAAACGGCAGATGCCGATGACGATGGGCTCCTCTCGGTAACCGATGCTGTCCGGATCCTCGGCTTTCTCTTCCGCGGTGACGACCCCTTGCCCGGGCCATTCAGGGAATGCGGCATCGACCCGAGCGAAGATGAGCTCAGCTGCGAATCCTACCCAGCCTGCAGGTAAGTCCGGCGGCGCCACTCTTATTCTTTTCATTGTTTTCCAACTGGACCTATAATTCCCGGTTGGTCGTTCATGAAATATCGAGCCCCTGGCGGAAAGTCTGTGGACCTTGCATCAAGGTACAAGACCCGCTACCCGGCAAAAGCCTGAGGGAGAAATTTTAAATGCGCTCAATAGCCCATTGCTGCAACCTGGTCTTCTCATTGGCCCTGCTCTTCATGCTCTCCACTGCCCAGCTCAGGGCAGACATTTACTTTGAAGATGACTTCGAGCTCTACTTTGATGATGTCGAGCTCGAGCTTGAAGGCTGGAGAGTGGTCGAGGTTGGAAACCCCCTCGAGATCACGACCTTCTGGACTGTCCTGAACCCCGGAGGCCGGGCCAACCCGCCTGGCGAAGACGGAACCCCCAGTGTAGGGAATTTCCTGATTTCCGATTCCGACCAGGGAGACGCCAGCTCGGATACAACCGGAAGCGGAATGTCCCATGACATCTGGAGTCCCGAGATCGATCTCACCGATGCCCAGAACAAGGTCTGGCTCCACTTTGACTGTGCAGCGATTCTGAACAACAACGGCAAGGCCGTCTTCGATGTCGATATTTCCATCGATGGTGGGGAAACCTGGCTGAACGTTTTTCGCCGGGTGGCGCCCTCCCGCACCGAGGCAGAGCCCTTTGCCAGCACCGAAAATTCAGATGGCTACTTTGGCAGGGTTCACATTGACATCACAGAGCCCGCCGCCGGCCAGCCCGAGGTCGTTGTTCGCTGGCGCCATTTTGAGCCTCACTGGGACTGGTGGATCGCCATCGACAACGTGCTCGTCGATGATGTGCCCGCTCCCCAGGGTGGAGAGGTCTTCCTGCTTGGCCGGCAGGACTTTGGCGCGGGAATCCCTCCCGACTGGGAGCTCATGAGCCTCTCGGAACCTCCAAACGAGGGAACCGAGACCTGGCATGCGACCGACAAGGGACAGCGCAGCGTCATCGAGCACAATGCGGGGCTCTTCCCCTACCAGGATGGACACGGGGTCCATCGACTCCAGCCTCCCTTCGCCATCCTGGATTCCGATGCCGACCCGGACCCGGCCGAGGATGAATACCTCATGACGCCGGTCATCGACTGCTCGGAGGCCGAGGAGGTCTACCTGCACTACAAGGATGAGATCCTGGCCACCGGCGCCATCCAGGAGGTGCTGTTCAGTATCGATGGAGGAGCCACCTTCGAGCCGGTTCCCATTTTCTCCTACAGCCTCGGAGCCGGCTTCGATCCGGGAGAGGACCCCTTCTATGCCGAGCGGGTATTCTCCGTACCCGCAGCCGCCTTCGAGAGCAAGGTCATCTTCGCCTGGCACTACCAGGGCGGTGGAAACGAGTGGTGGTGGGCCATCGATGACGTGTATGTGACCGGCACAGGTGAAGGCCTTGACTCGCTCAACTGCGCCAACAGGAACTTCCGAACCGAAGGTTTCGATCCGAATTCCGCCTCGGTAACAATGCACTGGAACTCCATTGACGGCGATACCCGCCACGAGATCCTGGCCAACGGTGAGGTCATCGCAGCAGAGCTTGCAGCAGACGCCACCAGCTATGTCGATGAGGCACCACCAGCCGGCGGAGCCGTCGTCTACTCGGTCAGGAGCTATGCCGGGGAAGAGCTGAGGACAGAGTGCGAAGCTCCATCGGTAGAACCAAGACGCTGCCCCTCGGACCTGAGCTGCTGCTACGATATCGGTACAGGACAGGTAACCCTCTCCTGGCTCAACGGGGTCAACGTCGAAGGACGCTCCTGGCGAATCCGCCGCAACGGGGTTCCCAGGACCTCGGTGGCGCTGGCTGATGACACCTACTCCGACCGCATCACGCGGCCCGGGGTCTACGAGTACACCCTCGAGCTCAACGGCGGAAATGCCGCCCAGTGCCCGGACCTTCCACTCAGCTGCAGCGTGGTGGTCACCGGCGAGGGCATCGCCTTCTATGAAGACTTCGAGTGTTACGCCGACGATGCCGGCCTTACCGCCAACGGCTGGGAATTACTCCTGGCCGGCAACGCTCCTGATGACAACTCGCAGTTCAGTGTTTTGAACCCCGGGGAGCGTGGTAATCCTCCGGGCGAAAACGGCCAACCCTCGACAGGAAAATTCCTGATCTCGGACAACGACTTCGGTGGAGCGGACCTCGCCCCCGGAAGCGGAGGATCCTTTGACCTCGTGAGTCCCTCCTTCAGCTGTGCCGACCTCCAGGAGGCCTGGCTGCACATGGATACCGCGATCGTCATGAACAACAACGGCAGCCTGGTGGTCGATATCGACGTCTCGGCCGATGGCGGCAACACCTGGACCAACGTATTCCGCCGGGTGGGAGCCGCCAGGGCCGGCGCTGACCCCCTTCCCCAGATCGAGCTCTCAGAAGACGAGGATCTCGGCCCCCAGGAAGGCAACGCCGACGGCTTCTTCGGCCGCCTGCATATCGACATCTCCGAGGTGGCCGCAGGCCAGGACGATGTCAAGTTCCGCGTCCGGCACTTCGAGCCCAGCTGGGAATGGTGGATAGCAATCGACAACGTCCAGGTCGACTCGAACGCCGTTTCCGGTGGTGAACACCTTCTCCTTGAAACTGATTTCAACGGCGGGATACCCGATGACTGGCTCATCGAGTCCTTCGATGAGCTGGCTCCCTGGAGCGGCAACGATGACACCCCGATCTCCCTGCTCAATTACAATGGCGGCCTCTTCCCCGATGAGGCCGACGGACGGCGACTGCACTATTTCGACCGGGAGTTCGCCAATGTCTCCTGCAGCAACGATGTAGACCTCGGAATCGAGTGCGCCAACCGCGCCGGCAACGAGACCCTCATGACCCCGCCCCTCGATCTCTCCGAGAGGACGGCCGTCTACCTGCATGTGCGATCCTCCACCCTGATGACGAGCGCCGTCGCCGAGATTCTCATCAGCCTCGATGGAGGACAGACCTTTGAAGACGAGCCCATCTTTTCCTACTCCACCGAGGCAGGCTTCCTGAGAGCGGACGGAAACTCCGAGGTGGTCTACGGTGACCATATCTTCGCCGTTCCCCGTGCTGCCGGTGAGGCCGACGTGGTCTTCGCCTTCCACTTTGACAATCCAAACCAGTCAGCAGGCTGGTGGGCCATCGACGATGTCGCAATCACCGCCGATGGCGGCCCGGCCGTCGAGCCTCCCCCGCCACCGCCGGAGGAGATCTGCGATAACGGAGCCGATGACGACGAGGATGGCCTGGCCGACTGCGATGACCCCGACTGCGCCGCCGAGGCAGCCTGCCAGGTTGTCAAGGGCCCGGTATTCAACCGCGGTGACCCCGATGACAACGGCGCGGTCCAATTGACCGATGGAATCTTCATCCTCAACTTCCTCTTCCTCGGCGGTTCCGCCCCGGCCTGCTTTGATTCAGCCGATGCGGACAACAACGGGGCTGTGCAGTTGACCGATGGAATCTTCATCCTCAACTTCCTCTTCCTTGGCGGAGAAGGGCCTGTAGAGCCCGGTACGGCGGCTACCCCCTGTGGAGAAGATCCCGCCGAGCCGGCCGATGACATCGGCTGCGACCAGTACACCTCCTGCGGCTGATCCAGACAGTCCATCCGGGCCAAATGGAGTTTTTTTCAGCTAAATCGTCTATTTTTACCGGTCTAAGGGCACTTCTTGACTAGACCTCGGATCTGGGTGAAAATAGACGATTAGTTTGGGTTAATTACTGCGCGGAAAGCACTTAGAAGCACTCCTTTTGCCAGGTGCCCTGCGCTCTCCATTTGTTTGCTTCAGTTAAAGTTGCTCTGATTGAAAACGCGAAGCCATCAGAAGATCTGATGAGCTGCGCTTTGGCTTCCTAAGTCATGAGGTAATAAGGAGATGCGTAAAG
>CAZTRG010000073.1:0-19364 GCA_964615885.1 uncultured Planctomycetia bacterium | reverse complement strand
TTCTCATCACATGCCCTTCTGCGGCAGCCTGACCCTGAGCAGTCGAACCTTTCTCGACACGGCGCGAGAGCTGGTGGAGTGCTTCTTCTCACATGGCTTCACGCGCTATATCCTCCTCAACGGCCATGGCGGCAACCAGGCGCTGCTCAACGTGGCGGTCCAGGAGGCGCGGCTGGGACCCGGTAATGTGACCGCCGATGAATCCCGTTCCGGGCTCAAGATCATCCATGCCACCTACTGGACCCTTGCGGCTGAACGCTTCGAAGAGATCCGCGAATCAGCCCCCGGAGGCATGGGGCACGCTGGCGAGATGGAGACCTCGGTCATGCTGGCGCTGCATCCCGAGCTGGTCAGGACCGACCTGCTCGCTCCCGATGGCGAAGCCCAACGCTGCAGGTTCGACCACAAGGACATGCTTGAACCCGGCCGCGTCGGACAGTTCCGCCTCTGGAACGAATGGTCCCAGGGCGGAGTCATCGGCGACCCCACGATCGCCAACGCAGAAAAAGGCGGCCTCTTTATCGAGGCCGCGGCGGATGCCATTGCCGAGCTGATTGAGGAGCTGAAGGCAGGCCGGATCGGCTGAGAGCTTCACATGCCTGGAGAAAAACCAATCCGCGTAAAGGGGATCGACCATTTCCTGGTCGTATCCAGTGACCTCGAAAAAACCCGTGCCTTCTATTGCGATCTTCTCGGGATGGAACAACTGCCAAGGCCGGACTTTTCCTTCCCCGGACTCTGGTTCAAGGCGGGTAACACACAGGTCCACGTCACCCTGGAGGGAGAAGATGCCGGCAAAGCCGGCCAGGGAGAATTCATCGGCAACTATCCGGCCCAGGGCCAGCACCTGGCCTTTGAGATCGACGACGCTGCCGGCGCTGCCGCTCATATTGAATCACTTGGAATCAAGATTGTCGCCGGACCCTACCTGCGCCCCGACGGCCCCCTGCAGTTCTACATCTACGATCCTGACGGCTACCTCATCGAGCTCTTCAGCTGCTGAGGGTTTCAAGCCCGGCACCAGGCAGCGGCCTCAGGCCAGGATCCCCTTGATCACCTCTGAATGCCTGACGCCGGTCAGGCGGCGGTCGAGCCCACCGTAGAAATAGGTCAGGTTCTCGTGATCCATCCCCATCAGGTGGAGAATCGTGGCGTGAAGGTCGCGGATATGATGGCGGTTCTCCACCGCCTCGTGACCGATCTCGTCGGTAGCTCCATAGCTGATCCCGGGCTTGATGCCCGCACCGGCAAACCAGTAGGTGAAGCCCTTGGGGTTGTGGTCGCGGCCATGGTTGGCCCCCTGGGAAACCGGCTGGCGGCCAAACTCTCCGCCCCAGACCACCAGGGTGTCCTCCAGGAGCCCGCGCTGCTGCAGATCAGTCAGCAATGCGGAGATCGGCTTGTCGACCTCGGGGCAGTGAATATCCAGGTTCTCCTCTACCCCGTTGTGAGCATCCCAGTTCTGCTGCTGATGTCCGCCGCCATGGTAGATCTGGACAAAACGGACACCACGCTCAACGAGACGGCGCGCGACGAGGCACTGACGGGCAAAAGGTGCCGGCCCGACCGAGAGCTTATGCCTGGGTTTCGGATCATAGACACCGTAGAGCTCACGGGTCCTCTGGGATTCCTGTTCAAGGTCGAGAGCCTCCGGGGCCGTCGTCTGCAGCTGGAAGGCAAGCTCGTAGCTCGCGATCCGGGCCTGTAATTCCGAGTAGCCCGGACGGCCGGCAAGATGTTCGGCATTGAGCGCATTGATCGTAGAGATCCGGTCACGCTGAATGGCCGGAGCCACATCAGAGTTCGGGCTCAGGTTGAGAATCGGGTCGCCGCCGGAGCGAAACAGGGTTCCCTGGTAGGCGGCCGGCATGTAGCCGCTGCCCCAGTTCGGAGCACCTGAAACCGGGCCGCCCCTGGGGTCGAGCATCGTCACGTAGGCCGGCAGGTTCTGGTTGACGGTCCCGAGGCCGTAGGCCAGCCAGGATCCCAGCGATGGGTGCCCCTGGATGACCTGCCCGCAGTTCATCTGCAGCAGGGCCGAGCCATGGGCAAAGGAGTCCATGTAGAGCGATTTGACGACCGCCAGCTTGTCCATGTGGCCGGCGATGCGCGGAAGAGCTTCAGAGCACCAGAGCCCTGACTCTCCACGGCGTTTGAACTCGCGCCTGGAGCCCAGCAACTTCTGTTTCTGAATACTCCTGCGGCGAATCTCGATATCAACCGTCTTGCCGTCGTTCTTCTGCAGGTAGGGCTTGTAATCAAAGAGATCCATCTGCGAGGGCCCGCCGTACATGAAGAGGAAGATGCAGCGCTTGGCCTTGGGGGCAAAGTGGGGCGGCTTGGGGGCCAGGAGGTTCAGCTCATCCGGCGGGGTTCCCTCAGCATGAGCGTACTTCCTGAAGAAGCCATCCTGCTGCAGCATCGCCGCCATGGCGATCCCCGTGAATCCGGCACCGGCCTCCCAGAGAAACTCACGGCGGGTGCGGCCACAGAACTGTCCAGGGGACGGAGAGGTTCCTTTTCCTGGCATGTTTTCAGAGCTGGATTTCATTTCAGTTCACTCCGTGGCGGCCGGGTCGTGATCCCCTGCAGGACTTTCATTGTCTTCGGATCCAGGGAGGGACCACTCAATCAATATAAACGAACTCGTTCAGATTTAGCAGCACCAGGCAGAAAGAATGCAGCGCCTGGAGCCTGTTGCGCGGCAGTTCCTTTGCCCGCGCCTGATCCCCGCCTTCCTGGAAGGCGGTGGGAAGACCTGTTTTCTCTGTAATCTGCGCTGCTGACTCTTTTCCACCCGCCCTGGCCACCAGTGAAGCCAGCCCCACAGGCGCCTCCGTCGAGCTCAAGCCGACCCGGTCACCAAGCTCTTCGAGCTTGTCGACAGGAAGCTTGAGCGTCGGCGGCTGTCCATCCTTGAATTCTCGCCCCACCCAGATCCCCAGGTCCGGCCCATCCATCAGCAACCTCACCCGGTACCAGGCCCCGGTGGCCAGCTCGAGCCTGGCTGACTTCAACACGACGACTTCCTTGCCGTGGCGGCGAAGCTGCACAAGATCTTCGCGGGGATCGAGCAGAAGCTCCAGGCCGGAATACAGGTCACCCTTGCCGGCGCCGCGAAAATAGAGCGATGCGCCTTCGGAGTTGGATTGCAGGAGCAGCTCGGCGCTCAGCTCGCCGCCGGTGAAACGCAGCGTCTTGTGAAGAGCGAAAGGCCGCCTCTTCGGATCGACCCAGTCGATGTTGTCGCCGGCATCGTACCAGCGGCCGCGAAAGTAATCCCAGCCCTCGGCAGGGCCCTCCAGGAAATTGGAGGGTTGCTGGGTACTCTTGAAGCCCCGCTCGATCGCATCCGGAACTCCAGGCCTGAAGGTAGAGCGAATTCTCCGGCCGGCAAAGGCCTTCTCCTGGCGCTCGATGAAGGCAAGGCTCTTCTCGACCTCCCCGGAGGAGGGATCCCTCGACAAAAGCAGCTGGTAGGCGCGCCGGACAAAGGCCCTGGTATCGCCGGCCTCCCCCCCCAGGAGACGGCCGGAAAAGACACCCGCCTGCCAGTCAAGGAATGCGCTGTTGAGCAACATCAGGGCCTGCGGTGCCACCGTGGTGACCGTACGCATACCGAGAGACCGGGCGGTGTTGGTATAGTCAAAGCCCTCGATCAGCGGCATCAGGGTCCCTCGCTTGGTGTAGATGTACACGCTCCGGCGGGACTGCTCCTTCCTGCTGGAAACCCCCCAGCCCCAACCAGGCCGGGACCCCCCGGCTATCACCTCACGGCCGAGCTTTGGAAAGAAACCACGGCCACCCATATCAGGATTCAAGCCGCCTGCGGCGAACAGGATCGAGTCCCGGATGGCCTCGGCCTCCAGGCGCTTCATGTTCTGCCGCCAGAAGAGCTCGTTGGAGGGGTCTTCGCGCAGGGCCTTGCCCTCTGAAACCCGCGAGGACATACGGTAAGCGTTCGAGAGCATGATCAGCTTCTGCAGGCGCTTGATCTTCCACCCGCCGAGAATAAAGTCGCGTGCGAGCCAGTCCAGCAGCTCGGGATGGGTCGGCGGCAGGCCCCTGCGGCCGAGATCGTTCGGAGTCCGGACAATTCCCCGCCCGAAGAGATGCTGCCAGATCCGGTTCACCATCACCCGCGCCGTCAGGAAATTGCTGTCTCCCGCGATCCATTCAGCAAGGGAGCGCCGCAGGCCGGTAGAGGACTTTCCTCCCACGGGCTGTGCCTGGCCCCCTCCGAGCACGGCCGGGAAGACGGGCTTGACCAGCTCACCGGGGGTCGCGGCATTACCGCGAATCAGGACCTTCGTCTCCTTCGGCTGATCGCCATGCTCCCGCACCGCGAGAGCCCACTCCTTGTTTCCGATGGAAGCATAGGTGGCTGACTTTTCTTCGTACTTTGGCTTGTCGTAGTAGCGAACGTTGCGCAGAAAGGCCAGGAAGCTGTAGTAGTCCTTCTGTGGAATTGCGTCATACATATGATCGTGACAGCGTGCGCAGCCAACGGTCAGGCCCATAAAGGATGCCCCGATCGCCACGACCATGTCATCGAGCCCATCATATTCGGCCGCCCTCTTATCGTCGGGCTCATCATTCCACACCCCCAGGCGGTAGAAGCCGGTGGCGATGATCGAGTCCCGGCCGGCATCATCGAGCTCATCGCCGGCGAGCTGCTCCAGCACGAAGCGGTTGTAGGGCTTGTCGGCGTTGAAGCTCCTGATCACGTAGTCCCGGTAGCGCCAGGCATAGGGCTTCTCTCCATCCCGCTCATAGCCGTTGGTCTGCGCAAAGCGCACCACGTCCAGCCAGTGCCGTCCCCAGCGCTCACCGTATTGTGGTTTCTCAAGGAGCCTGTCAATCACCCGCTCGAAAGCACCCGGAGTGTCATCAGCAACAAAGCTCTCAACCTCCTGGTAGGTCGGCGGCAGACCGATGAGGTCGAAATAGGCGCGCCTGATGAGCTCACGGCGTGCGGCCGGTGCCGCAGGCTCAAACCCCTTGCTCTCGAGCCCGGCAAGAACAAACCGGTCTACAGGACTCTCGGCCCAGGCCTTCGCCTTCACCTCGGGCAGGGGAAGCTCTTTGATGGGACGAAAAGACCACCAGTCACGATCCTTGTCGGTCACCTCAAGCCCGGGCTCCCGGCGGGGCGCACCGGAGGCCTCCTCCTTCGGCCAGGGCGCGCCCAGCTCAATCCAGCGCACGAGAATACTGACCTGGTCAGCCGAGAGCTTCTGCTTGGGCGGCATCTGCAGCTCCGGGTCCTGGTATCTCACCGCCTTGATGAGCAGGCTCTCCTGCGGCTTGCCGGGTACGACCGCCGGACCCGATTCTCCGCCGGCAAGGATCCGCTCCTGCCGGTCGAGCCGAAGCTTCCCCTTCTCCTTCTTCGGCCCATGGCACTTGTAGCAGCTGCCGGCAAGAAGCGGGCGTACCTTCCTCTCAAAAAACTGCAGAGCCTCCGCTGAGGCAGGGGCATCTTCAGCCTCCAGGGTGTTGCTGCCTGCAGGAAGCAACACCAGAAGGAAAACGATTAGAGTTCGACTGAAGGTCATCCTGGGAGAACCTCGGGATCATTTACCGGGATAAAGGAGCTTGTGCTCACCTCTTCAATTTATCAATCCTGCCCGGCCGCTGCCAGAAATAGACGGGGGTTTTGCCCAATGTCCTGCTCAAATACCATCAGGCCCTTGCACCACGGACAGAAAGAACATAGCGTTAAGGCTTCGAGAAACACTGAAAACACCTCCATGGAGACTTGCAGGATGAATTCCATAAAATCGAGACGAACTTTTTTAAAGGGCTCAACCGCGGCGGCAGCCGCCGCCCTGCTGGGCTCACCGGCAGAGCTCCTGAAGGGTGCCGCCCCCGCTCCGGGGTCTGCGATGAAGTTCGGGCTGGTAACCTACCTCTGGGGACAGGACTGGGACCTTCCCACCCTCATCAAGAACTGCACAACGAGCAAGGTCCTCGGCGTCGAGCTCAGGACCACCCATGCCCACAAGGTGGAGCCGTCCCTCAACGCCGATGAGAGAAAAGAGGTCAAGAAAAGGTTCGCCGACAGCCCGGTGACCATGGTTGGAATCGGCAGCAATGAGCGCTATGACAACCCCAACCCGGCTGTTGTCGCCAAGGCCATCGAGGCCACCAAGACCTTCATCAAGCTCAGCCACGATGTCGGGGGAACCGGCGTCAAGGTCAAGCCGGACCGCTTCCACAAGGGCGTAGAGAAAGAAAAGACCATCGAGCAGATCGGCAAGGCCCTCAACCAGCTCGGAGAATACGCCGAGGGCTGGGGCCAGGAGATCCGCCTGGAGGTTCACGGCCAGTGCGCCCAGCTGCCGACCATCCGCAAGATCATGGATGTCGCGCAGAACAAGAACGTCGCGGTCTGCTGGAACTCCAACGGCCAGGACCTCCAGGGCAAGGGCCTCGAGCACAACTTCGACCTGGTCAAAAAACGTTTTGGGGCCACCGCCCATGTGCGGGAGCTCGAGGACAAGAACTACCCCTATGAGAAGCTCATGGAGCTCTTCGTCAGGATGGACTACTCCGGCTGGGTCCTGCTGGAGGCCCGCGGCAGACCGAAGGACCGTGTCGCGGCCCTGGGCCAGCAGCTCAAGCTCTTCAATTCCATGGTCGCAAAGGGCCAGAAAACCATCGGCAAGAAAGGCTGAGAGATGAAACTGCTGCCTGCCCTGGGCCTGCTGTTTACCTGCGTCTGCGCACAGGCAGATGATGCAGTACTGACCCGCGAGCTGATCTACGAGAAGGCACCCTTCCCCAGGTGTCACGCCTCCACCATTGCCGAGAGCGGCAAGACCCTGGTGGCGGCCTGGTTCGGCGGAACGGGTGAAGGAAAAAAGGACGTCGGGATCTGGGTCTCACGACGGGAAAAGGGTAAATGGTCAGCTCCTGTTGAGGTCGCCGATGGAGTCCAGGGTCCCGGCAAACGCCATCCCTGCTGGAACCCGGTTCTTTTCCAGCCGCGCCAGCCGGCCGGCAGCCCGCTGCTGCTTTTTTTCAAGGTCGGCCCGAGCCCGAGCACCTGGTGGGGAGAGCTCATTTCCTCTGCTGACGGGGGAAAAACCTGGACGAAGCAGCGCCGGCTCGGCAAGGGAATCATCGGGCCGGTCAAGAACAAGCCCATCGAGCTCGACAAGGGCCTGCTGCTGTGCCCCTCCTCCACCGAGCATGCCGGCTGGAAGGTCCACTTCGAATTTACCGGGGACCTTGGAAAAACCTGGAGCAGCACGGGCGTCATCAACAAGGACAAGGCCTTCGGCGCGATCCAGCCGACAGTCTTCCGCCACTCCGATGGGAAGCTGCAGGCTCTCTGCCGCAGCCAGCAGGGCCGGCTCACCCAGACCTGGTCGAAGGACAATGGGAAGACCTGGGGGAAAATGACTGCCTCCTCGCTTCCCAATCCGAACGCCGGCCCGGATGGAGTAAGCCTCAGCGATGGCCGCCACCTGCTGGTCTACAACCACACCACCCGTGCGCTGACCAGGCCCCGGGGCCGGGAGATGCTCAACGTGGCGGTCAGCTCCGACGGCAAGGACTGGCAGGCCGCTCTCATCCTCGAGAACCAGCGCGGCGAACATTCCTACCCCTCGGTGATCCAGGCCTCCGATGGCCTTGTTCATATCACCTACACCTATCACAGGCGCAGGATAAAACATGTTGTGCTGGACCCGGCAAAGCTGAAGCTCGAGCCCATCAGGGATGGCAGGTGGCCGGGGCTCAAAAAGAACTAGCGGCAGCCCTATACCTTGCTGCTGCCCTTCATGACGCGGACCTTGAAGCCAAGGCTCCTGCACACAGACACCAGCTCACCGAAGATATCCCCGTAGGCTACGGCGATGTGGTTGGAGAGATAGTGAGCCATGATGGTCTCCTGTGAGCAGCCGAGATCAGCAGCCATGAAGGGCCACTGCCGGGTGGTCCCCTCCCACCACTCATCCCGTTTGGCGGGCGGCAATTTTCTCACCTTGCCCCGGCCGATGTCCATCCAGAGCTCCTCATCGCGAATATAGGCGCGCGCCCAGGTGATATCCCCGGCGCGGCTCTCCCCGGCGAAGGTTCCTCCCGGGATCGGGAAATAACCGGCCGGCTGGCGGTAAGAGTGAACACCCTTGAGGCTGGTGGGATCATGCTTGAAGGCATAGGCACCGCAGGAACCCGAGTTGAGCAGAACCCAGAGGAAGCGGCCATTGTGCTCACCCCCCCACCTCACATCGTGGAACATGACCTCCGGGTGCAGGCCCCGGCGCTGCAGGATCCTCTTCATCAGCTCCATGGGAACCAGGTTTCCCTGGTCGGCCTCGGTGGCCGTCATGATCGGCTGGCCGCTTGATTCAGGCCGGCAGACGGAGTTGAGCAGGCCCTCGCAGAAATCAGACGGAGGCAGCAGGGGCAACAGCCCGAGCTGGTACTGCCAGCCGATACAGTCGGCCTTGAATTCCTCAACCAGGCTGAGAACGGCGAAGTACATACGCAGCTGCTCGCGGGTTGCCTCATCGGTAAAGTCCTCTGCGCCCTCCTCCTGCCAGTGAAACTGGACCCCCTGGTCGAGGCAGAACTTCAGGGCCTTCTCAACCCGGTCTTCATCGACATGGGTCAGGCGCTCGAGAATCCAGGCCTGGTCGACCTTGTGTTCAGCGAAGCCGATCTTGCTCAACAGCCGCGGGCCGAAGTAGCCGTTGATCATGCCCATCGAGGTATCGCCGAGCATCAGCGCAAGGATTCTGCGCTTGCGGATATCGGCCACCACGCGGTCGGCAAGCTTCTTCGCTTCGGGGCTCACCTCCGCAGAGAGGTGGAGCTCATCTTCGCGGTAACGAATGGCGCCGGTTGAGCACCACTCGTCGAGACGCTCCATGAAACCCTTGTCCCTGGTCCAGTCGGCCGTATCGCTCCAGATCCTGGAGAACTTACGGCCCACGCTCTCGAGGCAGGCGCCGGTATTCAGGAGAGCGACCAGCCCCGGCCAGGTACCGGAGAAGTTGCTCGCCAGCAGGAGAGGGTTGTCCTTGCCGACCACTCCATCGCAGGTATGCGGTCCGTAGGTCCAGTGCACAAAGACCCCCACCATCGGATCATCGACCTGCCCGAGCTCGGAGATCGACTGGTCCGGCCGGGTGAGAAAGGTGTCGATGAGGCGGGGCTTGCGCCCCAGCTTACGAAGCGCCTTCTTGAGATTGGCTACAGTGGATTTAACCTGGGGCCTGGCCCACTCATTCGGCAGCTCCCGGTAGTCTCCGGGAAGGAAGATCGTGACGTTCCTGGACAATGTTCGGCCCCCTGTTCGGTAGATAAGCTGGTGGTATTATGCTTATGCTACCTGTTCTTGCAAGGGCGCGGGACCTCCTCGCCTCTACACCCGGCAGACCGTGAGTCCTGAAACATGGGAAAAACCTACCTGGCAATCGACCTTGGAGCCGAGAGCGGCCGCGCCATTCTCGGGCGTCTCGAAGATGGGAAGCTCAGCACCGAGGAGGTCCATCGCTTCCCGAATACTACTGATTCCGCAACGGGACGCCTGCGCTGGGACTTCCCGGCCCTCATGAACAATGTCCACGAGGGAATCAGCAAGGCTGCCGCGCGAAACGGCGGGCAGCTCGACGGGATCGCGGTCGACAGCTGGGGGGTCGACTACGGGCTGCTCGATGAAGATGGGCAGCTGCTTGAGAACCCGGTCCACTACCGCGATGAGGGTCATGCCGGCGAGGCAGGGCGCTTTACCGCCAGCATCATGAGCCGGGAGGAACTCTTCAGCAGGACCGGGGTGCAGCTGATCGACTTCAACACTCTCTTTCAGCTCACGGCACAAAACCGGCTGGCCCCCGAAACACTCGGCAGGGCGCAGCAGCTGCTCCATATCGGAGACCTCGTCACCTGCCTCCTTGGAGGACGCCCGGCCTCTGAGCTGACCATCGCGAGCACCTCCCAGCTCCTTCAAAACAGCGAAAGAACCTGGGATCTCGACCTGGCCGAAAAGGCCGGCCTGCCGGCCGGGATCTTCGGTGAGCTGGTGGAGCCGGGGACCGTCACCGGTGAGCTCCGGCCGGAGCTCGCCCGGCAGGCCGGCCTGGCCGCTCCCTGCCCCATCATTGCCACCGCCAGCCATGACACGGCCTCAGCCGTAGCGAGCTGCCCGGCGACCGGGCCCGGAGGCTGGGCCTATCTCTCCAGCGGCACCTGGTCCCTGCTGGGTATCGAGACCACCACTCCCATTCTCTCCCATGAGGCCCTCGAACAGGGCTTCACCAACGAAGCCGGAGCCTTTGGCCGGAACCGCTTCCTGGCGATCATCACCGGGCTCTGGCTGGTCCAGGAATGCCGGCGCAAATGGGCCGGCGAGGGCGAGGAGGCCGGCTACGAAGAGCTGGCCCGGATGGCGGAGGAGGCCCCTGCTGCGCGTTCGTTTATCGATCCCGACGATCCCGTCTTCTCCTCTCCGGGCGATATGCCTGCCCGGATCCGGGAGGCCTGCCGCGACTCATCCCAGGAGGTCCCCGGCAGCCGGGAAGATATCCTGCGCTGCATCATCGAGTCCCTGGCGAAAAAATATGCCGCGACTGTGCGCGCGGCTTCCGAATTTTCTCCCGAGCCCATCAGCCGGCTCCATGTCATCGGAGGCGGCAGCCGGAACAGCCTTCTCAACCAGCTGACGGCCCGGGAGCTGGGGATCCCGCTGGTGGCCGGACCGGCCGAGGCCACCAGCAAGGGGAATATCCTCCTGCAGGCCCTGGCTACCGGGGAGCTGGCCGGGCGCGATGAGCTGCGGCAGGTCTCTGCAGCCAGCACAGAGCTCAGGCACTATGAGCCCACCGGGACTTGAGAAGCGGCCTCAGCGCTGGCAGCGGCAGCAATAAAAAGTAGAGCGGCCCGCGAGCACCTTTTTTTTCACAGCCGCGCCGCATTCAAGACACTCCTCTCCTTCACGCCCATAAACCCCCAGGCGAACCTGGAAGTAGCCGGCCGTTCCATCCGGGCCCTCAAAGTCATTCAGGGTTGTTCCACCCTGGCGAATGGCCTCGGCGAGGATCTCTTTCACCGCGGAGGTGATTCGCCCCCAGCGCTGAAGGCTGATCCTTCCCGCAGCCCTCAGGGGGTGAACCCCGGCGAGAAAGAGCGCCTCGGAGGCGTAGATGTTGCCCACCCCGACCACCCTGCGACTGTCCATGAGGAAGTTCTTAACCGGCTGACGCAGCTTGCGGGAACACTCGAAGAAATACTCTGCCGTGCACTCCTTTGAAAGCGGCTCCGGCCCGAGATGGGTGAATCGCCTGTCCAACTCGAGCAGGGCAGAGGGAACCAGGTCAACGAGCCCGAAGCGCCGGGGATCGCAGAAATGAAGCTCCCTCCCTCCGCTGATGGTGAAGATGACGTGGGTGTGGGGACGTGGCGCCTCGTCCCTGCCTGAGAAATAAACCCTGCCGCTCATCCCGAGGTGGATGATCAGGAAGGCCTCCTCTCTGTCCCCCTCAGCCTCCAGCAGGATGAGCAGGTACTTCGCCCTGCGTTTCAGCTCCTTCACCCTGCGTCCGGCCAGCTCTCTCTTGAGCCTCGGTGCATCGACCGGGTAGCGCAGCCTTGTCTCCCGTACATCAACGCCCTCGATGACCTTGCCCTTCAGCCTGCGCTGGAGGCCTCTTCGGACAGTCTCTACCTCGGGTAGCTCGGGCACGGCTCAGCAGCCCCTTCAGATCCTGTAGGCAGGGCGCGCCTCGCGCCCCAGGAGGGCATCTGCCTCGGGATCGGCAAAGAAGCGCTCGCTGTGCCAGTCCCAGCGCAGCCAGCGCCCGACGCGAAGTGCGATATTTCCCAGCAGGCAGAGGCTGGTGGTGCGGTGCCCGATCTCGACATCCGCGATCGGCAGCTCGCTCTTGCGGATGGAGTCGATCCAGTTCTGCATATGCCCCGGACTCCCGGGAACAGCGACACTGGCCGGCTCACGCGGAAGAGGAGCCTCCTTGCCATCACGGAAGAACTTGCACTTTCCATTGCCGAAGCCCGTGCGCAGCTCTCCATCTTCTCCGTAGAAGGTCATTCCATAGCGCTCCCCGGGAAGAACATCCCCACCCTCCTCAGGCTGGTCCCAGGTGAGGGTGAAATCGGGATCCTTGAACTCCCAGCGGGCCTTCATCGAGACCGGGAAGTCGTAGATGTTGTCCTTCGCATAGGTGCCCTTTGCCTCGACGCTCTCAGGCCCCTTGTGGTCAACGCCCATGGCGAAGGTGACCACGTTGAACATATGCACTCCCCAATCGGTCATGTAGCCGCCGGCGTAATCGCTGCACCAGCGGAAGTTATAGTGCACCCTCGAGGGGTGGTAGGCCGCCTCGGGAGCCGGGCCGAGCCAGGAATCATAATCGAGCGAGGGCGGGATTTTTCCCGGCCCGGGGGTACGCTTCTCCACCTTGTTGGTCCACATCCAGTTTTTCACAGCGTGCACCTTGCCGATGGCTCCGCCACGAACCAGTCGAACGATATGCCGGATGTATTCCGCTGAGCGATGGTGGATGCCCACCTGCACCATCCGGTCGTATTTACGGGCGGCCCTGACCGCCTTGCGCCCCTCGGCGATATTGTGTGAAAGGGGTTTTTCGCAATAGACGTGCTTGCCCGCACGGCAGGCAGCTATTGTCATCGTCGCGTGCCAGTGGTCAGGAGCAGCAACCACAACCCCATCGAGAGCCTTGTTGTCCAGCAGCCGCCTGTAGTCACCAGCCAGCTGCGGCTCGCCGCCGGCAGCCTTGCGAGCCCTCCCCAGGTGTGCCTTGTCTACATCGCAGAGTGCGCCCACCTGGACCTGGGAGTTCCCCCGTGTCATGCCCAGCAGGCTCCCCCCCCTGCCACCGATTCCGATGTGCCCGACCACCAGGCGCTCAGCCGGGCTCGCAGAAACCAGGCCGGGAATAAAGGCAGGAAGCGCCAGCAGTGACGCCGAACGCGAAAGAAAGCCGCGCCGGGACAGGTTTTTAAGGTTTGAGCTCATGGTGAGCCTCTCCTGTATGAAAAGGTTGCTTCCTCTTGCCGCGAAAATCAGTGTAGCCAGACCGCAGGCAGGCGCAAAGTCATAAACAACAAAGAAAGTCTCCGGCCGCATCCTTGCTGACGAACTTCGCTGCAGGAGTTAAACTCCAGTTCCTGAAAACACAAAACCTACCGGCTCTCCCCCTATGCGCCCCTACCTCGAACTCTGCCGAATCTACCTGGTGCCCACGGCACTGGCCGACAGCTTTGCCGGCTTCGCCCTTGCTGCCGTCGTTCTGCAGAAAGACGAGGACCCACTCCCGGCCCTGCTGGTGGCGGTGATGTCCCTCTGCCTCTACAGCGCGGGAATGGTGAGCAACGATCTCTTCGACCTAGAGAAGGACCGGACAGGGGCGCCCGGCAAGCCGCTGCCCAGCGGGGCTGTAGCGCCTGCCCACGCCGCCTGGCTCGCCGGTGGCCTGGCAGGACTCGCTCTCTGCCTCAGCTTCCTTGGTGGCGATGCCTTCTGGCCCGCGGGAATGGTTATTCTTTTCGCCCTGCTCTACAACAGCGGCGCAAAAAAGATACCTGTCATCGGAGACCTGCTCATGGGCTGGTGCCGGAGCGGGAATTTCCTGCTCGGCGCAACGGTTGCCGCAGGCGCTGATGCCTCTTTTCTCCAGGTCATCTCAACTGCCGAGTTCCTGGCGCCGGCCCTCATTCTCGGGGTATTCATCAGCCTCGTTACCGCTGTCAGCCGCCTGGAAGACAATGCCTTCAAGCCACGAACCTTCAGGGCCCTGGTGCACCCGCTGCTGTTGATCCCTGTCATCCTGACGGCCATGAATCCGGGCTCCTGGCTCAACTGGGCCGCCAACCTGGCGCTGGCGCTCGCCCTCTTCCGGGCCATCCTGCTGGCAGGTGAAAACAAGGAAGAGCTGCATCCGGCGACCACCTATGTCCGCAAGGCACTCGGAGCCCTGGTCCTCTTTGACGCGGCCCTCCTGCTGGCCTTTACGCCACCGGGTGAGACCTCGCTTCTGCCCGCCGCCGCGCTCTGTATGCTGGCTCTTTTCTCGTGGTGGTGGAAGGGGAAGTGGTTACAATCTGGCGGCGCAGACACCTAGGCCGCATGAAACCGGCCTGCGAAGGGTGCTGGTGCGAGGATCAACAGGAACTGACTTGAGAAAACCGGGGGTCGAACATGAGTGAGAGGAAGAAAGTTCTTGTCGTTGGATCCGGTGGCCGGGAACACACGATCGTGTCGGCTATCGCAAGGTCACCTTCACAACCCGAGATCTATTGCGCCCCCGGCAATGCAGGCATCTCCGAGGAGGCCAGGTGCGTGGACATCTCCGGAGAGGACATCGACGGGCTCCTGGATTTTGCCAGGAATGAATCGATCGACCTGACCATCGTGGGCCCGGAGGCTCCCCTGGTTGCCGGCATCGTAGACATCTTCGAAGGCGAGGGCCTCAAGATCTTCGGCCCCGGCAAGGGAGGCGCCCAGCTCGAGGGCAGCAAGATCTTCTGCAAAGAATTTCTCTGCCGGCACGGGATCCCCACCGCCGCCTTCGAGATCTTTGACGACAGCGAAGCAGCCCTGGCCCATGTCAACGAGCGCCCACTGCCGATGGTCGTCAAGGCCGATGGCCTGGCCGCCGGCAAGGGTGTTATCGTTGCCCATGACCGTGCCACCGCAGCGGAGGCTGTTAAAGACATCATGGTTGACCGCAGCTTTGGAGAGGCTGGAGCCAGGGTCCTTATCGAAGACTGCCTCACCGGCAGCGAGATCTCGATCATGGCACTGACCGATGGCACCAACTACCTTCCGCTGGAGACCGCCCAGGATTACAAGCCCGCATTTGATGGCAATGAGGGGCCCAACACCGGCGGAATGGGTTCCTACTCGCCCTACTACTCCCTCGGCGACCCCCTCGTCCAGGACATCCTCGACCGGGTCATTCGCAAGACCGTCGAAGGCCTCGCAGAGGAGGGCCTTCCCTTCAAGGGTGTCCTCTACGCAGGGATCATGCTCACAGAAGATGGTCCCATGATGCTTGAATACAATGCGAGGTTCGGTGACCCCGAAACCCAGTCGATCCTCTCTCGCTTGAAGACCGATCCATTGGCTGTTTTCGAGGCTTCCAGCGTACCAGGAGGACTTGAGAATCTTGTCCTGGAGTGGGATGAACGAGATGCGATCTGCATCGTCGCGGCCTCAGGAGGCTACCCGGGATCCTACGACAAGGGCGTCCCGATCACAGGCATCGACAAGGCGAGGGAGAACGGGGAACCCGATGCCCTCTGGGTTTACCATGCGGGAACAGGCCAGGATGAATCAGGAACGCTGGTCACTGCCGGCGGCCGCGTCCTCGGGATCACTGCCCTTGGAGAGAACAGGGAGGCTGCAAGAGCGGAAGCCTACAAGGCCCTCGAAGCCATCTCCTTTGATGGCCTGCATTCAAGGAGCGACATCGGGACGACGATGGCGAACTGAACTGGTCCCCTGGTAACTCCCCTGGTAACTGGCCTGCTGGCACTAGCCCCCCGTCACTAGCCCGCTGACACTGGGGAATTCCCTATTTGGAATTCCCTAGTTGCCGCCGCCCTCGCCGGTGTCACCCTCTTCGGGGGCAGCCCCGGCTTCCTCTTCCTCCTCCTCAGGACAGACCAGGCGGTAGATATTGTCCATCGTCCTGTTGAGGCTGTCCTTCGACACCTTGTAGCGGTAGCCGTAGTCAAAGAACTGCAGAACAGCATCTTCCTTGTCCTTGGTGTTCAGACGCGGATTGATCCGCTGCAGCTGGAGCTCCTTTTCAAGGTCACGCTGGTAGCTCACCGAGCGCTTGGCAACCATCCGTCCCAGCCTGAGCAGGTTGGCGTGCGCAGTCAGGGACTTTGAATGAACCGCCGGCCACTTCTCAGGGAAATCACGGAGAATACCTTTCTGCGTGCTGCCCTGCTTGCGGCGCCACTTCCTGATGAAATCCTCCAGGGCCTTCTGGTCGACGACTCCGGCGTTGGAATATTTCTTCCCCTCGCGAACCTCATCGAGAGTCTTCTTCAGATCGTTCCAGTTACCGGCAAGCTCATTGATGAAGTCATCATAGACGGTACACATGATCTCCTGCTGGGCCTGGAGCTCAGCCTCTGTCCCCACCTTGATGGCATACTTTTCCTGGCCGTAAAGCCACACCAGGGGGTTTGCCTTAGGCGGAAAGATCTTCTCCTTCAAGGCGAATTCCCGGCGAACCTTGGCAACCTGGCTGAGGAGGTCGACCTGCACCCGCAGGTAGTAATTGTCGACGCCGAGCGACTTCTTCGGCGTCCAGTCGTAGATGAAGCCCTTGCGCTTGGCCGTTTTAAAATCGAGGAAAACCGTCTCACCGATCAGGGGAAGACCGTTGTGAACAAGATCCATCTGGATCTTGGTGCCAAGAGGAAGATCGGCAGAGAAATCAAGCTTGAGCTTCAGGGTCTGTTTGCCACCCTTGGGAGCTGCCAGGTACTGGGAGCTGACGAGCTCCATGTAGGGCTTGTATTGAATATCTTCATTGGGATCATCCTGGCCGGCCACCTGGCTGCAGGAAAAAGTCGCGAGCAGAAAACACGCCAGCGCAGGTGTGAAACATTTTTCAAACTGCATCAATCTACATCCTCTTGCAGAAGAATTTTCGGGTTTGGCAAATAGTACGTCAGGGTCACATCATCAATAACCGGGGTCTGCACAACTCCACCAGCAGTATTTCCCGACAGCGACTTGGCACCCTTCAGGTAAAACTTGTAGACCACCTCTGCATTAGCACCCTTGATGGCGTTTTTCACCCGGAGGAGCTTTTTGTTCGCTATCGGGCTGGGGGTACCCGGCATACGCCAGGCTTCACCCAGGCGGGGCACTCCCCTGGGGGTCTTGAAGTTAAGCTCGCATTCCACCGGGGTGCTGCGAACCTGCACAGCAGATGAATTGGGAAGTGAATCTGTAAAGGTCGTCGGGTAGTAGGCTGTCCAGTCGAAGGAGCGCAAGGAGAGGTTGTTGACCCCCGGAGGCATCGGCACCTCGAAGAGGTTGGCGTATTCGCCAGTGCGCTGGGTGAAATATCCGGCACCGGCGTTGGCACCGTAATAGCGCTTCACCTGGGGGAAGGTCCCCTGGTAGACGATCAGCTCATCGATCGTCGCGTTGGCAATGATTCTTTTAACCGATGGGGCCGCTACCGAGACACCGCCGCGGCCGGTCTTTGCGGTCGTGGTAAACCACTTGAACACTCCTGCATCAGCGACACCCTGGTTGCGAACGATTCCGCCGACCATCAATCCATCGAGCGGCTGGCGCTCATTGAGTCGAACCCATGAGTTCGCCACTCCATCGACGACCTGCTGAGCTCTCCTTGGAGTTCCGCCTGTGGTAACCTCTTTGAAGTCGATATAGAGGCGAATGGGGAAAACCGGGTTGTCATCATCCCAGTCAAAGGCAATGTGATGCCATTCATGGGCTTTGAAGTGCCTGATATCGGCAACGATATCAGCCCGGGAGATGATCTTTTTCTGGTCAAGGTGCTCAATGAGTGGGTTTTCTCCCTGGTTGGGAGCGCCATCGGCATCACTGCCGGGATCAGGAAAAAGCCTGCCGCCGGTACCTGCTCCACCCGCCGCGCCCGCCTCCGGGAAGGCCTGGTGGTAATACATCCGTACGAGTCGCAGCTGCCCGGTGGTGTTCTTAAAGAGGAAGAACTGGCTGCCTTCCGATCCGGAAAATTCCTGGGGCGCCGGCAGAACCTCCTTGATCACCTGGGTACACCCGACCAGGCCGCTGAAAACAGGATCATCTCCGTCAAACTCAAACTTCGTCCAGAATGCAATTCCACCACGGTAATAAGGAACGTTTCCGACGATATTCCGCCCCCGGCTGCCAACCCCTGAAGACCCGACCCGGATATTTCCCCCACCGAGCCCCACCTCTCCGATGCGCTGGCGCGCAGGCAGGACCAGGAGGCGGTTGCCAAGGTGCTGCATCCTGAAGAGACTTGTGTTGAAGCCATCGGGCAGGAGGTCACTGCCGATTTCTTCCTTACCGACAATCGGGTCTGCGTACTGCGACGACCGGTTGCCCCTGAACACATTGAGATTCTGCAGAATCTTCAGGCGGTAAAACTCCCTGTATTTTTTCTGGTAGCGGCTGAAGTCAAAATCAAAGACGCCCTTGAGAGCATCGCTGACCTCATCGCCGAAGAAGCTGACCCCGCTGCCCTGCAGGGACCTGCGGAGCTGGCTGACATTCTGGGGGTCTCTCTCGGAGAAGGAATGCTCAGCGAGGATGCTCGGATCGAGGCCGAACATCTGGCTCCTGCTTTTGTAGGCCGTCTGCTGGCGGCGGCCATCAAGAAGCCCGGCGAGCTCTACACGGCCATCCCGGCGGGAACCCTGGGTGTACAGCTCGGTGAGAGCATTCATGGGCTCAGGCCAGGTCTGGACAAACTTACGGTCATCAACGCTTGAGAAGGCGCCGCTCTGAGTCTTGAAAGACTTCTCAAAATGAAACTGGTTCGTATGCCTGAGGACATCGAAGACCTTGACGACCGTCCGGATCTTGCGCCGGAAGGGATAGAGCTCCGCAGGCGGTTCAGTCCTGCGATTGCCAACAGTTGTTCTTCTCTGGTCGAGGAAATTGCCGACCGAATTCCCAACCATCTGCCCCAGGGTTGTGATCTCAAAAGTACCCATCGGCCCAAAGCAGAATTCAGTGGTATGGCCTTTCGTCAGCCGGGGAATCGGCTTGCTGGTGGGATCCGCCCAGACCAGGTCAGACTTGTCCACAGGCAGATAGACCGGAGTATTCGGATTGTAGCGCGAGATCCTGGTATTGGGATTGAAGTTGGCCTTGATAACGCCCTTGATGAGCTCGTAGTACCAGGCATTGCTGTCATGAACGGCAAGTCCGAGCTTACGGAAGGTGTTCCGCTCAGCTCCCTGGGCCGTTCCCTTCTGCCAGAGCCGGCCAATGGGGGTCGCTCCTCCACCGGTTATCTGGTTCCCGATCGCCCTCTGGCTGGGCTGGTCTGGATCGATGACCTCCACCTCGTTGAAGCTCGGGAAAAAACTGGCATCGAGACCATCGATAAAATCTTCAAACCCGGGCTGGCTGGGATCGTTGGTTCGCCAGGTACGGAAAAACCGGCGGGCAATCTTCCGCTCAACCAGGATCTTCTCAACGATCTTCTTGGCATTCTCCTCCTTGATCGAAGGTGTATAGACAAATACCGGGCGGGGAGTCACATCACGAACTTCTTCTTCTGCAAATACTCGCTCACCGAGGATCTGCGCCCCCTGGTCAACAGCCTTGACCTGTCCCCTGAATCCAAGGCTCGAATAAGGGAAGG
>CAZTRG010000072.1:0-16763 GCA_964615885.1 uncultured Planctomycetia bacterium | reverse complement strand
TGTTCGAGATTGGAGAGGCGCCGGTAGTAGTCAAGGCGGTGGTGGAGGAACGTCTTGTAGTTTTCGATAAGCTGCTGGAAGGTGATGCGATCAGCCCGGTAGGCTTCGATCGACAGGTCGAGAGTCTGCCTCGATTTTGGCAGGATGTCGTCGTTGAGGATCCTGGCAACGCGGTCGTGTTCGACAGCCTGAGCGTGCAGCGTTTCGACTTCGGCACGCACGTCGTTCCAGGCCGCGGCGTACATCTGCGACGTCTGGGCGGCTTTGAATTCGGCTTCGCGCAGACCCGCGTTGAGTTTGTAGCGGTAAATGGGCAGGTTGCAGCCGACCATCAGCGCGTAGGCATCCTCGCCCGTAGCCAGGGGGCTGAGTCCCGTGGTACCGATGGCGTGCCAGTTAAAGCCAACCATAACGTCCGGATAGTAGTTCCTGTTCGCCAGCGCGATCGCCACTCCTGCCAGCAGGCCGCCGCCACCGGTCGGCACCAGGATGGCATCGGCCTCCGGCAGCTCGTCGATAATCTCGAGCCCGGTGGTTCCCTGGCCTGCGATGACGTCCGGATGGTCGAAGGGAGGGATGATGAGGCTGCCGTTTTCTCCGGAGATATCGAGGGCTCGCCGGTGCCGGTCGGTCGAGGTCAGGCCGGCGATCTCGAGCCGGGCTCCGTAGCCCTCGATGGCGGCCTTCTTGACCGCGGGGATGTCTTCTGGCACGACGATGGTTGCCTCGATGCCCAGGGTCCTCGCTGCGAGGGCCACCGCCTGGCCGTGGTTGCCGGAAGAGAAGGTGATGACTCCCGCCCCCGGCATCCTCTCCTCCTCGGTCGCACGCAGGCAGGCGTTCATCGCTCCACGGAACTTGAAGGCCCCGGCCTTCTGGAGGTTTTCGCATTTGAGCCAGACATCTGTATTGGAGAGCTCGCCGATGGACCGGCTGCTGAGCAGCGGGGTCCAGTGCGCGTGCGGCCCGATCCGGGTGCGGGCGCTTTCAATCTCTGCAAATTCGGGAAGTTCAAGATCCGCCATGGTGCATCAGTCCTTCTTCAGTTCGTTCCTGCCTGGAGTTTGTACCGGGTTTTCTGTTCGAAAGTTGCTCAGCGCCCGTCGGTGATGGAGATCACGGATTCATACTTTCCACCGACTCCTCCCGGCTCGTAATCGAAAGGCTGGATGGCGAGGTACAGCCGTCCCGCGGTCTTCGAGCGCAGGCGGTATTTCTCCCCGATCTTGAAGGGCTTCCCGGTTTTGCCGATCTTTCCCACCAGGCAGAGCATTGGAAAGCCCTGCTGTGATTTGAAGCTGTTGTAGCGCGTCGTTCCGGCAGGTCCAGCCTTGACGCTCCAGCTCTCCACCGAGGTCTGGCCGGTAGCCTTGATCGACAGGAGCTTGTTCTTGCCGACATCGAGCCTGCTGTCGAGCCAGCTCCCGTTCGGCTGGTAGCCCGGGGTGACGATCACGGAGCGATTGACCAGCCCGACGGCCTTGAAGTTGATCGCCTCAAGGTCGGCAATCCGGATGTTCAGCTCCCCGTAGAGAGTTTTCAGGGCGAAGGATTCGGTCAGGACCTCCCCGCGAAAGCTCAGCTCATCGGTGCGCACCTCATCTCTCATGCCGGCCGGCTTCTTCTTCGGGGCCGGGTTCCGGCGGTCCTCGGCTTCGAGTTGATCAATGATCTCGCGGGTGGCGGGCGGTAGATTCCCTCCTGCCGTGGCCACGAGGTGCCTGAGGGGGGCGAGGGCGGGTGGGCCGAGGGCCAGCAGGGAGTCAGCAGCTGCCTTTCGGTCTGCCTCGGTCCCGGTTCCCATGCGGGCGAGCAGGGCAGTGGTTTTTCTGACGAGGGAGGCATTCAGCCTTGGGGCGAAGCGCACCGTGACCAGCTGGCTGCTGGGAATATCGAGCACACCGTACCTGGTCCGTATCCGGATCGATTCGAAGGCCGGCCGGGCGGGAATCTGGCCCTGGTCACGCAGCAGGAATACCGGTACCGGTTTTTTGTTTTCCTGCGGTTTCGGTTTCTCTACGGGAGCTTTTTTTACCGCCGGCCCGGGGGCCTTGCGGAGGATCTCGGCAATTTTTTTCGCATCCTGGCTCCAGGTGATGCCGCACAGGCTCCAGGAAAGAAGTGCTGTGAGGACCAGGAGTCCGGGAGGTCTTCCGTGCATCGATGCGCCCTGTGTGAATTTGCAGGCAGTTTTTGCGGCCACAGCGGGATCATAAGGCGGGGCGGGGAACAGACACAGTTATTTTTCCAGGCCGGCGGCTTTCCAGGGTTGCCTGGGCTTCCTGGAAGGAGCAAGCCCCGCTAGCGGCCTGGAGGTGGATGCCAGGAGCCTTCGTTTCGGTTAATCTCATACCGGTTGCCGGCCCCTAGCGGAGTTGTTTTTATGAAATCTGAAGTTGCAGTCCTCGGAGCAGGAGTCGTGGGCCTCTTCGTGGCCCGGCGGCTTGCCGGGCAGGGAGTGAAGGTAACGCTTTTAGATGCAGGCACTTCCGGTAGCGGGGCCAGCGGTGCGGCTGTTGGGGTTCTGCAGGCCCCGGCGCCTTCCCGGTCGGCCCTTGGCGCTCTCAGCCGTGAGGGGGCGGAGGCCCATGCCTCGCTTGCGCCGGAGCTGCTCGAGGAGACCGGGATCGATACGGGGTACCGGCCCTGTGGGTGTATCCACCTGCGCCGCGAGCTGCCGCGTGATCCGCAGAGAGAGCTTGACCGCTGGGCGCAGTCCGGCGTCAAGGCGGCCTGGTGTGAACGTGAGCGGATCGAGGAGCTGGTGCCGGGCTACGGGGGGGAAGAATCGATCGGCCTCGAGCTTGACCGGGAGGCGGTTATCGACCCGCCCTCCTTGCTGGCGGCCCTGGAAGCATCCTGCCGTGCGCGCGGGGTGAAAATCATCGAGGAGGCCGGCAGGTTGGAGCTTAGAGAGAAAGACGGCCGGGTCCTGCTGCCTGAGTCCTGGGCTTCGCGAATGGCGCCAGGGACCAGGGTGGTTGTTGCCGCCGGCAGCTGGACTCCCGCCGTGGTGGAATCCATGGGGGCGGGCAGGGTCCCGGTGGCGCCGGTGCGGGGCCAGGCCATCGAGCTCGATCATCCGCCTCCAGCCTGTGTGGTGCACTTCTGCCTGGCCGGATCGGGCGCTGCCTATTACCTGGTGCCGAAGCCGGAGGGACGGACCTGGGTCGGCAGCACGGTAGAAGAGGCGGGCTACGATAATTCCATCACCCCGCACGGCCGTGCCGAGCTGCTGGTGGCTGCCCGGTCAGTCCTGCCGGGAACAGGTGAGGAAGCTGTTCGCAGGCAGTGGGCGGGGCTGCGCCCCAAGGCGCTGCGCAGGGGGGGGCCCTTCATCGGCAGGTGGCCGGGTGTCGGCAATCTCTGGATTGCGGCCGGCAACTACCGAAGCGGAATCCTCCAGGGGCCCGCCACGGCGAGGATCCTCTGCGAGGCGATGGAGGATGGGCGGGAAATTGACGAGAGCTTCGCCTTGCTGGAAGCCTGAGCCGGTGAGGACTTCTCCCCCGGAAGATTGGTCGTCACCCGCAAAAGCGGTTAAGCTGGAGGGCTCGTTTCTGTTTTAAACGTCCTTGTCCATGGAGTAGCTGATGAGAACCTCTCTTGCGATCGCCGCTTTCCTCTGCGTCTTTATTTTCTCTGCTGACTGTTGCACCACCGCTATGGCGAAGGAGAAGCTCATTCCAGGGACCCAGGTTGCCCGCGAGGTGAAGGTCAAGAGCTCCGGCAAGGAGGTGACCCTGCGCTTCTGGCAGTTCGTGCCGAAGGGCTACAATGGCAAAAAGAATTTCCCCCTCATGCTCTTTCTGCACGGAGCAGGAGAGCGGGGCGACAAGCTGGAGGTCGTCAAGAAATGGGGGCCTCCGAAGCTGGTCGGGAAGCGTAAGGATTTCCCCTTTGTGCTCATCTCTCCCCAGTGCCCCAGGGGCACCTGGTGGAAGATCGAGGAGCTCTACCAGCTCGTCAACAAGGTGGCCGGTGAGCTCAAGATTGACCGGCAGAGGATGTACGTAACCGGCCTGAGCATGGGCGGCTTCGGCAGCTGGCTGCTGATGGACAAGTATCCGAAGCTTTTCGCCGCCGGTGTTCCGATCTGCGGCGGGGGCAAGGCCACCAGCGCGAAGAACCTGGTCGATATCCCGATCTGGGCTTTTCACGGTGGTGCCGATGGAGTGGTGAAGCCCGCTCTCAGCGAATTGATGATCAAGAAGATCAAGGAAGCGGGTGGAAAGAAGGCGAAGCTGACCATCTACCCGGGGGTCGGGCACAACTCCTGGAGCCGGGCCTATGCCAACGAGGAGGTCTACAAATGGCTCCTGTCGCATAAATCTTCCGGCGCAAAAAAATAACACCAGGGAGCTTTATTCCCGGAAAGTAGCCCGGATAAGGCCAGATGGCTCCCGATGTGCTGAAAGAGGCTCCTGGGGGCCTTATTAGAGTGTTTTCCGCATCTTTTGAGCATTTCCGGCTGCTCCGGCTGTCTCTCTTGACGTTGCCTTTAGCTGCCTCAAAGTGTACAAACGATGGTTCGCTTCAGGAAGCTAAGGACAAATGGATATGCACAACCAGGACAACAGCTCAGATCTTTCCCGCCGGGATTTTCTCGTCCAGTCCGCCGGTTTTGCCGGGGCCTCGATGGGGCTCAGTGCCACCCGCGCATCGGACTCGCCCGGCGCCTGCAGTGAGGTCCGCCTGGGCTTTATCGGGCTGGGTGACCGGGGACGCCAGCTCCTGGGGGCGGCCCTCTCATCAAGCAAGGCCAGGGTCACGGCGCTTTGTGACCTGGATCCCGCGAAGCTCAAGCGCGCCCGGCAGATGGCCGGCACTGAGGGTGGCCCCCGCGGCTTCACCAATTACCGGGCTCTCCTGGATTCAAAAGATGTGGATGCGGTGGTGATCGCTACCCCCGTTCACCTCCACCTGCCCCATACCCTCTCGGCACTTGCAGCCGGAAGGCATGTCTACTGTGAGAAGCCGCTTGGCCTGACAGTTGATGAATGCCGGCAGCTGCGCGATGCCTGCAGGGAGGCTGAGGGGAGGGGACAGATTTACCAGTGTGGCCTGCAGCGGCGCTACAATCCGCGCTACAGGGACAGTATTCGGTACCTTCGAAACGGCGAGGGAGGCGAGGTCCTGTTTATCCGGGCTCAATGGCACGGTGTTGCATCGGCCAGGAAAAACAAGCCCTGGCTTTTCCGCAGCGAAAAGTCAGGCGGCCTGGTGCTGGAGCAGGGCACCCACCAGTTTGACGTGTTCAACTGGATTCTTGGTTCGACGCCCTTGTCAGCCCTTGCGCTCGGAGGCACGAACAATCCAGGTGCTGCCGCACCGCGTCAGAACACCATGGACCATTACGGCGCAATTCTTGAATATCCGGGCGGGGCAAAGGTTCAGCTCAGCCACCTGAGCTATTCCATTCCCGAGAGGCGCTTTTCAGGCAGCAGTGAGCTGGTATTCTGTGAACACGCCGGGGTCGATGTTGCCAATGCAATGGCCTGGGACAGCTCCGGAAAGAGTCTCGAGCTGAGCAGGACAGGTGGCAATGAAACTCACCTGGCGATGGAATCATTTCTCGACAGCCTCCTGGAGGGCCGGAGGCCTGAGGCTGACATCGAGGTTGCCTACCGCGCGACCCTTGCGTCCCTGCTCTGCAGCGGGGCCATCGAGAGTGGGACGAAGGTGTCCTGGGAAGAGCTGGAATCTTCCTGAAGGGACTCCAGGTTAAGCTATGAGGATCACCAGGGTCTATACCGGCGGTGGAGACGAGGGCGAGACCGGTCTCGGTGGCGGCCAGAGGGTGTCGAAGGACTCCCTGCGGATCGAGGCCTGCGGTTGTGTCGATGAGCTGAATTCCCTCATCGGCCTGGCGATTGCCCAGGGACTCCTTGCCGCGACTGCGGAGGCCCTGGGAGGAATTCAGAATGAGCTCTTTGACCTGGGAGCCGATCTCGCTGTCCTTGAGGAGGACAAGCCTGCCTCCGGAGCCTGCAGGATCGAGCAGGGACAGGTGGCCGCGCTCGAGCTCAGGCTCGATGCTCTTGGTGAAGAGCTCGGGCCCCTCGAGGAGTTTATTCTGCCGGGTGGCTCGGTCGGCGGCGCAAGCCTGCATCTTGCCCGTACGGTCTGCCGCCGTGCGGAGCGTGTGGTGGTCGCCCTGTCAAAGGAGGAGGCCATCGGCGCGCAGGTGATTCCCTATCTCAACAGGCTCTCGGATCTTCTCTTTCAGCTGGCCCGCCTCCAGAACGAGGCGGATGGGCAGGGGGAGAGCTGCTGGAAGAAGAGCGAACCGGGTAAGGATCAGTAACGCGCCGACTCGCCGCCCTCTCCAATGCCGGCCTCCCTGAGAGAGTTTTTTGCTCCCTGGAGCATCAGGGCTACATCGCTTCCCAGTGCCAGGAAGGTCCAGCCTTCATCGATCCTGCGCCGCAGCTGCTCGGGAAGAAGCGTGTGGAGGCCGGGTGCGACACCGTGCTTGAGCGCCGTCTCCCGCAGGTGGTTCATCGCGTCGATGAATTCCTGGTCATCGGATTCCATGCCGGGGGTTTTTCCCATCGACTGCAGCAGATCGTTGGGGCCGACAAAGATGGCATCGACACCCGGCACCGAGCAGATCTCCTCGGCATTTTCGACCGCCTCGATGTGCTCAGTCTGGACGGCGACGAAGATCTCGTTGCTGGCCTCGGCGTAGTATTCGGGGGCGGGGACACCGAAGTTGAGGCAGTGGAGGCTTCCCCCGACGCTGCGGTCTCCCTCCGGATGGTATTTCGTCGCGGCCACCGCCGCCCGTGCCTCCTCGGCGGTATTGACCATCGGAACGACGATTCCATAGGCCCCGTTGTCGAGGCAGCGCTTGATGTTCTCATGCGAATTGGAGGGCACCCTGGCCAGCGGGACAATCCCCGCCTCGGCGATCACCCCGAACATCTGGGCTGCTGTCTCCCAGTTGACCGGGCTGTGTTCGATATCAACGGTCAGCCATTTGAAGCCGGCCCGGGCAAGGAATCGTGCAGCGAAGGGGCTGCAGAGGTTGAGCCAGCTGCCGACCTGAACCTCTCCGCCGGCCAGTGCTTTTTTGAGGGGGTTGTTCATTTCATGGACTCCTGGATCAGGGGCATGGTGGTGGGAGATTTTCCCGGCTGCTGGGCAGTATGCCATTCATCTGCTGGAATCTCCATCCGTCTTCGTGAAGTCCCTGCTTAGGGAAGGAGCGGGGTTTCTTGATGGTCTATTTCATCGGTTTCTGGTACGAGTACAATATTGATGCCGGGTAAGCGACTGGAGGGAATCTTCCCGTGGAGGCTGACCGGCCCCTGCTGCTGGTGGAAGTGTTGGTGGAGAAGAGATGGTTAAGAGGAAGAAGAGCCCCTTCGTGACCCGGGAGGAGACGAGGGTGGAGCGCTACCCCTGGGGGCCGCATGACTGGCTGTGCCGGCCCGACCTGGTAGACAGTGATGACCTGCTGATGGTCCGGGTCGAGGTCCCGCGTACCGAGGGGATCCCCTTTCACCGCCACCCCGGCATGGAAGAGATTATCTATATTCTGCAGGGCAGGGCTGAGCAGTGGGTCGGGGAAGAGGTTCGTGAATTGCGGGCCGGTGAGGTGGCACATATACCTGCCGATACGGTCCACGCAACCTACAATGCAGGGCGCGGGGTGTTGAAGCTGCTTTGCGTAAACACCACCGTGAAAGAGGATGGTCCGGTCCTGGTCGATGTCATGGATGAAGAACCCTGGCTGTCGATTCGGTCCCTCGGCAGGGCAAAGCTCTCTGAGAAGCTGCAGGCCCTCGAGCGTGTACGCAGGGAGGCGGCTGCTCCCAGGGGAGGCGGACCGGCCCACAGGGTCCTCGAGAGCGGACGGACCGCCGCCCGCAAGGCCTCCAGGCAGGAAAATCCCCCCGCGGCGGGGGCAAAGCCAGGGACACCGGGTTCAGAAAAGAAGAGCTGAGACCGGCTCTCAGATCACTGGTCCTGGTCGCAGAAGGGCAGCCCGGCGAGCTCGACGTTGAGGTCGAAGAGCAGGTCACCAGCCGCCGTCTCCAGCTGGATGATGAGGTCTTCGATGAAGAGATCCTGGAAGCCGGCGAGCAGGTTGCAGATAAACCCTCCCCGGGCGCTGAGATCGATCTCAACGCTGTCGCGGTCAAACTCGATTGGCAGGATCTTGGTCAGGATCAGGTTGTCATCATCATCCCACCCGGTGGTGAAGGGGACAATCATGTCTCCGGAGAAATCGATGTCGACCTGGCAGTTGCTGGGTGCGCCAAAGCCCGAGTCCACCCGGATGGTGAGGCTCCGGACATTGCCCTCCATACGGCCGATGAGTCGTTCGTTTTCCATGTCGAGGATCGCGGTGATTTCCGTGACGGCGACCGGGCAGCCCGGCAGGCCATCGCACTCTGCCGCTTCATCTGCGGGGCAGACAACGGCGGTCATGGTATCGGTAACCTCGATCACTGCCGCATCGGGTTCGATGCAAATGGTGGGCGGGACCTCCCGGCGGATCATCTCGGCAAGAAATTCCTGGTCGATACAGATCGCCGGCTCGACGACTCCGCAGGGGTCGGGGGAGCAACCTTCGGCGGGCACCAGGCAATCGAGCTCATCGGTGTCCGTTTCATCGCAGCCACATTCTCCAAAGGGGGCAGGAGGAACCCGGCCCCCGGAGAAAAGATAAGCCAGCATGTAGATCGCGTCGGAGATGTCAGCCTCGCCGCTGTCGTTCCCGTCATGTGCATCTGCACAGCCGGGGTCTTCGTTTCCCAGGAAGAGGATCCCCAGGAGGGTCACCGGGTCAGAGATGTCGACCTGCCCATCGAGGTTGGAATCTCCTCGAATGAACTGGCCGGCGGAAGCCTGCCTGGCATAAAGAAGAGAGACGACAAGAACGAGAACCAGCTTAAATTTCATTTCTGAACCTCCAGCCCTTTCGCTGAAAGCCGAAGCAGGCGGCCCTGGCCGCTTGCCGAATCGGCAGTTTTGTTTTTTAGCACGATTTAATTCCAATCAAACCCGACAAATCAATTGTCCGATCTCCACAGAGCCAATGCAATCTTCATTTGCTCAGGACCCAGGGGGTTTCCCCAGGAGCCGGGCGCCATCGCCGATCCTGGTCAGGAAGGTCCTGGCAGGGGCAGCGAAGCGCTTGCTGCAGCTTTCTTCCAGCGCTTGCTGGAAATCCACAGCAGCGCCCTGCTCGACAAGGTTGACGGTGGCTCCCCCGAATCCGCCGCCGGAGAGCTTGGCGCCGATGAAACCCGGAAGTTCAGCTGCGCTCTCGACGAGAAAATCCAGCTCGGCACAGGAGTTCCCGAAAAGGTCGCGGCTGGAGGAGTGGGACTGGAGCATCAGCTCTCCCAGCTTTGCGGTATCGCCACGGCGAAGGGCCTCGACTCCTGCCAGCACCCGCCGGTTCTCGCGGATGACATGTTCGGCGCGTTTGCGGTCTTCCTCATCGATCTGTTCGCGGCACTCGAGGAATTCCTCGAGGCTCACCTGCCGCAGGCTGTCGATTTCCCTGTCGAGGAGCTCGTTGAGTTTTTGCGTGGCACGCTGGCAGTGGGCTCTCAGCCGGGCATATTTTCCGTCGACAAGTTCGTGCTGGACCCCGGAATCGGCAATCACCACCGCGACCTCAGAACCGGCTAAGGGGATCCGGTCGTAGTCAAGGGTGTCGCAGTCCAGGAAGAGAACATGGTTGCGGCGGCCGAAGAGGGATGAAAACTGGTCAAGGATACCGCAGGGCACCCCGACAAAATCGTTCTCGGCCCGCCGGCAAAGCTGTGCCTGCTCCATGGGTGTTGCGGGCCGCCCGCCAAGCATGCCGTAGGCGGCCTCCGCGGTGGCGAGCTCGAGAGCGGCTGAGGAGGAGACGCCGGCCCCGACCGGCAGGGAGCTCTCCACAGCGAGGTTGATGGAAGGAAGCCGGCTGCCGGCTTCCCTGATTTCGCGAAGTACTCCGAGTGGATAATTGATCCAGGAATTACCAATGGCCTGGATCTCCTCGAGTCCGGCCTCGACTCGCTCGTTGAAGCCGGAGCTCCAGGCGGCGAGCCGGCTGGGGCGGCTCTCTTCCTGTCCACCTGCGATCACGACCGAGAGGTCGAGAGCGATGGAGAGGATGAAACCCTTGTTGTAGTCCGTATGGTTTCCCAGGATCTCGAGGCGTCCGGGAGCCTGCGAAAGGACCGCCGGCGAGGCCTGGAAATTTTCCCGGTAGCTCTCGACGGCGCGCTCGGCAAGCTCTTCACTGCTGAGGAGGGAATCGGACAGCATCGGGGTTTTCCTGTTTGCACCTGGAGGTTTTCCTGCCGGGCAGCTCCGGCCACTCACCCCCTGATTGTGCTGTGAGCGGAGGTGCTGGTCAATGCAGATGAATAGGGACTTGCCAGCACAGGCAGGCGCGTGGCACCATCCCCCGCGTTCAATTCCAGGGCGGTACCATGTCAACGGACGGAAAAGAAAAATCCCCGGATCCGGCCGCCGGCCGCCACCATGTCGAGGTGGTAGCAGGCGCTGTCGCAAGGGATGGGACCTATCTTGTCTGCCAGCGGCCGGCGGGCAGCAATATGGAGGGGCACTGGGAGTTTCCCGGCGGCAAGGTGAAGGAGGGAGAAACTCACGAGGAGGCCCTGCGCCGGGAGCTGCAGGAGGAGCTTGGAATTGAGGTCCTGGTCGCCGGGCATCTTTCTAGGGTTGAGTACAGCTATCCACATCTCGATATCACCCTGCACCTTTTCAGCTGCCCATCTTTTGAGGGAGAGCCCAGCCAGCTCTACCACAGTGCCCTGGCCTGGGTCCCGGCTGCTGAGATAGACCGCGAATCGCTCGTCCCTTCCAATCTCCCCTTTCTGGACATTCTTCCCTAGTCTGGCGAAGATACTGCTGCCGGCTGTTTCCAGGCCTTCCAGGCTGGTGGTGCAGGACCTGCGCTTTTATTTTTCCGCCCCTTTGCCCGGGCCTTATTTACGGAGTTTCGGATGACTATGGCTTTTGACCCAGAATCCTGCCGACGCCAGTTTCCAGCCCTGCAGCGCGAGGTGGATGGGCAGCCGGTGGTTTATTTTGATGGTCCCGCAGGCAGCCAGGTTCCAGCCGCCGTGATCGAGGCCGTGGGCCGTTACCTCGGCACCACCAACGCCAACCACGGGGGCAACTTTCTAACCAGCCTTGAAAGCGATGCGATTCTTGCCGAGGCTCACCGGGCTGCAGCTGATTTCGTCGGGTCGGGAGAGCCCGACCTGGTCGCCTTCGGGGCGAATATGACGACCCTCACCTTCGCCTTGAGCCGTGCCCTGGCGGCAACCTGGCAGGCTGGTGACGAGGTGATCGTCACCAGCTCAGCCCACGATGCGAATTTTACTCCCTGGCAAAGGGCGGCAGCTGATGCAGGGGCGCTGGTGAAGGTTGTCGATATCGATCCCGGTGACGGGACCCTGGACCTTGATGACCTGGCCGCGAAGCTCTCTTCCAGGACCCGCCTGGTGGCGCTTGCCTGTGCCTCGAATTTCAGCGGGACGATCCACCCGGTGGAGAAGATTACCCGGCTGGCGCACGATTGCGGAGCACAGGTTTTTCTCGACGCAGTGCATTACGCTCCGCACGCCCCTCTCTCGGTCGAGGAGTGGGGCTGTGACTTCCTGGTCTGCTCTGCCTACAAGTTTTTCGGGCCGCATGTGGGCTTGCTGTGGGGCCGCCGCCGCTGGATGGAAGAATTGCCGGCCTACAAGGTGCGTCCTGCCGGGGACAGCTCCCCTGACCGCTGGATGACCGGCACCCAGAATCACGAGGGGATTGCCGGAACCCTGGCTGCCATCGATTATCTTGCCGGTCTCTCCTGCGCCGGGCAAGAGCCGGCGAATCGAAGGGAAGCTCTCCTTGCGACCTGGAAGCTGCTTGCCGAATACGAGCGGGGGCTCCTGCTGCAGCTGCTCGATGGACTGGCAGGGGTTGCGGGTTTGAAGGTGTGGGGAATTACCGATCCCGGGCGTCAAGACCAGCGGGTTCCAACAGTTTCCTTCACGATCAAGGGTGCCTCGAGTGAGGAGATCGACCGCCACCTTGCCTCACGGGGAATCTTCGCCTGGTGCGGGAATTTCTACGCCCTGCCGCTTTCTGAAGCCCTGGGGCTCGAACCCGATGGTGCGGTGAGGGTCGGGTTGCTTCACTACAATACGGCCGCAGAGGTCGACCGCCTTATCGCCGCCCTGCAGGAGTTCGTCGAGGGCTGAAGGGAGCAGCTCCCGGTGGTTTCAGGTTCTCTCCCCGGGCTTCTTTGCGGAGCGATTCGGCGCCAGGGAGGTTTGATAGATCTGCTCCATGGTGCTCAGGCGCAGGGAGTGCTTGTCGGGGCACAGGGGTGTGTAGTTGAGCAGACGCAGCAGGAAGGAGCCGTCCGGGTCCAGGTCAAAGATGTTGATGCAGCCGGCATCCTGTTCAAGCCGGCCGAAGGTTTCGAGCCCTCCGCCGAGGACCTTCGCCAGGATCATGCGGTTGGTTCCACCGTGGGCGATGATCATCAACTCCTTCCAGTCATCACGGGCGATGAGCTTTTCGAAGGCAGGGATGACCCGGTCTTCGAGTGAGCCGAAGGTCTCTCCGCCGAGAAAAGCAGTGTCGCGCGCCAGCGGCTTTCTCAGCGAGTTGGCGAAGGCCAGGTCGGCTCCGGCCTCTTTACTCTTAAAAGAGTCTCCCGGCATGATCTCGTGCAGGTCTTCAACCTGTTCCCTCCGGCAGGCGCTGGGAAGCTGTTCCAGCACCAGGTCTGCGGTCTGGATCGTCCGCGGCATGCCGCTGGTGACGAGGAGGTCGACCGGGGCCTCGCTGCGCGCTTTGCCCGCAGCGCCGGCCTGGGTTTTCCCCTCCGGGTTGAGAGGGATCTCCTCGAGCTGGTAGGGGTTTCCCCCGGCATCGAAGTAGCTGATCTCTCCGTGTCGAAGCAGGTAGATTCGACGGCGTGCGTTGATCACTTTTTCAAGCTCGGTTAGCATACTGCCTCGCAGTTTAGTTCTACCCGCGGGACTGTTCAAGATGATCAGCGGGTGGTGGCCAGGGAGTGAGGCATGAAAAACGAATTACTTGAGCAGGTTATTGAGGTCGCTGAGTCGGCCGGCCGCGCAGCCATGGAGCACTACGGCGGCGATGGGCCCGTTGAGTACAAGGATGACGACTCCCCCCTGACGCTCGCTGACAAGGCGGCTCATTTTGTGATCGTCAATGCCCTGCAGGTGCTCGATCCCTGGCTGCCCGTGCTCTCGGAAGAATCAGCGCAGGAAGAAATATCGGAGAGGAAATCCTGGGACGATTTCTGGGTGGTCGACCCGCTCGATGGCAGCAAGGAATTCATCAAGCAGAGCGGCGAGTTCACCGTGAATATTGCCCGGGTTCGCGGTGGAGAATCCGTGCTGGGGGTTGTCCATGCTCCAGTTACGGGAGAATGCTATTACGCAACCCGGGAGGGTGGAGCTTTCGTCCGCCGGCCGGATGGCGAGCTTGAGGAGATCTTTGTCCGGCAGGCTGATCCGCCCGGGCTGAAGATCGTAGCCAGCAAGGACCATGCCGGCCCGCGCGTTGAGGCCCTTCTTCAACGACTGGAGGGCGCCAGGTGCGTGAGCATGGGCAGCTCCTTGAAATTCTGCCTGGTGGCCGAGGGCAAGGCAGATTTCTATCCACGCCTGGTGCCAACGATGGAGTGGGATACTGCGGCAGCTCAATGTGTTCTTGAGGCGGCTGGGGGCTACCTGGTAGACCTCGAGGGGCGCAGGCTGAGCTATAACAAGGATGACCTGCGCAACCCCTCAGTTCTTGCCTATGGAGATGACTCCATCGACTGGATTGACCTCCTGGGAGAGGACTGAGGAGCTCTTTGCGGGCCCGGGATGAACCGCGGCCCGGAGGCTTCCGTGGAAGGCCCCTGGGCCGCGATAAACTCTGCAGAGTTCTTTTTCAGCTCTTCTTCTTTGAGCCGGAAGGTTTTTTATAGGGTCCGCGTTTAGCCAGCGCCTTTTCGAGAGCGGCGGTGACCTTCCCACCCAGGGGATTTTCCCGCGGGGAGAATTTTGCCAGGACCTTTCCCTCGTGGTCGACGAGGTATTTCTGGAAGTTCCATTTCACATCGCCACCCAGCTTCGGGTTCTTCTTGTCTGTGAGGAACTTGTAGAGCGGATGCATGTCGCCGCCCTTCACCGAGATCTTGGAAAAGAGGGGGAAGGTCGCCTTCTTGTCCTTCCTGCAGAAGTTCTTGATCTGCAGGTTGGTGCCGGGCTCCTGCCCGTTGAAGTTGTTAGCCGGGAAGGCCAGCACCTGGAAACCCTTGGACGTGTACTTTTTCTGGAGTGACTCGAGACTCGAGTACTGTGGTCCGGTGAGTCCTCACCTGCTGGCTACGTTGACAACCAGGAGAACCTGGTTCCTGAATTTCTCCAGCGCAACGGCTTTGCCATCGATGTCCTTGACCTTGAATTCGAAAACAGAACCCGGTGCCTTGCCGGCTTCTTCCGCCACGGCTTGCGCCATGAATCCACCGGCCAGCAGCGCCAGCCCGAGGATGAAAAACTTTCTGTGCATTTCAGCTCCTTAGCATAGGGGTTGATTTTTCGCGGCAGGAGCGCCGCAACGAACCTTCAGCATAGCAATAACCGGAGCTTAAAAAAAGAAACGCTGTGGGCCGGATCCATTCCCCCTGCCGGGGTTTTACATGCTGCAGGTCCAGTCTTCGAGCCGCTGCCGGCCCTCGAGCTTGAGCTCGCAGCCATATCCGAAGCCGACGCATTGCAGGGAGCCGACCTCGAGCGCCCCGTTTTGTACCCGGAGGCGGGCAGAGCTGTCGAAGGGTTCGTAGAGATCGGGGTGGGCCTCCAGGGCGGCCCTGGCCTCGGCCGCGGGCAGGTGGCTGAGGCCCCGGAAGTAATGGTGCCCGTTGCGCTCAACATGCGGGATCCCCAGTGCCGCTACGGCCGTGAGGTCCTGCTGCAGGGGGATGACGGGAAGGTTGGCAAGATCCTCGGCGCTCTGGAAGTAGAGGTCCTCGCCGGCTTCGCCGTTGAGCTGGCAGACGAGCCTGCGGTTGAGCAGGCTCTTGAAGATGCCCTTGCAGTTTTTATGAGAGGTGCCGCTGTAGCCCAGTTCGGCAGCGCGGCTGAAGCTGTCGAGGCTGTCATCGGATTCATCGAGAACAATGGGACGGATCGCGGCGAGCTCACGCAGTTCCTCCTCGACATCACCTGAGAGGGCAGTCTCCCGGCTCAGGGGCTGCTCGATAAAGAGAACCCGCTCACAGAAAGGCCGGGTGGTGGGGGCCGCTTTGAGTTTTTTCAAGAGCTCGATCAGCTGCCGGGGATCCTTGTACTGTTCGTTCCCATCAAGGGTGATGGTGTAGCCCCCTGTGCAGCGTTCTTCAAATAGTGCGGTCAGCTGTGCGATCCGTTCGAGATCGGTTTCATCCTCACCGCAGACCTTGACCTTGAAATAATGCAGTCCGTATTCCGAGATGCACTCCTCCAGCGACTGGGGAAGACCATCTGCGAGACGGTCAGCTTCTGCGATGTCGGCGGTACGGACAGGGTCTCCCAGTCCAACGGTGTGCCTGCAGTAGAGGCGCTCCAGCGGGCGGTCGGCAAGGATGGATGAGGTCTCAAGGCCCGTGAGGTTTTTTTTAAGGAGCTCGAAGAAGGAGAGTCCGCAGAGCCGGGCGAGCGCATCGAGCATCGCCCGCTCGAAGAAGGAGCTGCCGAAGGCAGAGGTCAGGGCGTTGAGCCCCTGCGCTGCGCAATTTTCGTAGACCCGGGGCAGGGCCGCCTGCCAGTGGTCGGAGGCGGTTGCCGCTCCGTGCCCCTGCTCGAGGTAGATGTCACGGGCGATGGTCATGGCGCTGACCTGGTCCTCAACGTTCTGCCGCAGGCTCTTTTCAGGATCCTTGTCGAACCACCGCGGCGGCAGGCCATCGGCGGCGACCCCCCTGGCGGTTCGGCCCGAAGAGTCCTCGATGGTGAGGCGCAGGTGGAGAGCCGGGGCTGCCGTCATGCAGGCGATCCCGTAGCGGAAGGGCATCCGGGTGGCGACATCATGGATGAAGGCCTCGAGCTCAACGAGTCTGAAGAGCGGAGCGTCAGTGTTCATGCTGGAAGCATAACGGATCAGGCCCACCCCCGGTATCGCTTCCTCCGGCAGGTTTAGCTCTTTTAGCGTCTTGCGGGATGAGCCGCAGTCCCAGACAATAAGCCACCTCGGACAGGTGCCTGTAAGCCTGCCGGTTTTTCAATCGATCCAGTGAGGTTCCCGCTCTTGCAGAGCCTGTCGATCATCTGCGTTGTTTCCCTCATCAGGGTGCTGGTGGAGTTCGCCCTGGGCATCTGGGTCAGTCTTGTTGCCCTGGGTTGGGATGGCGAAGGCTTCCTGGCCTACCATCACACGGCCCGGCCTGAGGCTGGTGACCGGGAGGCCTTCTATATCCTGGGGGGGGCGCTGCTGTTGCTGGGCCTCCTGCGGCTGGTGCAGGTGGCCGGGGCTTTCGGGGTGCGGTCCTGGGCCCGGGTGCTTGGACAGTGGCTCGGGTGGCTTGATTTTCTTACGCCGGTCACTCTTCCGCTGGGATTGTGGGCGCTGCAGGTTTACCGCCATCCGGATACGCGGCAGGCTTTCCGCCGGCGCCCTGACTCAGCTGACCAGGCTTCCCTCTGAGATCTCGATGGTTCGCCCGGCGTGCTCGTCGACCCTTGCATCGTGGGTGACAAGCAGCACAGCTCCGCCCTTGCCGGTGAAGC
>CAZTRG010000071.1:0-5374 GCA_964615885.1 uncultured Planctomycetia bacterium | reverse complement strand
CCACTTGCTGCGATGGTTGCGGCCGGCGTAGAAGCGCGAGGGGCGAATCAGGCGGCCCTTGTGCTTGCCGTGGCGCAAGGTGATGCCGTGGTCATTCATGTGCATCGAGGGCATGTTGCCCTTGGAGTCGGGGTTGATCTTTGCGTCGATCTTCTTCCAGGTCTTTCCATCGTCCTGGCTGCGGTAGACCGACACGGGAGCCGGAGGATGTCTGTCTTCGACGAAGGCGAGGATGTCGCCGGAGTTCTCATCGACGACGACTCCTCCGCACTGGAAGCCCGGCTTCTGGATGATAATTTCCTCTCCCCAGGTCTTGCCCCCGTCTTCGCTGCGGCGGGCGCGCACGTGGCTGGTCCCCCAGGTGGCGATCACGGTCCCCTTCATCGAAACGACGATGTTGGGGAAGCGCTCTCCCCTGAACACCTGTCCCAGTTCGAGGGCGGGCTCTCCGAGGAAAGCATCCAGCTTGCCCTCGGTGGCCTGGAGCCGGGCTGCTGAAAAGACGAAGCCAATGAGCACGGTCATACAGAGAAGGGAGAGTACCTTTTTCATCAGAGGTTCCTTTGTTGTAGGGCAGGGTTGTTAAACGATAGTCCTACATTGTGCCTACTATGGTGGTCCCTAGTCAATTGGATCCGGGCAGGCCGCCTGGAATCAGGAATGGGGCCGGCCGAGATAGACCACGTGCCGCGGCCCCTTGTACTTCGGCCTGTGGAACTCGACCCGGAAGCCGCAGGCTCCCATCAGCTTCTCGAAGGTCTTGACCGGTCCCTCCGACCAGACGGCCATACAGCCTCCCGGGCGCAGGGCCCGCCTGGCATTGCCCAGTGCCTTGCGGCCGTAGACGAGATCCTCGGTTCCTTCCGGCGGCGGGTAGGGACCCTCGTAGAGATCGAGGACCAGGGCGTCGAACTTACCCTCAGCTCCGGCCTCGGCGGCGCGGGAGATGAGGATGCTGACATCGAGTATCTCCAGCTTGACCCGGGGGTCGTCGAGAGCGTTCTTTGATAACTCGGCGATCGGGCCGCGGCACCAGCCGGCGACAATCGGGTTGAGCTCTGCGGTGACGACCTCGGCCTTCGCCGGCAGCAGGTCGAGGGCTGCCCGCAGGGTGTAGCCCATACCAAGCCCTGCGACCAGGACACGCGGAGCGGTCTCATTCTTCAGCGGCGAGCAGGCGAGGTCGGCCAGCGCCACCTCTGAACGGTGCAGGAAGCTGGACATCAGGGGACGGCGGTCGATGGAGATGATCCAGTGGCCGCTCGATTGCCGGATCAACTCGAGCTTCCCCTCGTCGGTCTCAACGCTGTCGATAATTTCAGAAGGTTTGGGCATGGTTGGGTTTCCGCTTGTATCGGGTCTGGCGAGGATAAGGGTAGAGGGCCTGCCTGGCGTCTGAAAAGCGGTTTTTCGATGAAAGGGCAGCCGGGTTTTATCCGGCGCTCCTCGTTTATTGCCTGATAATCTGGTAATATTTATCCCTGAATCTGAAAGCTACAGGCTTAGAGAAACAATCCAGGTCATTACTAGGGCAAGGAGAAGTCTTATGAGCAGAATCAATCGTAGAGGTTTCCTCAAGGGAACCCTTGGTACGGCGGCAGCCATCAGCCTGCCCTCGATCGCGGTGGACGGAGCGATCCTCGGAGCGAACGAGCGCCTTCGCATGGCCGTTTGCGGTCTCAACGGACGCGGCGGGAGCCACATTGGTGGTTTCGGCGGCGACAAGCGCGTTGAGCTGGCATGGCTGATCGATCCCGATGAGAATGTCCTGAAGCGTCGGCTGAGAGGCCGGAAGAATTGCCAGGGCAGCGCCAATTTCAGGAAAGCCCTTGCCGATAAGAACGTTGACGCGATCAGTGTCGCGGCTCCGAACCACTGGCACTCCCTGATGACCATCGAGGCGGCCCAGGCCGGCAAGCACTGCTATGTCGAGAAGCCCGCCAGCCACGATGTCTACGAGGGCGCGGTCGCCACCGCGGCCTGGAAAAAGTACAAGGTCGTCATCCAGCACGGCACCCAGCAGCGTAGTGACGCCAGGGTGGCCGGGCTCCACGACCTGATCCACAAGGGCAAGTTCGGCAAGCTGAAGATCTCCTACGGCTATTGCTGCAAGCCCCGCGGCGGCATCGGAAAGAACAAGGCTGGAGAGCCTCCCAAGCATCTCGACTGGGATCTCTGGAAAGGCCCCGCCAAGGTCAAGGAGTATCACAGCAACTACGTTCATTACAACTGGCACTGGTTCTGGGACACCGGCAACGGCGACCTGAACAACCAGGGAACCCATCAGCTCGACAGGGCGCGCTGGGCGATCGACAAGGACCAGACCCATCCGGTGCGCACCTTCGCGCTCGGCGGCCGGTTCAACAATAAGCAGAACCAGTGGAACAACGACGAGGGAGAGACTCCCAACTCGATGTTCGCGGCTGCTGAATATCCCAACGGCCAGTGGGTGTTCTTCAACGTGCGCAATGTCAACTACAAGGGCTACCCGCGCCAGGTGGAGAACGAGTACTACTTCGAGGATGGCGGCAGGATCATCCGCGATCGGTACTATCCCAAGGGAAGCAACAACGCCGAGAAGATCAGTATCCCGGCGGGTAAGGTCACCCCGGGCGGCAACTGGCGCAGCTTTATCAGTGCCTGTATCGCCGGCGACCAGATGATGGCCAACGGCAACATGGAAGAGGCGCACTACGGTTGTGTCCTCGGCCACATCATGAACAACTCCTACCGGATCGGTAAGGAGGCTCCCTTCAACGAGAAGGCGGGCAAGTATGGTGACAACAAGGATGTTCACGAGCACTTCATGAAGCTGCACTCGATCATGCGAGACGGCTGTGGAGTTCCCGAGAACAAGGCCAAGTATATTGTAGGCCCCGAATTGGCCTTCGATCCCAAGACCGAGATGTTCACCGGTGAGAACAGCGAAGAGGCCAACAAGCTTCTGCGCGATCCGAACCGCAAGGGCTTCGAGGTTCCGGATATCGCCAAGGTCTGAGCCTGCGTACTGGACCGGCCGTGAGAGTTTTTACAGCTTCCACGGCCGGTCTTTCTTTTTATCCCGCCGAAAAACAGCCGTCCCGTCTCCTGCAGGCGGCAGGCCGTTCACCGCGGCGCCTGGTAATTGAACTGGATCATTCATGAGATACCGACCGAGCTTAGGCCTGGCCTCGACGCTGGTGCTTGCTGTTGTTTTTGCTTCATCGCTTGCCTGTGAGGCTGTCGGGGGCAAGAAGGCCGCCGCCGGGAGCGCAGAAAAAGCCGCGGACGCAGTCGCCTTTCCCGCCGGGATAGGAAAGATGTACGAGGAACTCTCGAAGGTCATCCGCGCACGAACCCTGCCGGCCTTCATGCCGATCTTCCACCGTGACTATATCTTCGAGGCCGCCGATGGAAGCGCTCTCGACCGCGGTCCCTGGCGCCGCCGGTGGATGGACCGCTTCGAGGAGGCCCGCTATGAGAAGCTGAGCTTTCAGCTGATGGAGGTCCTGAAGCCGGGAGCAGAAGAGCTCTCGCTCAGGGTACGGCGAGTGCTCGCCTTCAGGGAGACCGAAGACGCCGGGCTGCAGGTTCTCGATTCGACCTTTGACGACACCTGGATCAAGACGGAGGCGGGCTGGCAAATGCTCGTCCGCAAGGAGAGCGGAGTCCGTGCGAAGGGAACCATTCCTCCTGACTGGGGAGCGGTGATCGAGAGCCCACGGATCGCAGCCCTGTCAAAAGAGCTCAAGGCGGGGAAGAAAGAGAGCCTTGCCGCTTTCTGGAAGGAGTACCAGGCCGGCGACGGTCCGCTTATCGAGGCAGTCGAGGGCAAGGACAAGCTCGCGCTGGTGACGCCCCTCTGGCGCGCCCGCGGCGGCGAGGTCCGGGTGCGGCTCGAAGGCGGCAAGCCGACCCGCTCGGGCTACAAGTCCCTGCGGCGCCTTGGCGAGACTGATCTCTGGTACCGCAGCGAGCGCCTGTCGAAAAAGGCACGCTATACCTACAGGCTCCACGTCCAGCGGGAGGTGGTTTCGCCCGCCTTTGCCGGACAGCCGAAGGAGACCCTGGCGGTCGCCTCTATAGAGACCGATCCGTTCAACTCGAAGGAGCTTGATGATTCATCCCTCCTCGAACTGCCGGGAGCTGAGGCTCTTCCCCTGCTTGCAGAGGTTGAGGATCGCGACTCAGGAGACCTCGAGCGCATGACGGTGCGCTCGACGGTCCTCGATGAGCGGCGCTGTGTTTCGGTCTACACGCCGCCAGGCGACGATGCCTCCGATGAGTCCGCCGCCTCGAACGCAGTCTTCCTGCTCGACCGCGGCGACTACGCCAGCCGCCGCCTCACGAGAACTCTTCTCGACAACCTCACGGCTGAAAAGGCGATTGGCTCTACGGTAGTCTTCATGCTGCACAGCGAGGGATCGAGTAGCTCCGAACTTGAGACGTCGGACCGCTTCGTGCGCTTCGTCGGCGAAGAGCTGGTCGCCTGGGCGAGGGAAAATTTCAAGCTGTCGAAAGATCCGGGTGATAACGTCATCGGCGGCAGCGGGGTAGGGGGCTCAATCGCCGCCTTCTGTGCCGCGGAGCACCCGGAGACCTTCGGAAGTGTGCTGTGTGAAAGCGCAGATTTCTCAAGATGCATCTCAAGCGCCGATGGCGGCGGATCGAGGTGCGTACCGGGCCGTTTCGCCAAGCCCGCCGACACGAAACCGCGCTTCTATCTCTCTCTCGGAGATCTCGAAAGCAACGCCCTCGCCGCCAGCAACCGCCATCTGCGCGATGTCCTGCGAGCCGGAGGCTACAAGCTCAAGTGGTCCCGCTTCGCCGGCAACCACAACTCCCGCACCTGGTGCGCCGCGCTGGCCGAAGGGCTGAAGATCCTCCTGCCGGGTTCCTGAAGCCCCCCAGTGGTGCCTCAGCCCAGGATCTCCCTGATGACCTTGCCGCCGAACTGGGAGAGTTGTTTGCAGCGGCCGCCGTGGAGGTAGGTGAGCTTGTTGTCGTCGAGGCCGAGGAGGTGGAGGAGGGTTACGTGGAAGTCGCGGATCGGGTGGACGACGTCGACGGCCTTCTCGCCGATCTCATCGGTGGCACCGCCCACCGAGCCGGCCTTGACTCCGCCCCCGGCGAGTAAGATCGGCATCGCTTGGCTGTTGTGGGCGCGGCCGGCGCGCTGGCCGCCGCCGCGGATGCCGTTGTCCGGTGTGCGGCCGAACTCGCCGGTCCAGACGACCAGGGTGTCGTCGAGCAGGCCGCGCTCCCTGAGGTCGCTGATGAGCGCGGCGATGGGTTTGTCTACTGAGCGGATTCTCTCCGAATGGGATTTGCCGATATAGTCGTGTGAGTCCCAGCCGGCGGTGTAGACCTGCACGAAGCGGACGCCATTTTCAAC
>CAZTRG010000070.1:0-7336 GCA_964615885.1 uncultured Planctomycetia bacterium | reverse complement strand
CGGCCGCGGCGCTCGAGATAGTTCTTGTCGACGTCACAGAGTGCGACGATGTTCTGGGCGCGGACTCCGCCGATATTTCCGGAGGCACGGTTCTGTGTACCTACGCAGCCGATGTTGAGTTTTTCACTGGGAGCTTTGCCGGCCTGGACAAGGCTGCTGCCGCTGAGCAGCATACCGAACCCGGCAAGCGAACTCTTCTTGAGGAAGTCACGACGATTCGAGCTGTGGTTCATTTCTTTTGCTCCTGTGGAAGGTCTCGTTTTTGACTCGCTGACTACAGACAAGGTAATTCACCGGGGCCAAAGTGTCCAATCTAAGTCTGGCGAAGACTGCCGAGCCGGCACCCCGGTTTCAGTCCTGCTTATCTGCACAGAGCCGCAAGCCGGTGGCCGACTCAAGACGGAATCCGCAGCTTGAGTTTCCGGTGGGATTATTTACCCGTGAGAGAATGCTGTTCCAGCCGTCCTGCAGCGGGAGCTCCAGGCGCTTGTCCCTGCCTGGTTCACGTGAGGTGTAGACGGTGTTTGAGTTAACGATGAGACGAATTCCAGACGAGTGGTCGATCCTCAGTATGGCTTCGCGTTTCCCGTCTGATTTCACCCAGCCGAGGAGATAGAACGAGCTCTTTGGTACCGCAAAAGGACTGCCAGGCTCAAAGAGGCCGCTGGAGCGCGTGTTGATGAGCTTCCACTGGAGGAGCTTCCCCCTGCTGCTGACTGCAACCTTTGCGGGGTCCGGGTTTTTCTCAAGAGGTTCGGGCTTCCTGATAACCCGGCTGAAAGGGCCCACGATCCATGCTCTTGCCAGGCGCCCCTGGAGCAGTTTCTGCTCGCGGGGACTTTTCAGGAAGCTGACCAGGTTGACGAGGTCTTTGCGGCTGAGGCGGGACACCAGCCTCGATGGCATGAGGCTGACCGGGCTTTTCTCCACCCGGGCGATCTTGCTGCGGCTGATGACATGGTCTTTCCCGAGCTGGTCACGCAGGTGCAGGGCAGCCGGCGGCTCACCGATTTTCAACCCGCTGAGAATCTTTCCGTCTGTTTTCACCACCGTGTAGGTTTCGTAGCCTTCTGTGATTTTTCGGGAAGGGGCCATCAGGGCCTCGGCTATTTCCCGGATGCTCAGTTTTTCTGCGACGGTCCCCAGGTCCGGTCCGACATGACCGCCTGTGCCCTGCAGGCGATGACAGTTGGAGCACTGGGCATCCCGGGTATCGAGGTAGATCTCCCTGCCGGCCACCGGGTCGCCGTTTTTCCGCACAGCCTCCTCCAGCTGGGCCAGGGAGCGCGGGCTTAAATCGAATTGCCCTTCTTCTGCCGCAGGGCCTTCCATGCTCCGGCAAAGGAGAGCGAATGCCAGGACTCCGACAATGCGATATTTCATGATCCTTGAACCTGCCTGTGGGGAATTGCCTGGAACCAGCATAGCAGGTCAGGAGGCCCCTTGGGAGCGGGTGGGGGCGACTCCTGTGAAGTGGAGTCCCGGCAGGGATTGTTCCTGCGGGGACTTCTCAGCTACTATGGGGCCATGCGCTTCCTGCTCCAACTGAGCTCAGCTGTCATTTTCCTGTCTTCTCCGGTTTTCGGTGAAGAGAAGCCGGGGACCGTGGATTTCCTTGAGGATGTCCTGCCGGTTCTTGCCGGGAAATGTTTTCCCTGTCATGGACCCGACAAGGCGAAGCGCAAGTCCGGTTTGCGACTGGATACAGCCGAAGGCATTTTCAGCACACGCAAATCCGGCCGCAGGGTTGTTAAGCCCGGGGATGCCGGTTCGAGCCTGCTGATCGAGCGGGTCGAGACCGCAGACCCTGACGAGCTGATGCCGCCGGCAGATTCTGAGCTCGTCTTGAGCCCGGAGGAGGCAGGTGTTTTACGGAGCTGGGTAGAGTCCGGGGCCAGGTGGAAGGAGCACTGGGCCTACAAGGCGCCTGAGCGCCCTGCCCTGCCGGAGGTTAAAGATCCCGGCTGGGTAAGAAATCCCATCGATGCATTCGTCTTATCCCGTCTCGAAAAGGCGAACCTGGCCCCAGCCCCTGCGGCTTCAAGCACGACCCTGCTGAGGAGGTTGTGGCTCGACCTGACGGGGGTTCCACCCGGCCCGGCCGAGCTGCAGCGCAGTCTTGAGGACAGCAACCCCGGCTCCTGGGAGAAGGTCGTTGACCGCCTGCTGGCCTCGCCGCATTTTGGCGAGCGCTCGGCCCAGGACTGGCTTGACGCGGCCAGGTATGCCGACACCACGGGCTATGCCGCCGACAAGCCGCGCGAGATGTGGGTTTACCGTGAGTGGGTGATCGATGCCTTCAATTTCGATATGCCCTTCGACCAGTTTACGGTTGAGCAGTTGGCAGGAGACATGCTGCCGGGAGCGACCACCTCCCAGAAAATCGCGACCGGTTTTCACAGGAACTCCATGCAGGCCAAGGGCAACAATCCCCGCAAGGAGGAGTTTCGTGTCAAGGGGGTGGTTGACAGGGTGAACACGACCGGGCGTGTCTGGCTGGGCATCTCGCTTGAATGTGCAGAGTGCCATACCCACAAATACGATCCGATCTCCCAGCGCGACTACTACCGGGTCTATGCATTGTTCAATAACATACCCCACCTGGGAGAGGGCTACGGTGTTCATGGCCCCCGGCTGAAGGTTCCGCCGCCACGCCAGCAGGAGGAGCTGGCCTCCCTGGAGCGCAGGCGAAGCGAGCTCTTGAAATGGCAGGCCCTGCGGGCTGAGCAGCTGGCGGGCGGGGAGTTTACTCCCGAAGAAATCAGCCGGCTCCTTGCCGGTGCGCCCGGGGCCCTGGCTTCCTGGAGATTGTCCGGAGACCTTGCGCCTCAAAGAGTGAAGGCCGGAGGACTGCTGCCCTCCGGCGGTGTCCCGGAGTGGGTCGAGGGGCCTCCTGCGCTGGGTAAAGGGGCGGCGAGGTTTAATGGAAAGAACTCACTGCTGGCAGAAAACAACCCCCAGTTCGATCTCACAGGGAGTTTTACCATTTCCGCCTGGGTGCGGACGAAGAGCGCGGTTGCCGATATCGTCTCCAAGTACGACTGGCTCTCCGGGCAGCGCTCCTTTGTCTTCGGGATCGGTGGAGAGGGAGATAAGAACGGTACTCCGGGGCATCTCTTCGGCTGGGTGTCAGCAACTGCTGCTGCCTGGAATGGAGCGCAGATTCACTCGAGCTTCGCAGTCAACGATGGCCAGTGGCATCACCTCGCCTTCGTCTTTGATGCGGGAAAATCCATGAAGCTCTTTATCGACGGGAAGCAGGACCTGGAGGCGAAGCTGGTCGGCAAGGCTCCGGGGAAGGTTGCCAGCAGCTCACGCAGGATCGCCATCGGGGCCGGCTATACGAAGTCAGAGGTTCCCGATGAGTTCTTTATCAAGGGCGACCTTGCAGATCTGAGGCTCTACTCAAGAGCCCTGGCGGACATGGATACGGTGCTTTCTCCCTCCACAGGAATCCGGGCAGCGGTGGAAAAGAATCCGTCTCTTCGGAATGAAAAGGAACGCGCCCTGGTCAGGGACTTTGCCCTTGAGGCAGATCCGGGGCTCCAGGATGCAAGGGAGGAGCTTGCCGGTATCGACCGCCGGAAAAAAGAGCTTTCCGGGAGGCAGGTTACCGTGCCGGTAATGGTGGAGCTGAAGGAGCCTCGGAAAACACATATTCTCATCAGGGGGGATTTCCGGGACAAGGGTGATGAGGTTGAGCCCGGCCTGCCGGATCTTTTCAGCACTGACCGTGCGGCAGAACCTCGTGACCGCCTGGGCTTTGCCCGCTGGCTGATCAACGGTAAAAATCCCCTGGTTGCCCGTGTTACGGTAAACCGTATCTGGCAGAGGTATTTTGGCCGGGGCCTGGTTGGAACCACGGGGGATTTCGGTTTGCGTGGTGAGGTTCCCAGCCATCCAAAGCTGCTTGACTGGCTGGCTGAGGAATTGGTCGATTCGGGATGGGATCTCAAGGTGATCCATCGCCTGATAGTCAGCTCTGAAACCTACCGGCAATCCTCGGTGGCTACCCTGGAGCAGCGAAGCGCTGATCCTTTTAACCGCTTCCTGGCCCGGGCCGGCCGGTCACGCCTCCCCGCTGAACAGATTCGAGATCTTTCGCTGGCGGCCGGTGGTCTTCTCGACCAGCGCATCGGCGGAGCCAGTGTGTTTCCTGTACAGCCCGGAAATTACTGGGGGGAGAAAGGACAGGAGAAGGATAGCGGCAAATGGGTGACGAGCCGTGGGCGTGATCTTTACCGCAGGGGGCTCTACACCTACTGGAAGCGCATGGCGCTTTATCCTTCCTTCTGGATTCTCGATGCCCCGACCCGCCAGGTTTGCACCATGAGCAGGGCGGTTACCAATACCCCGGTCCAGGCGCTGGTTACCCTTAATGATCCTGTCTTCTTTGAAGCATCCCGGGGCTTCGCAGTCCGTGTGCTGAAGGAGGCGGCTCCCGGAGTGAAGGAGAGGCTTCGCCACGCCTTCCTGGTAGCTCTCTCGCGTTTCCCTCTCGAACAGGAGGAGGCTGCATTTGCCTCCCTTCTCAGCAGCCTTTCAAAACATTACAGGGCTGATCCTGAGGCTGCGGCCCGGGTTCATCCCGGGGCAGCCGGCCTCGCCGCCGGAGCGGAGCTGGCAGCGTGGACAGTTCTTTCATCGACGCTGCTCAACCTGGACGAGGCCATCACCAGGGAATAGCGGGTGTTAAGGGCTGGTCTCCGGGCTTACTTTCCGATGGCGTAGAGTGCCTTGAAGGTCCGGATGTAGATCTTGCCACCTGCAATGGCCGGGGTCGCGGCGATCCCGTCTCCCATCACATTGCGGGAGAGCACCTCGAATTTGCGCCCGAGCTTGAGGACGCAGACCTCGCCGTTACGGGCAGCGAGATAGAGCTTCCCGTCGGCGATCACCGGCGATGCCCGCTGGCGGTTTCGATGGACGCGCTGGAGATAAACCTCTTTGCCGGTCATGGCCTCCATGACGATCATCACGCCATTCTCCCGTGCAAGGTAAAGGAGTCCGTCGTGGAGGACGGGGGTGGGGACATCGGAGGTGTCCCGTCCGCGTCTCCACCTGAGCTGGGACTTTGACTCGCTGATGTCGCCTTTGCCATCGGGTTTGACCCCGAGGACAGGCTTGTTCTTAGCGGAGGGAATGACGACCAGGCCGGGCTGGCAGGCGGGTGAGGCGACAAAGCGCAGGAACTTGTTGTAGCCCTTCTTGGGGTTCAGAGAGCCGCAGCGCCAGAGCTCTTTGCCATCCTTGAGGTTGTGAGAGCTCAGGTAGTCGGCTCCGTGGATCAGCAGCTGCTGTTCGTCTCCATCCTGGTAGAGGATGGGGGATGCGTAGGAGTGCCTCGACTCATGAAGGGCATCGCTTTCCCTGGTGACCTTCCAGCGCTCTTTACCGGTCAGCTTATCAAGCGCCACGATGTAGGGGTTTTCCATCTGCAGGCACATCTGGTAGAGGGTGTCGCCGACCAGCAGCGGAGTTGAGCTCATGCCGTGCCAGTGGTCAAAGCTTCCGTAGCTCTTCTGGAGGTTCTTTTTCCAGGTGAGCTTCCCCTCCATGTCGAAACAATGCATGTCTCCTGTACCCAGGAAGGTCCATACATGTTTTCCATCGGTGGCCGGGCTGGGGGCGGCGGAGTTGCCCTCGTCGCCGCGGATCTTCTTGTTTCCGCTGGCCAGGGGGGCCTTCCAGAGAACCTTTCCCTTGGTGGAGATGCAGAGCAGGATGAGCTCTTTGCCTTCTGCGGAGGTGACGAAGATCTTCTCATCCCAGATGGCAGGGGTAGCTCCTGCTGCTCCCGGGAGATCTATTTTCCAGGCCACGTTTTCAGTTGTTGTCCAGGTTGCCGGGAGATCTTTTTCCGGGCTGATCCCGTTACCGCTCGGTCCGCGCCAGGATGGCCAGTTGGAGGCAAATGCAGGGGTTGAGATCAGGAGGGTTACAAGCAGGAGTGCTTTCTTCATGTCGGTTTCCTCGTTTTCTTGAAGCCGTATTTCGAATGCAATTCAACAGTCCTGACCTATTCTGCTACACTCGGTGACGGAACGAAAGATCCTGTTGCCTTCTTTCTTGCCTGGCAACCTTCCGCAGAATTGCCTGAAGCTTATTGATGACCATCAATCCTGAAGCTCTCAAACTTCGACAGGAATGCACCCGCCGCCGTTTTATCTGTGGAGGTGGGGGTTTTGCCGCATCGATCGCCCTGTCATCTCTTTTCGGGGCCGGCGGGGCAGGCGAGGGTGGAAAAAAGGCGCCCCATTTCGCTCCCAGGGCGAAGCGGGTGATCAGTCTTTTTATGTCTGGCGGGCCCTCTCATGTCGATCTCTTCGATGACAAGCCCCTGTTGCGGAAACTCAATGGGAAGCCGATGCCTGAGGAGATCATTCGCAACCACGAGTTTGCCATGATCAAGTCCTCGAGCCCCAAGGTGAAAGGCTCTCCGTTCAAGCTGCGGCCGAGGGGAGAATCCGGAAACGTGGTGTCTGATCTTCTTCCTCGAACGGCGGAGATGGCCGATGAGCTGTGTATTGTCCGGTCACTTCATACCGACACCTTCAACCATGATCCTGCCGTAACCATGATGAATACCGGCTTTGTAAGCTTCGGCAAGCCATCGATGGGGGCCTGGCTTTCCTGGGGTCTCGGCAGTGAGAACACCAACCTGCCCGCCTATACGGTCCTGGTGTCAGGAGTTAAGCTGCAGCCCCTCCTGACAAATTACTGGGGCAGTGGCTTTCTTCCCAGCCAGCACCAGGGCGTGCAATTCCGTTCAAAGGGTGACCCCGTGCTGTTCCTGTCCAATCCTCCCGGGATTGATCCTGAGGTGCGCAGGAGTCAGCTCGACCTGATCGGCTGGATGAACAACCGCCACTTTGACAGGATCGGCGATCCTGAGATCAAGACCCGGATCGAGGCCTTCGAGCTGGGCTACAGGATGCAGTCGAGCGTTCCGGGCCTGATGGACATCAGCAAAGAGCCGAAGAAAGTTCATGAACTCTACGGGACGAAGCCCGGGGAGGTCTCCTTTTCAAACAACTGCCTGCTGGCCCGGCGGCTGGTTGAGAAAGGGGTTCGCTGCGTGCAGCTCTATCACACGGGCTGGGATCAGCACGGGACCCTCGAGCGTGACCACCGCCGCCAGTGTGCGGCAGTTGACCAGGGGGCGGCGGCATTAATTGCCGATCTGAAAGCGCGCGGATTGCTGGATGAAACCCTGGTGATCTGCGAAGGCGAGTTCGGCCGCACCCCGATGGCCCAGGGAGAGGGGGCGAACTACGGACGGGCCCACCACCCCCAAGGCTTCAGCAATTGGATGGCAGGCGGAGGAGTCAGGCCG
>CAZTRG010000069.1:0-2690 GCA_964615885.1 uncultured Planctomycetia bacterium | reverse complement strand
GGAGTTGTCATAAAACGAGCGACAGTGTTAGCAATGAAATCCATCTTGAGGAGGCCCGGCGGAGGGTTGCTTAGAACAACTCCTTGATCGGCTTGCCCTCAAGGAGGATCTTGCTGAGCTCGGTGGGCAGAAGCTCCGGGGTGACGCGCAGCTCCGCGGCATCGAACATGGTGTGGAGAATTGTGGCGAGGAGGTTCTCCGGTCCGTAGGGCTCAGAGGCCGGGCGATGGCCGGTCTTGTCGGAGCGGCCGATGACCTGGCCCATCTTGAGTCCTCCGCCTGCCAGGAGAAGGGGGGTCAGGTGGCCGTGATGGTCGGTGCCGGCGTCCTTGTTCTTCTTGACCGGCGAGCGCCCCATCTCTCCGGAGATGACCAGGAGGACGTCATCGCTCATGCCACGGTCCTGCAGATCGTCAAGGAAGGTGGAGACCGCGTGGTCAACCTGGTTGCCCAGCGCGTTCATGCCGACAATTGTTCCGGGATTATTTGCTCCGGATCCGTGAAAGTCCCAGCTCGAGTCGACGATGGTCACGTACCCGCAGCCGGCCTCGCAGAGCCGCCGGGCCAGCAGCATCTCCTTGCCCAGCAGGTTGCTCCATCTGAGCTGGTCAACAAGCCTCTTCTTGCCGTTGAAGAGGAAGTGCTTACCGCCCTCGTGGTAGTCGCGCATGTCGAAGAGATGGCTGGTATCGTAGCGAGCGATGGTTTTCGGGTCTTCCTTCGAGAGATCAAAGGCATCGGCGACGCCGCGAAGCAGCAGGTCGTAAGCCTGCCGTTCAACCTGGCTGATCTCATCGGTCTCGCCGGTGCGGTCGAGCTTTCGTTTCAGCCCGTCGAGCTCTCCCAGCAGCCGGTAGCGATTCTCAAAGCGGTCGCGGGGGAGCTGCAGGTTGAAGTTGGCCAGCTGCTCGGTCTTGCCGTTTCGAACGAAGCCCTTGTAGAGACCGCCGGTGTCTCCCGCCCCGGCGACCTGGGCCTCGATTCTCGGGAGCCCGAAGGTGGCCGTCGGCTGTCCGAGCTTGAGCTCGGGCGCTACGGCCTCCGGGATGATGACCGTGTTCATGGGGATCCCGGTGCGGGGATGGAAGACCCCGGTGCCTTGAGAGCAAAGTGCTCCCATGGCCGCTCCCGAAGGATGGCGGCCGGTCAGGATCGGAATATGGTTGTGACCCCCGTCATTGGTGGCGAAAGAGCGCACGATCGCCATGCGGTCGGCTCTCTTTGCCATCTGGGGGAAGGTTCCGCCGAACCAGACACCCGGCAGGTTGGTCTGGACCTCACCGGTGCAACTGCGAATGTTAGCTGGAACATCAAACTTGGGGTCAAAGGTCTCGACCTGGGGCGGCCCGCCCTGCAGGAAGAGGAAGACGACCGATTTCTTTTTGTAGAGATCCCGCCCGGGTGCGGCCTGGGAGAGGTTTGCAAGAAGGCTCGGTAAGGACAGGCCGCAGAGGCTGCCGATGCGAAGGAAATCGCGACGGCCCAGCCGGGAGGGCCCCCTGGAGAACTGGCGGTCAGTGATGTTCAGCATGGGTGGTTTGCCTCCAGGCGATGAGATCGTCTTTCCAGGCAGGTAAAGACAATCGGGGTACCACGCTTTCTCTTCATACCTTCAGTATAGTTAAGAAGAGGCCGGATTTAAATTACTTCCCGGCCTGTTTGATTCGTCGGGCTGCTGCCGGCAGCTCATGAGAAAAAAGGCCGGCCCAAAAAGGCTGTAATCAGGCGGGTTTTCGCCTCCTTGCCAGTTGAGAGAGGCTCGCTTAGAGTAGTGCTTCGGTTTGGCTTTTTCCCCTGAGGGATGCGTTCCCTTGAATGACTCCAAGGAGATTTCAGATGAAGTGCCTGGTGGCCTTAGCGACGTTGCTGGTAATCACCCATTGCCCGGCAGCGGATGGGGGCTTTGAGGGTCTGTGGGAGACAAGCTTCGGTCCGATGGAGCTGAAGCAAAAGGGTGATCGGATCAGGGGGAGCTATTCGATGAGGGGCACGTCCTGTCCTCTTGAGGGGAAGGTCAGCAAGGGGCGGTTCGAATTCACCTACCGGGAAGGCGACACGACTGGTGAAGGGTGGTTTCAATTGGGGGCCGGCGGTGACACCTTCTCGGGGAAATGGCGTCCCACCGGAAGCGAGAACTGGCAGGAATGGAAAGGTTAGCGTAAAGAAAGAGAGACTGGATTCGGGGGCCTCTGGAGCAGCAGCTATGGGCGGCTGAGACTGGTTCGCGAAGGTGACGACATCGAGGGGAGCTACTCAGGCGAAGGAGGCTCGACGATCAAGGGCAGGGTCAGGGCCGGACGTTTTGAGTTCCGCTACCAGGAGCCCTCGGCGAAGGGAGAGGGCTGGTTTGAGCTGGCTGACGGAGGCACCTCCCTGGCTGGTAAATGGAGGCCCGAGGGCAGCAAGGACTGGAAGGATTGGAATGCCAGCCGGGTCAGTGCTGAGCCCGGGGTCACCTACCTGGTGGTCATGGAGGCTCGCTGGGAGGAGGATCTCGGGCAGCAGGAGTATGCTTTCGGTGACATGCTCAAGGCCTTCTTTGAACGTGCTCCGAAGGTGCAGGTTCGTCGACGCGCCTTGAGTAATGCAGGTGACCTGCAGCGCTGGTGTCGTGAAGTTTCCTTGCTGGCAGAGCCGGTGGTGGTGTGCCTGTCTTCACACGGTAACACCGAGGGGCTCCAGGTCGCCGG
>CAZTRG010000068.1:0-14575 GCA_964615885.1 uncultured Planctomycetia bacterium | reverse complement strand
CGATGGAGGTCCGGCGCACCGGCGCAGGAATCTACCTGTGCCAGGACGGCAAGAGCCGCGTCTTCCGCAACCCACCGGAGGGAACCACCCGTGGAGCCCTCATCGAGCGGGGCCGCAAAAACAGCGATGCCCGGCTCCTGGCTCCCTGGCCGGGCGGCTCACCCGAGGCGAAGCATCCGCGGCGGCCGCAAAAAGGCCGTCGCCCACCGCCGGAGACGCCCCCGGAAAAACCCGACGCGGATTGAGCCTGCCTCACTCCGCCGTGACAGGGTTGGTGAGCTTGCCGATGTTTTCGACCTCGATGGTGACCTCGTCGCCGTCCTTGAGGAAGACCGGGGGAGTCCGCGCGGCGCCGACACCCTGGGGCGTTCCCGTCATGATCACGGTGCCGGGCAGCAGGGTGGTGCCCTGGCTGAGGAACTCGATGAGGGTCGGAACGTTGAAGATCATGTCCGAGGTGGTCCAGTCCTGCATCACCTCGCCGTTGAGGGTGGTGCTGAGCTTGAGGGCGTTGGGGTCAGGAATCTCATCGGGGGTGACCAGGCAGGGCCCCAGCGGCAGGAAGGTGTCAAAGGACTTGCCGCGGCACCACTGGCTGCCGCCCTTCTGGGTCTGCCAGGTGCGGCCACTGACGTCGTTGGCACAGGTATAGCCGAGCACGTAGTCGAGAGCATCGGCCTGGGAGACGTTCTTCGCCTCTCGGCCGATGACCACCGCCAGCTCGCATTCGTAATCAACCGTCACCGGCTCGATGGCCGGCACGACGATGGGGTCACCGGGGTTGTTGATGGTGTTGGCCGCCTTGATGAAGAGCACGGGATACTCGGGAATGTCATTGCCACCCTCCTCGGCGTGCTGCCGGTAGTTCAGGCCGATACACAGGGCCGTGCGCGGGGTCACCGGGGCGAGGAGCCTGGCGATCTCCGCCGTTTCTTCCGTGACGCTGTACTCACCGAAGAGGTCCCCCTCGATCACTCGTGCCGTATCTTCGCTGACCCATTCACCGTAGCGCTCCTTGGAGGAGCCATCCAGAAAACGAACGATCTTCATCGAATTGATTCCTTGTTCCTGTGGTTCTGCAGACCGCCGCGATCGCGGCAAGAGCCCCTATTAAAACAAAAGGGGCCTCAGCTTGCCAGAAGCCGCGGCCCTTGTTCGTGTCTTATGAGCTGCCGCAAGAGCACCCCTACTTGAGAAGCTTTCTCAGCAGGCGGTTGATCTCCTCGATCGACCCCTCGATTCTCCCGAGCCGTTCCTTCACCTCCTCGAGGCCGGCTTCGATGTTGCTTTCTTCGTCTTCCTCTTCCTCATCTTCCTCTTCCTCTTCCTCTTCGTCTTCTTCCTCGTCGTCTTCCTCTTCTTCTTCGTACTTCTCCAGCTCGGCTTCGAGCTCTTCAGCGCGCTCGAAATACTCTTCGGCCTCATCCTCATTGCCGGCTTCTTCCGCTCTTTCACCCAGGCGATGAAGCGCCTCGATCTTCCTGCGCAGCTCGAGCAGCTCAAGGTGCCTCAGGAGCTCATCGCGCGCTCCCTCGAGCTCATCGATCTCTTCCTCTTCACCCTCACCCCGCGCTTCTCTCAGCTCTTCCTCAAGTCCCTTGAGCTCTTCCTTCAGCTCGCTGATTTCCTCTTCCAGGTTGTCCTCATCCTCTTCCTCGTCGTCTTCTTCCCCCTCCTCCTCCTCTTCCCTTTGCCGTTCGTGTTCTTCGATAAACTCCTCCAGCTCGCGCTCGAGCCTCTCTGCCTCTTCAAAATATTTTTCTGCCTCCTCTTCCTTGCCGGCCTCTTCTGCCTCCTCGCCCTTGCGACCCAGCTCGAGAATCTCTCTCTCTTTCCGGAGCACCTTGAGCTCCAGGAACGCATCTTCATGCTCCCGCTCCAGCCCGCGGATCTCGTCCTCGATGTCCCTGATGCGCTCTTCCACCTCCTCTATTTCTTCATCGAGCTCCGCTTCTTCATCCTCTTCGTCCTCGTCGTCGTCTTCCTCCTCCTCCTCCTCAAGCGCTGCCGCACTCACCGGCTGCATGGAGATACCGGAATCGGCCTGGCTGCCGGTCTCCAGCGAGAGGTTACCCAGGAGAAAAGTAACAACGACAAGCAAAACCATGGCGATGAGCCGAAGGCCAGAGAACATAGGACGTTCCTTTCAATGAAGATTATTCAGCAATGCCGGGGCTGAGAAGCGACACAAGGCTTCCTGTATTCCCGCGCTTATTTCACGGTCATTCTAGGCTTCCACCCCTGGAAACCTACTGGAAAATGTCGCTTGCCGGGGAGCCGCCAGGTCCGTGATCAGGACGGGCACTCGCAGATACCGCCAAGGAAGTCATCGCTTTCATCGGGGCCACAGGTGGGCTCCATGCCGATCGGCTCGACCTCTCCGAAGAAGACGTAGCCGATGATGGTGACCGCATCGGAGAGATTGGTCCGGCCGTCATCGTTGGCATCACAGGCATCATCGCAATACCAGCGCTCGCGCCCGAGATAGAGGTGGTTCAGCTGGAAGATCGCATCGCTGATGTTGACCCCTCCATCTGAGTTGCAGTCTCCCCTGAGAAACACCGCCGGGCGAAGTGAACAGACCGGAACAATCCGGTCGGAAAAATAGCCCTCGGCATTTTTGAAGAAGATCGCGAACTCAGGCACCTCGGGGCCGACCCCCTCGGCCATTACGGAGGTGGCCCCGGCAGCAATCTCGAGATTTTCTCCATCTCCAAGCTGCAGGATCCCGGATGACCATCCATCTGCACCGGGGCTCCAGGTCACCTCGATAGTCCCCCCGCCACCGGGAATGTAGCTGCAGGACATCTCAGCCACAGGCTCCCGCAATGGTGTCGAGGGAAGCACCGTGAAAGAGACGCTCACCCGCTCCGAAACAAGGTCTCCAGACTGCCCCTGCAGGCCCAGCTCGTGCTGGCCGACAGCGAGATTCGCGATCGTGTATTCATTCAGCTCCCCATCGATCTGCGCCTCCCGGCTGCCATCAACAAAGAGCTCGAGGAAGTTGTAGCGTGTTCCATTGGTCCAGCGCAGTGATACAAGCCCTGCATCCGCACCATAGGACTCCTGCACCAGGGTCATATTCGAGATGGTCGAGAGAATCTCCGCCTCCTGCGTCCGGACCGGGCACCAGGGAAAGGCCAGCAGCAGGCCCAGGACGAAGACCCGACCCGCAGCCGTGAGTTTCCGGCAAGCGCCGATTCCTGTTTCGTATCCGCCGGTTGGCATGCTCATCGTCTTCCTCCCCAGAATACTGTCATTTCATCGCCGGAACGGTTGGCGACAACAAAATCCTTCTCTCCATCACCGTCCAGGTCGGCATGCGCCATGGCTGCCGGCAGGAAGGCTCCTCCCTGGGTCTGCACATCGTCTCCTGAAAGCGCCTGGGACCTGGTAAAACCGGTGCCGGCCCGCTCTGAGAAAATCTCTATGCTGCCGGGTGGCAAGGCATTGGAGAGCAGAAGATCGAGCCGGCCATTGCCGTTAAAATCAGCGGCCAGCAGACCCGTGGGTGAATATTCGGCCCCGGAAGTTGATATCGCTGTTTCTGTAAAATCACCCTCTGCCTGCTCGAAAATGGAGACGCCTCCTGAAGATGCAACAGCGATGTCCGGCATTGAATCTCCCGAGAGATTGCCGCAGCTAAGCGCCACAGGCCCACTCCCCTCGGCAAGCGCGAGGTTGTAGAGGAAGAAGGCCTCGCGATCAGCCCGCTGGATGAAAAGAACGACATTGTCCGACTCGTTGCCAGTGGCCATGAGATCGACCATGCCGTCGCGGTTGATGTCCTCAGCAAGGAGCTGGAGAGGGTCCTTGAGCAGGCCACCGGTATCAATCGAAACCGGGGGCGCAAAGACCCCGGCAGTGACCTGCCGGAACCAGGCGAGATCATCTGAAAAACTCCCGGCAGCAACCAGGTCCAGGCGGCCGTCTCCATCGAGATCGGCGGCGGCCAGGGTGCGAACTCCGTCCAGCCCTCCTTCCATCGAAAGTACCGAGCGCCTGTTGGTGAAGCGGCCGCGGGAATCCTGGAGCAGCACGAGAAGATTGTCCGTCTCGGCATTCGCTGTCACCAGGTCAACCCGCCCATCTCCATCGAGATCGGCGCTGATCACCTGGGAGGCTCCGCGGGTATCAGACCCGCTGCTGAAGAGATCGAGTCCCTGGGAAGAATAGCTTGAATCCTCTCCGCGCAAGAGAAGTGTCAGGCGGCTCGAGAAGGGGCTGGCCACGGCAAGGTCGAGATCTCCATCTGCATCGAGGTCGGCCACGGTGAGCGAAGAAGGCCTCGTCCCGGACGGCAGGCCCACCAGGGTCTGCGCCGGGTTCCCGAGAGCTGTCTGCGGGGCCTGCTGGTAGATGGCCACATCCCTGGGGCCCTCATCGACCGAGGCGACATCGAGCTTTCCATCGCCGTCGAAATCGCCGACGGCAACATGCTGGGGACTCGCCTTCTGGTCCGTTCGCCTTAATATTTCGCAGCTCGAGAGTCCGGAGGCATCGGCCAGGCAGACCAGGACACGGCCTCCATCTCCACCGTTGAGACCACCGTCAGCGACCAGAAGATCATTTGAGCCGTTGAGGGTCAGGTCCGCCACCAGCAAGGACACCGGGCGCTCCAGCCCCTGCGGGGCAAACCGCCCGAGCTCAAAGCCACCGGCCTCCAGCTGCCAGGCAACAACGATGTTGTCCCGCTCACTGTCGATGGCCAGGATGTCAAGACGCCCATCGTGGTCCAGGTCGAGGGTGCCTACAGAGCGAATCCGGGCGCCTTCAACGGGGATCAGCTGCCCGGCCCGGAAACCGGCCGCACCCAGGTTTTCAAAAACAACCAGGCCGGAGAGGGCCGAGGCAATGATGTCCACATCTCCATCCCCGTCCACATCATTGGACGCAAGGTCGGTGATGCCGGCATCCTCAGCCTGGGGGCCGCCTGCCCCGGCCGGGCCGGCGAAGGTGCAATAGGAATAGGCTCCCTCCTGGCCATCGCAACCCGGAAGTCCATTCCCGCCCCGGTAGAAAATTGTCAGGGCGCTATCCATCGTCACTCCCTCCGCAACGGCGATATCCTGGTCTCCATCTCCGTCAAAATCGGCAACCGCAAGAGCCGTCGGATCAAGCAAGACTCCATTTGCCTTGAGGGAGGCGCGATCGGCGATGAAGCGCCTCATCGGATCCGGATCGTCCGACTGGAAGAAAATCATCAGGGAGCCGGCCTTCTCTATGGCCGGTACATTCTCATCGGGGAAGGCCGGGGTGTGGAAATGACTGGTCGCAACCACCGCGTCCAGGTCACCATCTCCGTCCAGGTCAGCAAGCTCGAGATCGGCCGGTTCACCGATCCGGTCATCAAGAAGGCGGCTCTGGTCAAAGGTGCCTGAGGCTCTCTGGAAAGACAGAACCATCGAGCGGGCTCCCCTTGAAGCAGCGGCAAGATCCAGCATGCCATCTCCATCGATATCCCCGGCAGCCACCGCAACGGGATCATCGATCGCCGCAAGGGGTGCCAGCCAGGCCGGCTCCGGTGTGAACCCGATACTCGCAGGCACGGAGAAATAAAGGATACCTGGCGTTCCCTGGTTTCCGGGAACAAGGCCGTTATCATCACCTGCCGCATCATCGGCGCATCCCTGGGAGCCGTCGGCACTGCCCCGGATCCTGTCGTAAGGGGTAATTCGAATTTTGACATCTCCTCCCCCGGGCACATCGACATCGCTTGCCCAGATCACACGATAGTCTTCCCCTGCCCTGGAGGCATCGATATTGAGCGATGCAGCAAGGTCAACCTGGAGGGTGTCACCGGGCTCGGCCGGCGGGTCGAAGGGAGCGACCAGGGTCATGATTCCGGACGCGGGAGAATAGGAACAGACCAGGCGGTCCTCTGTCTCCTGCCCGCCACGGCGGACCAGCTCGACCGGTCGGCGTGACATCTCACCCAGGGCACGAAGCTCGCCCTTGCGCAGCACCCAGGTAGCCAGCAGCTCATTGGCAGCAAGACCGGCAGTGCCCGGAAGCTCAACCGTGCCCTCGACCAGGTCCTTTACCATCGTCGCTATTCGCAGGCGTGAACGTTCATCGCTCATCCCCGGGGAGGAGAGCAGCTCTCTCCGTGCGGCCGGATCAGCCTCCAGGGTCTCGGGCAGATCAGGAAAATCATCCTCCTGGTGGGCCCACTGCAGAATGACATCAATCTTGTCACCCTCGGAATCCTGTCCCCTGAATTCAATGGCAAGGTTGCCGCCGCCGAAGTCATCTTCGCTGGCCGGCGCCACCCCGAGAACATTCACCGTCGGGGCCTCGTTCAGCTCAAGAATGAGAAACTCTGTGACGGTCTCGCCCACGGCCTCTGTAAACTCGCCAACCTGGTCACTGGGAGTCATGCGGACCAGGACAGCCCCGTCAATGCTGCCGAGATCTTCGGCGGCCAGCCAGTCGAACTGGTGGGCCACCCCATCGGGAGAGGATGCAAGAGCCCGCTGCGACTGCACCGTACGCATCGGCACCCAATCCTCCGGAGCGGGATTCTCCGTCACCGTCGATACCTCCATCGCGACATCGACGGAGTCCGAAGAGGCATCAGAGACGGTGACGTTCATCCTGAGGCGCCCGGAGTTGGAGCCCTCAGAAAGGATACTTTCAACCACGGGTGCGCTGTTGCCGACCTCGACAGAGACATCCAGGCTGCTGCCCGCTTCGAAGCGGAGGGTTAGCTGCCGCAGGCTGGAATCACCAAGATCCTCCTGCGCATTCCAGCCAATCCGATGCAGCTTGCCGCCCGGGCTGGTCTTCAGGCCCCGCAGCTCGATGGGGTAGTCCTGGGGGTCGTCGGGGAAAACCTCTCCCTCCGCCAGCTCGAAACCTTGCGGGGTCGGGCCAACAAAGGTCATTGGGTTGAAAACCAGCCCATCGAGAGACCAGGATATGTTGGCATTGGCCAGGCCACCGGAATCACTCCTCAGCCGGAAGCGGAGCACCGCCTCACGAGGGTCCTTCCGGTTGCTGTCATCTTCGAAACCCTCGAAAACCACAGAGACTCCCTCAGCAACGGTGAGGTTCTCTTCCTTATCGTCATCCAGCAGGGAGGTGAGAACCGCCACGCCGGAATTGCAACCACTGAAAAACAGCGGCACCAGCAGCAATGCCAGCAGGCCTGAAAATAACCCGGTCGTGTTTTTATTGAGACAATGCTTCATTTCTGTCCATCCGAAATCAAAACCACTGTGCGTGAGACCCGGATTCCATCGTTTCTCAGCGCGCGAATCTTAACCAGGTTTCTCCCGGCGACCAGGGGAACTCCCCCCGGCACCTCGACACGGGCCTGGCCATCTTTCTCAAGCAGACTATTAACCCGCTGGAGCTCATCGCCGCGGAGCACCCACCGGTAGCGTTCAGCCCCCTCGGCAATGCGGTGCAGATCGAGCACCCGGATTCCTCCCGGGGCGCTGCTGAAGAGGTCGAAGGCGAAAGCCCCGCCTGCCGAAGCCTGCGGGAAAACAACCCTCAGGGTCCTGTCTTTCTCGTCACGAAGAAGGCGGGTGCGTAAATCGTTCCGAAGTTTTTCGAGGAAGCCGGAGGTCGCCTCTTCATTCAGGACCTTCCGAACCATCTCGGGATCGCCGGCAACAAACATCGGCGGCATGATGATGCTCAGCAGGTAGTTGTCAACTGCGCCGGCTCCGTCGCTCCTGTCAACCAGGCTCAGGGAACGGGACCCGCCGCCGGAAACCAGCTTGTGGGCCGGGGAAGGCGGCGATGCCGGCTCCGTCAGCTTCAGCCAGCTGCGGGTGTCCTGGTCATTGAGATCAAAAACAGCCAGCTCCATCCTGCCGGAGAGGGGGTATTCAAGGGTCGGCACAAACCAGGAGGGAATTCCTCCAAATAACCAGGTCATCACCTCCAGGGTCGCAGCACCGGAGGAAACCTCCGGCTCGGGAAGAGCCGTCTCGGTTTGCAGGCTGATACCGACAAGGAAATCCATATTGCGCCCTTCCCTCAAGGCCGCCGAAGCTGTCCTTGAGCTGAGCGCCAGGGCACGGCTGACAACCGCACCATCCTCCTGCAGGGCACTGCAGGCTGCATCGAGAACCGCCTGGGCCGCAAGGGGATCCATCGCCCCTCCAGCCTGCTCTTCCAGGAAGACCCCCACGCTGTAGGGCAGCACCGCAGAATCACTGGAGGATCTCGGCGTGCCCCCGCCGGAGCAACCGGGCAGAACCAGCAATGCCAACACAATGAGATAAAATGCGGGCAATAATTGGACCGCAGCCCTTAAGGGAAATCGCGGGATTCTCTTCATACGATTATCTACTCGAGCAAAACCCAGAAACTCGTTACCCCCCAGAGTAAAAAAGCGGCCAAACCCCCGTCGATTCCACCCTATGCCTGCCAATTCCCGGGCATAGGAAGGTCCGCTTTTTCAAATGCCAAAGATGCGATTATAGCACCCCTTAGGGGATTTCCTACGCTAACAGCACCTTTTACCAGACAGGAAAAATCCAGGCTGGGGACGAGACCTCGAAACACCCGGATACCGCATTATTACTGGCTCATCCGGTGTTTCCTCCACCTTCGCTATTCTCCCGGGTTTGTCCGGAAACGAACATCCCGCTGAAAAAACCACACCTGCAGGCTAAAAAACCAACCCGGCCTGCAGGGTGGATCATTCCTTTTCACCGGCGGGGAAGTTATATTCCGCCTGTAGCCCGGAGGTGCTTTTCCGGGTGGAAAGGAAGGAAGATCTTGAAGATAGCTATCGGCGGAGACCACGCCGGATTCGAGCTGAAAAAGTACATCGCCGGAGAACTTGCCGAGGGCGGGCATGAGGTCCTGGATGTCGGTGCGCTCGAATACGATGGAGAGGACGATTATCCCGACTTTGCCAGGCTGCTGGCAGAGGCTCTCATGGCCGGCAAGGCCGAGAGAGGAATCCTGATCTGCGGCAGCGGGGTCGGGGTCTGTATCGCCGTCAACAAGCATCCCGGTCTGCGCGCAGGGATCTGCCATGACACCTACTCGGCTGCACAGGGCGTTGAACATGACAACATGAACGTCCTCTGTATCGGCGAAAGGGTCGTCGGGCCCGCTCTCGCCAGGGAAGTTGTCGAAGCCTTCCTTGGAGCAGCCTTCGCCGCAGATGGAAGACACCAGCGGCGCTATGAAAAGGTGCTTGGAATCGAAGAACGCTATCTCGGCTCCTCTTCGGACTGAGCAGAGAGCGCCGAATGAATAACCTCGAAGAGAAATCCGGCTTTTTCTCCTATCTCCTCAAGAGCGAGCTGCGCTTCCTCCAGGAGCGCAACCTGGGCTTCGACCTCTACAACAGCGGGTACTGTGGACTGGCTGTCTTCGTCCTGGCGATCATCACCATCACGGTCTTCTTCCTCGCCATCTTCAACGTCATTCCCCTGCGACGCCATGTCACCATCCTGCTGCCGGGCTCGGGTTCCCTGGCCCTGGCGGCCGGCCTCCTCGGCAGCTGGCTCAACTTCCGGCAGCTCGACGAGGTCTCTGCGGCCCTCTTCAGCAAGGCCGGCGGCGCTGCCCCCGTCAGCATCGGACAACAGGCCGCCATCCTGGCGATCCCCCTGGCTACAGGCCTCGTCGCCATGGCCATCAGCCTGGCAGGCTACCTCTACCTCGTGGTCTTCTGGGCATCAGCCCTGCTGAAGACGAAGGCCGGAAAGAAAGAGACGAAAAGCTCAAAGGCGGGCGTCAGGAAGCCGGCAAAAAAGTGACGTCGATGTTTTCTTCTGCTGCCAGGTGCTGAAGCTCCTCGCGCAGCTCGTTGACCGGCTGGTCAACCGGCACCTGGACCTCCATCTCCAGGGAGAAAATAGGGGTGCCGGTGACAGGAGCCTGGGCCAGCGAGGTATCCAGGCTGGCAACGTTAACCCCCCTGGCACGCAGCAGACCGGTCAGCTTGTGAACGATACCCGGGTGGTCAAGCGACACCGCCTGTAAACTGTAGGAGATCACATCCAGCCCGGGCTGTGCGGCAGCAACCGGCTTGACCTGCAGGGTGAGATCGAGCTCTCCAGACACCTCGTCGAGGGCCGTGCGAACCGCGGCAAGCTGCTCAGCCGTTCCGCCAACCAGGACAAAGAGTGCAAACTCCCCTCCGAGGATTGCCATCCTGGAGTCCTCGAGGTTAGCTCCGGCATCGAAGATCGCGCCTGAAACGCGATCGACAATCCCTGGCTGATCCCGGCCGGAGGCCGAAACAAGAATCGATTCTTTCTGAATCTGCTGCACCTGTCATTGCTCCTTGAATGCACCCTGCTGGAGTTTTCACTCTGAGCATAGCAGCAGAAAACTACCCGCTTCAAGCCCCCTCCCTTCGCTAACTGCCGGTAATCTCCAGGGCCCGGTGTTTTTTCAGCCCGGGAGGGCCGATAAGCAGAATCCAGGCCCTTTGCCGGACCCTTAAAACCCAAATGAACTCAATTCCATCGAAGCAAAATGCCGATGAATAGACTAGTCCGTAAAGCCATTCAGATGGTCCGGACCCTGAACAAAGCACGGTAGAAGACATGAAGCGGAAACTCATCACACTCCTGTTATTGACGGCATCCTTCCTGCTGATCGATGCCTTCAGCTCCGCAGCCAGGGCCTATGCAGAAAAAACGCCCGAGGCCGGGCAGGAATATGTACTGCGCAAAGGCGATACCCTCTGGCGAATCGCCGAAAAGGCCTATGGCAGCGGCCTGGAGAAGCGCAGGATCAAGGAAGCCAATCCGTGGATCGAAGACAAGCGGTTGATCCCCGGCACGGTCATCCGGATTCCCGCAATGCCTGCACCTACAGGTCCCGTACCTCCGGAAAGTCTCGAAAATGAACTTGCTGAGGCCGGGGCGCTTGAACCCCTTGAGGTAGAAGACCCCCTGGAGAAGGTGCTGGCGGAAAGCGAAGCCGAAGAACCGGCAGAAGAGGTCGCAGCCGCTGTAGAAGAAGTTCCGCCTGGACCGGTTGCAGAACCCGCACCTGTCGAGCCGGAACCTGTCGAGCTCGAACCTGTCGAGCCCGCACCGCCTGCGCCCGTCGAGGAGCCCGAGGTGGCACTGGCCGCCCCCCCGCCAACCGTACACGCAGACCCCGGACCCATCAGGCCCGTATCGGGCTCGGTCTGGAACACCTTACAGAACCGGATTGATTCCAAGACCCTCTTTGGTGTCAGCCTTGAGATGTTCGGTTGCTATGTGCTGCTTTTCTGCCTGGCCCACGCGCTGATGCAGGGGCTGATTGTCTGGATCACTTCCCATATCACCTTTGTGCGGGAAGCTTCGATCAGGAAGTCCTTGAAGGCCAGCTTCCTGACCGAGATGCTTACCTTCTGCACCCTGCTCGTTATCAGTGTTGTCGCCATCATGATGCTCTACGTCGGAACCGAGAACGTGAGCGAGGGCGCCTCAACCCAGCTCTTCCCCCTTGTTGAGGAATACCTCAGCACGCCGGTGGGATTGCTCGCCGTGGGCTGCTGCCTGCTCGCTCTCCACGTCCTGCTCAGCCTGCGCTTCATTCCGCAGATCTTTGAGATCCGCAGGGCCCAGGCCTTCCTGGTCGTTGTCCTCGGAGTCCTGGCCCCCCACCTTGCCGGCTTCTACGTTTTCGGTAAGAAGCTGGGCTTTATCCAGGCCTGAGCCGAACCCCTTCGGCAAACAGGTCCCCGCTGCCGGCCCATGAGACCGAGGACGGTTGTCTGTTCAGCCGGGCAGTGATACCCTGATGGCTCACCCCGGGGTCCCGGTTACCCCATCTTCCCAAGAAGCAACCATCCTGACAGGAGCCTATCGATGATCCAGCGGCTGTCTCTCACATCCTGCCTGCTTGCCCTTATTTTCTGCACCGGCCATGCAGCAGAGGCCGCCCGTGGCAACATTGTCATGTTCGTGGTCGACGACCAGGGCCGCGATGCCGGCTGCTACGGCAACAAGGCGATCAAGACCCCGAACCTCGACCGCCTGGCAGCCGATGGCACGGTCTTCCAGCATGCCTATTGCACCACTGCAAGCTGCTCGGCCAGCCGTTCGGTGATCCTTACGGGGCTGCACAACCACTCCAACGGCCAGTACGGACACCAGCACTCCTACCACAACTTTCATACCCGAAAGAGCGTCCGGAGCCTGCCGGTGCTCCTCTCTGCCGCCGGCTACCGAACCGCCAGCATCGGCAAGTATCATGTCCAGCCCGAGGAGGTCTACCATTTCGACACCTACCTCAAGGGCAACCAGGGAGGCTCTCGAAACGCCGTCACCATGGCTCAGAAATGCCGGGCCTGGCTCGGGGAGGAAACCGACAAGCCCTTCTTCCTCTACTTCTGCACCTCGGACCCTCATCGGAGCGGACGCCAGGCGGGCCACCCCCTGACCCGCCCGGATTTCTTCGGCAATGGACGCAAATTCACCGGCGTCAAGGAGCAGACCTTCAAGCCCGAAGACGTGATCGTGCCTCCCTACCTCCCCGACACCATCGAGTGCCGGCGCGAGCTCGCCCAGTACTACCAGTCTGTGGCAAGACTCGACCAGGGACTCGGTGTGCTGGTGAAGATCCTGAAGGAGCTGAAGCTCTACGACAACACCCTCATCCTCTACCTCAGCGACAACGGCATCGCCTTCCCCGGGGCCAAGACCAATCTCTATGAACCGGGAATGCGACTGCCGCTGGTGGTCCGGTCTCCAGCGCAGAAGAAACGCGGAGGCTCGACCAGGGCCATGGTGAGCTGGACCGACCTGACGCCGACGATTCTCAGCTTCGCCGGGGCGACACCGAAGAACTACAAGTTCCATGGCCGCTCTTTCCTCGGAGCCATCGATGAGGAAAACCCCAAGGGCTGGGACGAGGTCTACGCCTCCCACACCTTCCACGAGATCACCATGTACTACCCGATGCGGGTGCTGCGCGAGAGGCGTTTCAAGTACACCCTGAACATCGCCAGCGGCCTGGCCTATCCACACGCCTCCGATCTCTGGGCCTCCGCCGCCTGGCAGGGCGTCTGGCAACGCAAGGAGCGCTACTACGGCAAGCGCACCGTCAAGGCCTACCTGAACCGGGCCAGGCACGAGCTCTACGACCTTGAGAGCGATCCACACGAGGTCATCAACCTCGCCAACAATCCAGATCACGCCCAGACGCTCAAGCGCATGCAGGCGAAGCTCAAAAAATGGCAGCAGCAAAGCGGCGACCCCTGGAAGTACAAGTACATTTACGAGTAAGGCGACAGACGAAACATGAAAACCATCAGCACCCTTGCGCTCTCGATCTTTCTCCTGGCCGGCGCACTGCCCCGCTGTCCTGCAGCCGATGACCAGAAGCCCGCAGCGGAAAAACAGCCGCGCGGCTACTCGATTCCGCTGATTGACCTGGCTGGTGAAAAGCATCGCCAGGTGGTCGTCGACCGTGAAAAGGGCGTCTATCTCGGGCACCCCACCACTGTCCTGCTCGAGGACCAGAAGACCATGATCTGCGTCTACCCCGCCGGACACGGACGTGGGCGGATCATCATGAAACGCAGCAGCGATGCAGGACTGACCTGGAGTGCCAGGCTGCAGCCACCGGAGAACTGGGCCACCTCGAAGGAGGTGCCGACCATTCACCGGGTCATCGCCGCGGCCGGGAAAAAACGCCTCATCATGTTCTCCGGCCTCTATCCCGCCCGCCTGGCGGTCTCAGAAGACGACAACACCACCTGGTCGCCGCTGAAGACCCTTGGTGACTGGGGGGGAATCGTCGTCATGGGCTGCGTGATTGACCTGAAGACGGGTCCGGGAAACTACATGGCCATGTTCCACGACGATGGCCGGTTCTTCACGAAGAACGGCAAACGCGCGAAGCGCGCGCTCTTTACCGTCTACAAGACCTTCTCCAAAGACGGCGGGCTCTCCTGGAGCTTCCCCCAGGCCATCTTCGCGCGCTCCGACCTGCATCTCTGCGAACCCGGCACCGTGCGCTCTCCCGATGGCAAACAGATCGCCGTCCTCTTCCGGGAAAACAGCCGGCGCCGGAACGGCCACGTAATCTTCTCCAACGACGAGGGCGTCACCTGGACCACCCCACGGGAGGTCCCCGGCTCGCTGACCGGCGACCGGCACACCGCCAGGTACGCTCCCGATGGACGGCTCATCATCTCCTTCCGGGACCGGACCCTCGAGAGCGCTACCCACGGCGACTGGGTCGGTTGGGTCGGCACCTACGAGGACATCGTCAAGGGAAGAGAGGGCCAGTACCGCGTCCGGCTCATGGACAATACCCGGGGCGCTGACTGTGCCTATCCCGGCGTCGAGCGGCTTCCCGACGGCACCTTCGTGACAACCACCTACGGCCACTGGGTCAAGGGCGAGTCGCCCTTCATCGTGAGCGTTCGCTTCAAGCTTGAAGAGCTTGACGAAAAAGCCCGCGCCTTGAAGAAGTAAGCCCTCAGGCTTCGCTATCCTTCTTCGCCCTCCCGCTCTTCAGCTCGATCACCTTCAGGTTGAGAACCGCAACGAAGAGCGAAAAGCCCATGGCAAAATAGATATAGCCCTTGGGTATATGGAATTCGAGCCCATCAGCAACCAGGGCCATCCCGATCAGCAGCAGAAAG